>JAGWIS010000012.1 GCA_028866135.1 Patescibacteria group bacterium
ATCGTACATCCCTACGCGCACCGCCTCGGCATCATCCGGGACTGGAAGAGCCGCTGGTTTGCCGGCGACAAGAAGACGTACCGCGAAAACATCAAAGTTGATGAGGCAATTCGCCGCTTCCTCACCAAGCGCCTGCGCGGCACCTACACGAGCGGCATCGAAATCGAGCGTTCGGCAAACGAGCTGCGCGTCATCCTTTCCACGGCGCGCCCGGGGCTCGTCATCGGCCGCTCGGGCGAGAACGCGGTCAAGCTCCGCAAGGAATTGACCGACGTCGTCCGCAAAGCATCCGGCCATGCGCTCCCCGCCGGCAAGCAGGTGAAGTTCGACATAAATGAAGTGCGACAGCCGGAGACGGATGCGGCAGTCGTCGCGTATATGATCGCGGAAGGTCTCGAGAAGCGCATGCCGTTTCGCCGCGTGCTGAAGCAGACGGTGGAGAAGGTCATCGCCGCCCGCGAGGTCGAGGGCGTGCGCATCGCACTCTCCGGCCGCCTCGGCGGCGCGGAGATGAGCCGCAAAGAGGAGGCGAAGAAAGGCCGCATCCCGCTCCAGACCTTCCGCGCCGACATCGACTTTGCGCATGAGCAGGCGTACCTGCCCTACGGCGTGATCGGCATCAAAGTCTGGATCTACCGCGGCAATGTGTATCAGGACAAGAAGACGTCGGTGCGTGTCGCAAATCAAGGAGCGGAGCGACTATGATTTGCGAGCACCCCAGCCCTACTTTTGCAGACCGAAACCGAAATACTATGAACTTCCAAACCACCATCACTTCTGCAGAGAAAAACTTGTCGAGCCGACAAGTTTTTGAGACAATCGTTGCGGCAAAAGTAGGGCGGGGTAAGCGTTTGCTAAGCTCGCTGACTCGCTAAGAAAACGCTTATGTTGTTCCCCAAAAAAGTAAAGCACCGCAAGTGGCAGACGCAGCGCAAGAGCGAGAAGCGCCTTTCGCGTCCGGAAACGCGCGGCACGACGATCGTCTTCGGCTCTTTTGCTTTGAAGGCGCTCACGCATGCGCGCGTGACGAGCAATCAGATCGAATCGGCGCGCAAAGTGCTCGCACGCGCGACCGCGAAGACAGGGAAGATGTGGATCCGCATTTTCCCGGATCGCCCTGTGACGGCGAAGCCGGCGGAAGTGGGCATGGGCAGCGGTAAGGGCGATCCGAAGCACTACGTTTTTGAAGTGCGTCCGGGCCGCGTGCTTTTTGAGCTCGACGGCGTGCCGGAGACCATCGCCCGCGCGCACCTGCGCCAGGCCGGCATGAAATTGCCGGTGAATACGTCGATTATCGCGCGTTAAGGAAAATGTTATGAATGAAATGAATTACTTTTTCCTTAACCCTGTTAAATCCCGCGGAGCGGGGCGTTGCTTGGCAACGCATTTAACAGGGTGTAAGGTTTCCTAATTCGCTTCGCTCATAACGAAACCTAACATGACAAAAAAAGACTCAATGACGACGAAGACCGAAGCGGAGCTCGCGAAGCTCCTTGCTGACACGCGTGCGGAACTCCGCACCGAGCGCTTTTCAGCTGCCGGCGCCCGCGCCAAGGACTCGAATGCGCCGAAGAAGCTTCGCGCAAAGATCGCCCGCGTGCTCACCGAGCAGCGCGCCCGCGCACTCGCCGCATAACTGTTATGGAACAGAAGACCATTCGTCCCCAATCATTCGTCGGCGTCGTCGTGAAAGCGGCGATGAAAGACACGGCCACGGTGAAGGTCGACCGCTACGTGAAGAATGCGAAGTACAAGAAGTATTTCGTCCGCTCGAAGAAATTCCTCGCGCACGATCCGGGCAATACCGCGAAAGTGGGGGACACGGTCACCATCGTGGCGACCCGCCCGATTTCGAAGATGAAGCGTTTCGCCATCGACCCCGCAAAGACGGTGTCTGGCGGAGCCAACGACTAATATGCTGCAGCCCCGATCCATCGTCATGGTTGCGGATAATTCCGGCGGAAAGGTCGCCCGGATTTTCAAGGTGCTCGGCGGCAGCCACCGCCGCTACGCGGCCATCGGGGACGTCGTCGTGATTTCCGTGCAGACCGCCGAGCCGCGAAAGGCAGTGAAGAAGAAGGATATCTATCGCGCGGTCGTCGTGCGTCAGACCAAGCCGTTTGGCCGCAAAGACGGCTCCTACATCCGCTTCGATGAGAATGCGGTCGTGCTCATCGAGAAGCAGGGCAAGGAAATGGCGCCGAAAGGCAACCGCATCTTCGGCCCGGTGCCGCGCGAGCTCTCCGAGATGGGCTGGCACTCGATCGTCTCTCTCGCTCCCGAAGTCGTCTAGAAATTGTTATGAACAACGTGAATTACAATTTCTTGACCCTGTTAAATCCCGCGAAGCGGGGGCGCTGTATTCACAGCGCATTTAACAGGGTGGAGTGTTTGTAACGCTCGATTACTCGCTAACAAACACTAGCCATGCACGTCAAAAAAGGAGACATCGTCAAAATAATCGCGGGCAAGGACAAGGGCAAGAAGGGCCCGATCGTCCGTGCGCTCCCGCGAGAGAATAAAGTCGTCGTGGAGGGCGTCGCGCTCTACAAGCGCCACACCAAGGGCCGCGCAGGCCAGACGGGCCGCATCGTCGAGCGTCCGCGTGCAATCGACGCATCGAATGTCGCGCGCGTCGAAAAATAATTATGTCTATTACTAAACAACGTCAGCAGTCGGCCTACCTCGCGCTCGCGGAGACGTTCGGCTACACGAGCGCTATGCAGGGTCCGCGCATCCAGAAGATCGTCGTCTCTTCCGGCGTCGGCAAAAAGCGCGACAAGAAGCAGCTCGAGATCATCGAAGACCGTCTCGCGAAAATTACGGGACAGAAGCCGAGCGCCCGCCCGGCCCGGCTCTCGATCGCGTCCTTCAAAGTGCGCGAGGGCGACACCGTCGGTTACCAGGTGACGCTCCGTGGCGCGCGCATGTACGATTTCATCGACAAGCTGATCCACATCGCGCTCCCGCGCACGCGCGACTTCCGCGGCCTGAAAGCCTCTGCGATCGATGACATGGGCAATCTCACCGTCGGGATCAAGGAAAACACCATCTTCCCGGAAACGAACGACGAGGATCTGAAGGACGTCTTCGGCCTTGCCGTCACCATCGTCACGACGACGAAGTCGAAAGCCGAAGCCGAGGCGTTTTTCCGCCATCTCGGCATGCCGCTTGTCGTTGACTCGAGCGTAAAACGCTGATAAGGTATGCGCACGCTCTTCCGGAGCTTTAATTTTTTACTGCCCAGCGAAGGGAGTGAAAAGCGAAGGTCTTCCTTCGCTTTTCCGACCGAGCGCAGGTAGCAAGTTTACTTATGGCAAAAAAGTCCCAGCTCGCACGGTACGCCAAGAAGGCGAAACTCGTGAAGAAGTACGCCGCGAAGCGTGCGGCTTTGAAATTGGCTGGCGACGCCGAAGGCCTCCAGAAGCTCCCGAGAAATTCCTCGCCGGTTCGCCTCAAGAACCGCTGCGCGATAAGCGGCCGCTCGCGCGGCTACATGCGGACGTTTGGCATCTCCCGCATCCAGTTCCGCGAGCTCGCGCGCGAGGGCAAGATTCCGGGCGTTAAGAAAGCATCATGGTAACCGACCGCGTCGGCGATTTTATCATTCGTCTTCAGAATGCCGCGGCAATCGGCAAGAGTGAAGTGGCGGTTGCTTACTCGGCGCATCTCACGGCGATTGCGAAGAAGCTCAAAGAGCTCGGATTCCTCACGCACGTGGAGGTGAAAACGAAAGAAGGGGAGGAGATGAAGAAGACGCTTGTCGTAGCGCTCGCGTACGACGAGCACGGGCATGCGCACCTGCGCGGCGTGAAGCGGATCTCGAAGCCTGGCCGCCGGCTCTACTCGCCGTTTACGGCCGCACACCGGGTGAAGGGTGGCACGGGCGCGCGCATCCTTTCTTCTTCGGCGGGCATCATTTCGGACGCGGAGGCGCGCAAGAATCGCTTCGGCGGCGAAGAGCTGTTTGAAATTTGGTAAGGAAAATGTTATGAATGAAATGAATTACATTTTCCTTACCCTGTTAAATCCCGCGTTCCACGCGGGTGCAGCGAAGCCGCAATTTAACAGGGTGCAAGATTTTCTAACTCGCTTCGCTTGTAACAAAATCTAGCATGAGCCGACTTGCCAAAAAAGCGATAACGATAGGAAAGGCCGAAGTCTCGGTGGCGCAGGGCGTACTCACCGTGAAAGGTCCGAAAGGCACGCTTACGAAGCGTGTGCATCCGTCAATCAACATCGCGGTCGAGCCGGCGGGCGTTTCCATTACCTCGAAAGATCACTCTCGCATCGGCACAACGCTCATCGGCACCTTTGCTTCGCATGTGAAGAACATGGCCCAGGGTGTGGAGCATCTCTACGTGAAGAAGCTCATCCTCGAGGGCGTCGGCTACAAAGTCGAGGTCAAAGGGAAGGACATCGTCCTCACGGTGGGCTTCTCGCACACCGTCGCACTCAAGATTCCGGACGACATCTCGGCGTCGGTCGAGAAGAACGTCATCAAGCTCGAGAGCGCAAACAAAGAATCGCTCGGACAGTTCGCGGCGAACGTCCGCAGCGTGAAGCCGCCTGAGCCGTATCTCGGGAAAGGCATCCGCTACGAAGGTGAAGTCGTCCGCCGCAAGCAGGGCAAAAAGGCCGTTTAGAAATTGTTATGAATGAAATGAATTACATTTTCCTTACCCTGTTAAATCCCGCGAAGCGGGGGCGTTGCTCCGCAACGCATTTAACAGGGTGTAAGGTTTCCTAATTCGCTTTGCTCATAACGAAACCTAACATGAAACACGCACCGAAAACAAACAGTGAACTCCGCAAGCGCCGCCACGCGCGCATACGCGCGACGGTGAAAGGTACCGCAGAGCGCCCGCGCCTCGCCGTCTTCCGGAGCAATCGCTTCGTTTCGGCGCAGCTCATCGACGATGCAGCGGGGAAGACGGTCGCGGCCGCGCACGGCCGCGAATTCAAAGGCCCGCAGTCGGTGCAAGCGACTTCCGTCGGCGCAGCGATCGCCGAGAAGGCGAAGAAGGCGGGCATCACTGCGGTCGTGTTTGATCGCGGTGGCTACCGCTACGGCGGCCAGGTGAAGGCGCTCGCGGATGCCGCGCGCGCGGGCGGACTCGCATTTTAATACCTATGACCCGACACACTACAAAGGCGTTGTTCAGCACCCTGCTGCAGGTTGCTGAACATTGTGCAGTGAATCACGATGCGCTACAGTCGCTCGGTATGGTACGCAATCTTATAAGCAAAAAGGCGAATAACGTCTTTTAGTGTGACGGGTATGACTACCACACCGATTGAACCGGAGATCGTGCAGGATATCGAAAGCGCGGCGGCGCCCGAGGCGGCCGTTCCTGAAGCGGCACCGGCGGCTCCGTCGCGCGGCGGTCGCGGATCGCTTCGCGGACGCGGCCCGCGCGGCGGCGGCCGCCCGCGCGCCCCGCGGGAGCGCGGCGAGTTCGATCAGGTCACCATTGATGCGCGCCGCGTAGCGCGCGTCATGGCCGGCGGCCGCCGTTTCAATTTCAGTCTCGTCGTCATCATCGGTGACCGCAAGGGCCGCGTCGGCGTCGGACTCGGGAAGGGTGTCGATACCGCGCTTGCAATAGACAAAGCGACGCGCGATGCGAAGAAGCATCTCTTCATCGTCCCGCGCACGGCCTCGGGCTCGATACCGCACCAAGTGTCGACGAAATACGCTTCTTCTACCGTAGAAATCATCCCGTCGGAGGGACGCGGCCTCGTTGCCGGTTCGGCTATGCGCACCGTGCTTGATTTGGCGGGCGTGACGGACGTCGTGACGAAGATCCACTCGCGCTCGAAGAATAAACTCACGATCGCGCGCGCGACGGTTGCGGCTTTGAAAAAGCTCAGAGTGAAATAAGAAGCGGAGCGACTATATTTCACCTGACCCCAGCCCCACTTTTGCAAAACGAAACAAAACAAACATGACTACTCATCTTAAAATCGCTTTTGGAAATAAAAACTTGTCTGCAAGACAAGTTTTTGGGAGCGACTGTTCCGCAAAAGTGGAGCGGGGTGTAAGATTTCCTAACTCGCTTTGCTCGTAACGAAATCTAACATGCAACTCCATCTCCTTTCTCCGCGCACGAAGCACAAGAAGAATCCGCCCGTCGGTCGCGGCGGCAAGCGCGGCAAGACCTCCGGCCGTGGCGGCAAAGGGCAGACTGCCCGCGCCGGCCACAAGATGCGCCCGGAATCTCGCGATCTCATCAAGAAGATGCCGAAACTTCGCGGCCATGGAAAGAACCGTGCGCGCACCGTCCGCACCAACCGCATCGCCGTCTCTCCGGTGAACCTCGCCGCAATCGAGGCGTCATACAAAGCTGGCGAGACTGTCTCTCCGGCATCTCTTGTCGCGCGAGGCCTCGTGCGCCGCGCAAAGGGGCGCGCGCCGATGGTAAAGATTCTCGGCACAGGCTCTCTTTCGAAGGCTCTCGTCGTGAAGGGCTGCGACCTCTCCGGTGCTGCCCGCGCTGCCGTAGAGGCGGCCGGCGGAACTATCCATGCCCGACACACTGAAACGGCATAGAGAAGCGTATAGTATGAAAATGAATTCCATAATGACAAAACAACATAAAGCGGTCGAATGGTACGCGAACAGCGAAGCGATGTCGTTTAGTGTGACGGGCCATGCTTGATTCTTTCTTCCATAAGCTCAAACTCGCTCTCGGTGACTCTGAAATCCGTTCCCGCATCCTCTTCCTTGCCGGGGCCCTCGCGCTCTTCCGGCTTCTTGCGGCGGTGCCGATTCCGGGCGTCGACAAGACGGCGCTCGCCGCATTCTTTTCGAGCAATCAGTTCTTCGGCCTCCTGAATCTCTTTTCGGGCGGCGGGCTCTCGCAACTCTCGATTGTCATGATCGGCGTCGGCCCCTACATCACCGCATCGATCATCATGCAGCTCGGGACCATCATCTTCCCGCAGGTGAAGCAGGCGTACTTCGAGGAAGGGGAAGAGGGTCGCGCGAAATTCATCGGCTGGAGCCGCCTCCTCACGATCCCCATCGCCATGCTGCAAAGCATCGGCTTCCTTTTCTTGCTCGAGAATCAAGGCATCATCGGGCATCTGGGGACGGCGGAGCTCATCGCAAACATCGCGCTCGTGGCCGCCGGCTCGATGCTCCTCATGTGGCTCGGCGAGCTCGTGACCGAGTTCGGCATCGGCAACGGCATCTCGCTCATCATTCTCGCCGGCATCCTCGCTCGCGTGCCCGCAAGCATCTCGCAGACGCTCTTCGCGGCTACGGCGGCCAGCATCCCCGCCTATCTCGCGTTCACATTCCTCGCGCTCACAATGATTTACGCGGTCGTGGTCGTCTCTGACGCGGAGCGCTCGATACCGATCGCCTACGCGCGCGCGGTGCGCGGTGCAGCGCTCTCTCAGGGCGCGGCGACCTACCTTCCGATACGTCTCCTGCAGGCGGGCGTCATCCCCATCATTTTCGCGCTTTCGCTCCTCCTTCTGCCTCAAATGGCGCTCTCGATGCTCGGGGCGCTCCACCTTTCCTTCGCCTCAAGCGCCGCGCTCTGGTACACGGCCTTCCTGTCGAATCCGGTGAAGTACGGCGCGGTCTATTTCGTTCTCGTCGTCCTCTTCACGTACTTCTACACCGCCGTTACCTTTGAGCCGCATCGCGTCGCCGAAAATCTCCAGAAGACGGGCGCCTTCGTCCCCGGCGTTCGTCCCGGCCGCGAGACGGAAGAGTACATCGGCAAAGTGGTGAACCGTGTCACGCTTCCCGGCGCTTGCTTCCTCGGCCTCCTCGCCGTGGCACCCTCCATCATCCAGGGGATTACCGGCGTTACGACGCTCGTCCTTGGCGGCACGGCGCTCCTCATCGCGGTGCAGGTGACGCTCGACCTGGCTCGCAAGATTGATGCGCAGGTCTCGCTTCGCGAATACTAACAGTGCTAGAGTAGGGGAATGGATACACAGACGATATTTTTTGCAGGGAAGCCGGGAAGCGGGAAGGGAACTCAGGCGAAAATCCTCGCGGAGAAAACGGGCTGGAAAGTCGTCACTCCTGGCGAACAGTTCCGGGCGATGTCGGCCGAAGACTCTCCGGTCGGGCGGAAGGTGAAGGAAGGGAACGACGCAGGTCTGCTGCAGCCGCCCTGGCTCGCTGCGTACATCTTTCTCAAAGCGCTCTTCGCTATCGGATCCGACGAAGGAGCTATGTTTGATGGCGCCGGCCGGACGGTACCTGAAGCGGAACTTATCGTCGACGCACTTACGTGGCTCGGTCGGCCATTTCGCGTCCTCAACCTAAAAGTATCCGATGAGGAGGTGCACCGCCGTCTCGCGCTCCGGAGAGAGATCGAGAGCCGCGCTGACGATCATGCGGTTGATAAGCGCCTGAAGGAATACCATGAGCGCACGGACCCGGCAATCGGCGTGTTTCGAAAGGCGGGCGTGCTCATCGAGATAAACGGCGAGCAGTCGCGTGAGGCGGTCGCAGCTGAGATAGGCGCGGCGCTCAATATCAAATGACGATTAAGAGCGATAGCGAGCGGGCAAACCTCATCGAGGCGGGGAAGCGTCTCGCCGCCGTACTTCGCGCGCTTCGCGGCAAAGTCGCGCCCGGCGTGACTTCGGAAGAACTCGATGATCTTGCAGAACGACTTATCCGCGAGGGCGGCGACGAGCCTTGCTTCCTCGGCTACACGCCTGAGGGCGCCTCTCGGCCTTTCCCGGCGGTGCTGTGCGTTTCTATAAACGATGAGGTCGTGCACGGCATCCCGAATGAATCTCCGAAGACGCTGAAAGAGGGCGACATCGTCGGACTCGATCTCGGCCTCACGCACAACGGCATCATCGTCGATGCGGCCATCACCGTTCCCGTCGGCTCGGTGGACGACGAGTCGAAGAAACTTATCGCTGCGACCGAGCGCGCGCTTTCCGCCGGTATCAAGGCGGCGGTTCCCGGGAATCATATGGGCGACATTTCGCACGCCATTCAGAAAGAAATCGAAGAAGCGGGCTTCAAGGTGGTGAAAGAGCTCGGCGGGCACGGGGTGGGCGATCTCGTCCACGAGGAGCCGTTCATTCCGAACTTCGGCCGCCCCGGCACGGGGCCGCTGCTTTCGGCGGGCATGGTGCTTGCGCTGGAGCCTATTTCAACGGCGGGCAAAGCGGCGGTCGTGCTTGCGCCGGACGGCTACACGTACCGCACTAAGGACGGCTCGCGCTCCGCGCACGTCGAGCACACCATCTTGATAGAAGAGAACGGGCCGCGTATCATAACCGCATAACGCCGCTGGCGATTTCATTTTTACTACTATGGCACATCCGAAAACCGAACAAACGCTCGTCATCGTGAAGCCCGACGGCATCCAGCGGGCGCTCATCGGAGAAATCATCGGGCGCTACGAGCGCCTCGGGCTCAAGCTCGTCGCGCTCAAGATGCTCGTCCCGACCGAGGCGATGATCGAAGGCCACTACCTGCTCGATCCGAATTGGAAGAAGAACGTCGGCACGAAGGCCATCGAGAGCTATACAAAAAAAGGGGAGAAGCCGCCTTCAAGCGACCCTATCGAAGTGGCGAATCTCGTCGTCGAGCGCCTGAAGAGATACATGACGAGCGGTCCGGTCATCGCGATGGTGTGGGAAGGGGCTCATGCGGTCGAGCTCGTACGCAAGATTACCGGCGGCACGGAGCCGAGGAGCGCCTCCATCGGTACCATCCGCGGAGATTTCGTCGTCGACTCCTATCAGATGGCGGATTCGGACAATCGTGCCATCAGAAATCTCATTCACGCCTCCGGTTCGGTCGCAGAAGCGACGATGGAGATACCCCACTGGTTCGCCTCGGGAGAGATAACTAATTACCGCGTCCCGCACGAAGCCACGCTCTACGATTCCGACATAAAAAGCATCCTCGGATAGAGAAAAGGCCTTCAATATGAGGCGCTTTCGCGTTTTCCACAAGCCCATTTCCGGAAAGGACGTATACTCAGAAGCGGAGCTGTTCTTAAAAACGCAACTTGCCACATTCTCGGGAGCTTAGTATTTAGGCGGCCTGGTAGAACCCGCCACACTTCCGAGTGTGACGGGATCCGAGAGCCGCCATTCAGGCACCCACCTGGCACAATTAAGTTGCTTTAAGGGGATGGCTCCACGAAAGAACCGCTCTCTAGAGAGCGGTTCTTTCGTGCTTGGTGCGCCCGCCATGCTACATTTCACTCATGGCATTGCGGCTCAGTTTCTATGGCGGAGCGGGTAAAGTAACCGGCTCCAATTTTCTCGTCGAGGGAGCGACAGGAAGCGTGCTCATCGATTGCGGCATCGAGCAGGGCGCTGACTTCTGCGAGGACTGCGCGTACGGACCGTTTCCGTATGATGTGAAAAAAATAGATGCGCTCGTCGTGACGCATGCTCACCTCGATCATGTGGGCCGCATCCCGAAACTCGTGAAGGATGGTTTTCGCGGGAAGATCTACATGACGCCGCCGACGCGCGATCTCGCCGAGCTCATTCTCCGTGACTCCATCGGCATCATTACCGAAGAGGCGAGGCGACGCAGCATTGCTCCTCTGTATGACGAGAAAGACGTCGATGGGGTATTCTCGCTCGTCGAAACTCTCAACTACCATGAGGAGAAAGAGATTGCGCCCGGACTCTCGTGCTTTTTGCGCAACACGGGCCACATCCTCGGCTCGGCGAGCGTTCGCATCAAAGACGAAGAGGGCGTCGCTGTCGCAATCACGAGCGATATCGGCAACTCGCCTTCGCCGCTCCTGCCAGACGCTGAGCCGATACCGGACGCGGACGCGCTCGTCATGGAAAGCGTGTATGGCGATCGTCTTCACCCGCCCCAAGCGGAGCGCGTCGCGGCGCTGCGCTCCGCGCTTCTACGCGCGATAGGAAAGGGCGGCACTATCCTCATTCCCGCATTTTCTCTCGAGCGCACGCAGCTCATGCTCTACGAACTCTCGAATTTCTTTGAAGCGGGAGACTTGCCGAAGATTCCGGTATTTCTCGATTCGCCGCTTGCGATACAGGTAACGAAAGTCTACGAAAAGTGGGGCCCCGCGTATTTTAAACAGGGAACTGCGGAAGAAGTGAGGCAGGAAGGAAGCATCTTCGAGTTTCCGTTCCTGAAAAAGACACTTTCGCCTGAAGAATCACAGGCTATAGAAAAAGTTCCTAGTCCGAAGATCATTATCGCCGGAGCGGGTATGAGCCATGGCGGCAGAATAGGGAGATGGGAGACGCTCTATCTGCCCGACCCAACGACGACGCTCTTCATGGTCGGCTACCAGGCACCCGGTACGCCCGGACGACGCATCCTCGAAGGAGCCTCGTCGGTACGCCTTGCCGGTACCGACATTTCCATACGCGCAAACATAGAAAATCTTGAAGGCTGGTCGGCGCATGCCGACCGCGACGGGCTTCTCGCATTTGCGCAGGCGTGCCTCCCGCGCCCCAAAGCCATTTTCACCGCGCTTGGCGAGCCCTCGGCCGAGCGCTTCCTCGCCCAGCGCATCCATGACTACCTCGGCGCGCGCGCCATCGTCCCCGAGATCGGAGAGACGTGGGAGATTACAAAAGATTCAGTGAAGAAGGAGTAAACAACCAAAACTATCTGATAGAGACGTAGCCGCCCTGGATGCCGCCTTTCGAGAAAACGATCTGCCAGAGATTCGCGTCGCGCGCGCGGAACGCACCCGCGCTTGAGAGGAGGTAGTACTTCCACATTCGGTAGAACCGATCGCCATACTTCGCGCGGAGGGCGGGCCATGCGGAATCGAAATTCTTAAACCACGCCATGAGCGTCTTGTCGTAATCGACGCCGAAATTGTGCAGGTCTTCCATCAAGAAAAGCCCCTCGACCGCCTTTCCTATCTGCGTGAGGGACGGGACTATGCCGCCCGGGAAAATGTACTTCTCGAACCACGGGTCGCAGGTGAGCTGCGAGCGATCATGGCCGATCGTGTGAAGAAGGAAGAGGCCGCCGTCCTTAAGGCAGCGATTCGCGACTTCGAAGTAAGTCCGATAATTTTTCACGCCCACATGCTCGAACATGCCGAGCGAGACGATGTGATCAAACGTCTCGGCGAGGTCCCGATAATCTTGAACGCGGATTTCAACCGGGAGTCCCAGGCAGCGCTCGCGTGCGAGCGTTGCCTGTTCTCCGGAGACGGTGATGCCAACTACCGATGCGCCGTAGTTTTCCGCGGCATATTTCGCGAAGCTGCCCCAGCCGCAGCCGATATCAAGCACCCGATCGCCTTTCTTGAGCCCCACCTTTCGGCATACAAGATCAAGCTTCGCTTCCTGCGCCTCATCGAGCGTTTCCGCATCCTTCCAGTAGCCGCAGGTGTACACCATGCGTTTGTCGAGCATCGCTTCGTAGAGATCATTACCGAGGTCATAATGGACCTGGCCAACCTTAAATGCGCGGCTGCCGGCCTGCAGGTTAAAGAGGAAAGCTTTTGCGATGGCGAGGAGGGAGGTGAGGTTGAACTCAATCGCCTTATCCAAGTGCGCAGCAAGTGCTTTGCAGATGAACGCATCAAGAGCTTCCGCATCCCACCAGCCATCCATGTACGCCTCTCCGAGACCGAGCGATCCATCTCGGAGTATCCGGGCATACAAGTTTTCATTATGGATATGCGGATCGGACGGGCTATTTCCGTTTATCGTGATACCTGTCCCTTTGAGGAGCGATTCAACGAAGCGTTTCTCCTTTGTCATGGCGGTGGTGTTTGTATGCGTCGAAGCGAATGCGAAAGCCGCTCCTGCGGAGCGGCTTTGCGTTAGGCGACTTTCTTGGCGATGCGAGCGAAAACTTCGGGATGATCGGAAGCGAACTCAGCGAGGACTTTGCGGTCGAGCGCGAAGCCGTTTTTCTTCAGCTTCGCAATGAACGTGCTGTACGACTTGTGACCGTTATCGCGGACAGCAGCATTCAAGCGGACGATCCAGAGCTGGCGGAAAGCGGTCTTCTTGTCGCGGCGGTGGGCGAATGCGTAGCGGCCCGCGCGCATGAGCGCCTCATGGGCGGCATGGAGCTTCTTGGAGCGGATGCCGCGGTAGCCCTTCGCTCGCTCGAGAATATTCTTGCGGCGCTTCGTCGCCATTACGCCTCCTTTGATTCTTGTCATACGAAAATGAGTTTAATAACAGTAATTACTTCGCACCCGTGCCCGGAAGGAAGCGGCGACGGACGCGCATGGAGAGCTTGACCGCAACGGAGCGGCGCTTGCGAGAGCGCTCGGAGCCGCTCTGCTTCGCGTTGAAGTGGTTCTGCCCGGCGACGCGCGCCATGAGCTTCCCGTTGCGGGTAACCCGAATTCGTTTTGAGTAAGATTTGTTTGTTTTCATATTTCGTTTTGTTTTGGCCTGGCCCGTGAGATGCCGCGTCCGCGCGGCTATCTAACTGGGCTGATTCTTTTCGCGTTTCGCCTGTGCCGCAAGATTCCGCTCAATCACGCTTGCGAAGCCCTTCGGGCTCCGGGCGACCGGCTCGGCGACTTTGTAGGCATACGGGATGCGCAGAAGGAATCGTCCGAGACGCTCCTTCAGGAACTCCTCGCTCATGCCCTTGTAGCGGCCTTTGAGGAAAAGCTCGACACGGACCCGATGGCCCTCGGCGAGCCACTCGGCGATCTTCTTCGCCTTGAGGCCCATGTCGTGGTCGCCAGTGCCGACCTTTATCTGGACCTCCTTGGTCTCAGACACCTTGACCTTGGCTTTGACGGCCTTTTCCTTCTTGCTGCGCTCGTATTCGAATTTACCATAATCCATGATCTTCGCAACGGGCGGGACGGCCGAAGGCGAAATCTCGATGAGATCCCGTCCGGCGGCCTTCGCCGCCGCGAGCGCCGCTTCAAGGGAGATGACGCCCAGGTTTTCGCCTGCCGCGCCGATGACGCGCAGCTCTTGCGCGCGAATCTCGTTATTTATGCGAAGTCTGTCGGTAGCCACTGGAAGTGCAAGAACTATAGCACGAAAAGAGATGCGGACGCAATTATTTTGAAATCTGACTCGGGTCGGAGAGGATGATTTCCGCTTTACCCTGATACGAGGAAATCTTTCCGCTTATAGTTACGGGAGCGCCGACGTAGCGTGAGAGGTCGCCAAATTTCTTCGCATCGTCGGCGAAGATGACGCCCGAAAAAGGACAGGTCTTATAGCTCTTGCAGAAGTCGAGGAAAACGGTGCCGCTTGCGGAGGCGTGAGCGTCTACCAGGGTTCCGCGCACGGAGGCGCGCTCGCCGACGTGCGCGGGGGCATCGGCATAGCCAATGATGCCGATTGAAACACTCGCGGCCGCTCCCGCGGCCGCGTTTCCTCGATAGGCATCGAGGAGTCGCTTCAGTACATTTTCATACGCCTGCCTGAGCGCCGGATCGGTGCCGATTTCGAGGAGCTCGTCGTTTTCGGTTGTCGCGGAGCCGGTCCAATTGTAGCTGCCGAGCGCATAAGCGGAATCGGTGACGATCGCTTTGATGTGCATGATGCCGTTACCGTCCGCATGCTTTTCGGTTTCGACGGGAATGCCCGCTCCCGTGAGCTCGGCGATGATGGGTTTATCGTAACTATTGCTGCTTTCGCCGGCATCCACGAGCCCGCGCACGTCCACGCCGCGTTTCTTCGCCGCCACAAGCGCGTCGGCGATGTCGCGAAGCGTAAATTCATACATAGCGAAATAAATATGACTCTTCGCGCCCCCAATGAGAGCAATAATTTCCTTGTCGTTCTGCTTTTGGTCGAGACTATAAATAATTCGTACCGAATGCGCGGCCGGAGCTGACACCGTTTGCGCCGGAATATCTGTTTTCACGCCCTGCGCGCTGCCGAAGGAGTATCCCGCTGCTCCCGCGGCCGCCGCAAGTACGAGCGCGGCGGCCGCGCGAATTATTTTCTGATGCATACTGCCTAGTATACCTGGAACAAATCGAGATTTAGCACGGATTGCCTAAATAAGTCGTCTTGCGTACAATCTCCGCAGAAGTAACTTGAATTCGACCGCTTTACCCTAAAAAACCTTTCGCCAAAGGAGACCGCATATGGTGATGACCGTAGACCCCGCAAGGACGATTAAACCATTCTCTCTTGTCGCTGCGACCTTCATCGGTGCGGTTGACGCTAAGCCCACGAACCATTGCTTCACTGATCCCCACTGGGTTCATCGTGATGGCGACTGGGATCTTTGGCTGCCGTCTCATCAGCCGAAAACAGATCCCTGCATAGCCGCAACACTCACCTTTTCCGAGGACAAGACGTTCATCGAGCGCGCGCTCGATCTCCTTCGGCCTGGGTGGACCGTGAGACCGGATCTGCTTGGAAGGTTCCTCATCGAGCGTGGATACGTCTTGACTGCGGCGCAGGTTGACAGGATGGTCGCAGACGCCAGACGCGGCGGTTGGGAAACTGGTGTTGGCAAGCAGAATCTCTGCTTCGTGAGGACGAAACGCGACCGCGGCCCGGTAGCGGTTGGCTATTTCGACCGTGATGGACGGGATTGGTTTACGAAAATCTATCCTCTCGACCACAGCCTCCGATGGTATGGTCACATCCCGCTTCACATTCCTCTCCATGCTGTCTTCTCGGAAATCGAGTGGCCAAGGCTGGTTCGATAGTTGTCAGGACGCCTATCTCATTTAACCCCTCCCACGCGTGTGGGAGGGGTCCGTCTTTTTAGCTGTCGCGGGCTATCCCCAAACAGGCTCTTTCCAGTGTATGGTATGCCTAAGGTACCCCTAATTTCTACACAGCATGAACATCATCGCCATCTCGGGCAGTTTGCGGAAGACTTCTTCTAACACAGCACTTTTGCGTGCATTCCAATCTCTTGCGCCGGAGGATATGCATATCGAGATTGTAGAGATCGGCACGCTTCCGCTCTACGACCAGGACGACGAGGCGGCGTACCCTGCGGTCGCGCAGGCGCTCAAAGACAAAGTCGGTGCGGCCGACGGCATCATCATCGCCACTCCTGAATACAACCGCTCCATCCCGGGCGTCCTGAAGAACGCGATTGATTGGCTGAGCCGCCCGTACGGCAAGAATTCCTTTGCGAAGAAGCCGGTCCTGGTCGCCGGCGTCTCAAGCGGAAAAATCGGCGCGGCGCTTGCGCAGGCGCATCTGCGGCAGGTGCTGCTCTATCTCGATGCGGATGTCATCGGGCAGCCGGAGCTCTATCTCGGACCCGCAAAAGAATTGTTCGATGCGGAGGGGAACCTAACGGACGATTCGACCAGGGAGTTTCTCGGGGAAGCTCTCGAGACGCTCAAGAGCCGCGCGACGCGGTGAGCAGCGGGTGATACCCTGGGGGAATGCACATCGTTCCGAAAAACAAAGCGGAGCGCGAAAAGGACATCCTGTGGCTTTTCGACGTCGCGCTCGTACTGAAAGCCATACACGGCGCGTTCGACATACTCGCGGCAGTTCTCGTACTCACCATATCGCCCGCATTCGTGGTGCGGGTCGCCGAGTTCGTGACGGCGGGCGAGCTTGCGCAGGAGCCGAACGATTTCGTCGCAACCGGTATCCGTGATGCCGCGCACGCATTTGCGGTGCACCCTCATTTCTTCGTTGCGCTTTATCTCGTTTTCCACGGCGCTATAAAGCTCATGCTCGTCATCGGCATCTTTGCGGGGAAGCGCATCGCTTATCCGCTTCTCATGCTCTCGCTCGTGGTCTTTGGCGCGTACGAAGCGTATCGCGGCTTCGAGCGGCAAGAATCTCTCCTCTATGCGCTCGCGGCGTTCGATTTCCTGCTGCTCGTGCTCACGGTTCACGAGTACCGGCTTCGGTATCCAGGCCGTTTTTCTTTGCGCGCCACGAAAGAAGATTATGCCGAGCGATAAGAAATAGCGCGGCGAGAAACGCAGCCACAATGCCCCAGCGCTCAAAGTCGAGCCATCCCGAAGTGGCGCTGCCAAACCAGTATGCGGCCCAGAAGAGGAACGTCGTCCAGACCGAGGTAGCGAGAATGGCCGTGACTATGAAGGTGGAGAGGGGCGATCCGAAAAAGCCGCTCGCGGCGTAGGTCGGGAGGCGCGAGCCCGGGATGAAGCGGGCGGAAAAGATCGTGAGCACGAAGCGGCTCTCAAGCCACGCGCGAAACGGGAGCGCGAGCTCGTGGTCGACGTAGCGTTCGAGCCAGGGGTGCGTGCTTGCGAGCCTCCCGAGGAAGTAGAGGCCGATGTCTCCGGCGATGATGCCTACGTATAGCGAAAAAAGAGCGATCGGAATACCGATGGTTCCGTCGGCGGCGAGAAGCCCGACGATGACCGCTGTCGGATCCTCGAGGACGAACGTTCCGAGGATAATCGCAATCGAGAGGGAGACGTAACTGCCGACGGACCCGCCGATGAAATGCGTAAGGAGAGGGAAGGAAGACATGGAAACCATAGTATTCTAACAGATATTCCGCAGACGGTATCAGTTCCGGTGCTATCATTGCCGCATGGAGAAAGCCACCTTTGCGGCGGGGTGCTTCTGGGGGGTCGAAGCCTCGTTCTTAACGGTTCCCGGCGTCCTTGATGCAGTTTCCGGTTACGCCGGAGGGCACGTCGAGCACCCGACGTATGAGCAGGTGTGCGGAGGAGCGACCGGGCACACCGAATCGGTCGAAGTCTCTTTCGATCCGAAGAAAGTCTCGTACGAGACGCTCGTGAGGAAATTTTTCGCACTTCACGATCCGACACAGATGAACCGCCAGGGTCCGGATGTGGGGGAGCAGTATCGTTCAGTGATTTTCTACCATTCGTCCGAGCAGAAGGAGATCGCCGAGAAGGTGAAGCAAGAACTCGCTCCGCAGTATCTTCCGAAAACAATCGCCACCTCCATCGAGCCGGCTAAGCAGTTCTGGAAAGCAGAAGAGTATCATCAGCGCTACGCCGAGAAGCATCCCGGCCGCGTCGTCTGCCACATCTAGCTAGAACCCGTCTCAAAAATAACCGCAGAAAACGAGGAGTGCTTGGCCGCTG
>JAGWIS010000013.1 GCA_028866135.1 Patescibacteria group bacterium
TTGCCATTGTAATAGCGATTAGGGTTTAGCCATTAGTCCTTAAGGTCATTCGCACTGAGCCCTAGTCGCTAGTGGCTAATTCCTCGTTAGATGCACGAACGTATGAAGAAGGAGGAGCCCCCGTCACACTTCTGCAGTGTGGCGGGTCCCTGCGTAAGATTCACGCCCCCGTGAGATGGCGGCTGCGCCTATCTCATGGGGCTACTTACGGTCTTCGGTTCGTACGAGGGCTACTCTAGCAGAACCGGGAAAGAATGTACACCTACCCCATCGCGGCGCTCGCGACGTGGAGAGAAAGGAGCGCGACTGCGACGATAGCCGCGAAGCCGCTTGCGAACTTCACGAATTCGATGAAAAAAGGCAACGCCCGTCTTTTATTTTTTTGACTGTTCATAGGCAGTAATCGCATTCAGGAAGTTCTGATCGGTCGAAAGCAGTCCCGGGCTGCTCGTACGAAGCGACGCAACGATCGCGTCAGCGGCGGCTGGATCGCCGGAAAGGTACGTCACTTTCGCGAGGTCATAGACCGATGCGTAGTCGGTGGGCGCAAGAGCGGCGACGTCCTGCAGGAAGAATCGCGCGAAGGCCCAGTCCTTTACGCCGATGTAATAGGCTGCGGCGCGGCGCGCAGTGTCTAGGTCTTGCGTGTAGTCCGCCTTGCCTTTCGCCGCCTCAGTCGCTGCGCCCTGCGCGTCGCCTGAAGCAAACATGAGCTGAGCAAGCACGAAGTGCGGTTCAGCGAGCGTCGGCACGAGGGAAAGATAGCGCCGCAAGACGTCTTCGGCCGCAGCGTAGCCCTCCGCACGCCCAGACGAGCCGACGGGAAACGTGTTCGCTTCGCTAATCGAGAGGTTGGCGAGGACAAACCAGGGTTGGTAGCGTTTCGGCGAAAGCCGGATGGCTCGTTCAAGCGCGCTTGAGAGGAGTCCCCTATCCACCGAAACACCGGCGGGAGCGAGCGTGAGGATGTGCGCAAGGTAGAGCGCCGTCCGGGCATCGTACGGATACTTGTCGAAATTTGCGGAAAGGATCGAGCGCGTCGCCTGATACGCATCGACGCGCGCCTGCCCGGTGAGCATACGCGCCTGGTAGTTGCCGTACATGTCGTAGGCCTCATACCCGTATTCGATGTCCGCGTAGGTGCCAAGTGCGATACCGTGCGAAAGATAGCTGATCTCCTTAGGGGCGTCGATAATCGGGTACTTGTACGCTTGCGCGAGATCGTACGCGGCAAGCGCCGGACGCACGCTTGCGGGAATGATGAGAAGCGCAAGCGCAAGCGCGAAGAGCCACGATGCGTAGCGCGTCCACGAGGGCAATGGAAGCGCTTCGGGAAACTCCTCTTCGGACGAAATGGAAAGGAACGCGGCGAGAAGCGCAAGCAGGAGCCAGAAAGAGGACACGGTATCGAAGACGAAGAAGTTCTGGACGGCATACGTGAGCGCGAGAAGGGCGAAGATGAGGGCGATGTGCTTCTCGCTTCCCTCTTCGCGGCGTCCGGAAGCATCAGGGCGCCTCATTCGCAAAGCAGTGGTGAAAAACGAGGCGATAAGCGCGAGATAGAGCGCAAGTCCCCCGACGCCGTACTGCGCCGCATAATCGAGAAACGCGTTGTGCGAGCGGTCGAACCATTGTTCGGAAATCTGCGTCGGGTCATAGAAGCGATTGAAGAGCGCGTCGATGTGTTCCGCCCCGACGCCGAGCCAAGGGCTCTGCTGTATCTCCGCCATCATATGCTCCCAGATGAACAGGCGGTTCCGTATGTCCGGGTCATTCGTTCCGATCGACGCGATGCGCGCGACGGGCTCGAAAGGCGCATGCGCAAGCTCGCCGCGAAGCGCAAAGAAGAGTCCGCCGAGAAGGACGAAGGCGGCGAGCGATCCCGCTGCCGCGGCCCGCGTGCGTCCCTCCCCCTGAAAAGCAACGGCACAGAGATACGCGACAGCGGCTATGGCGAGAGCAAGCATCGTGCCGCGCGTCGCAGTCAAGACAATTGCGAGTACCTGGAGCGCCGCTCCGCTATACGCGGCGCGCCGCCACGAAGGAGAGAGATCCTGCGCCGCGGCCAAGGTCGCGAAAAACGCGATGCCAAGATATCCTGCGAAGAACGCCGCGTTCCCGAGGAGCCCGCCGATGCGGCCGCCCCCGAGGAGCCACTCGCCGATGCCGTACAGGGCCACGAAGCTGCCGACCACAGCGACGCTACGCAGGAGACGCACGAAGAAGGCGCGGTCGGCGGCAAGAAGGATGAGATAGAAGCTCAGGACGGCGCACGAGAGCATCAGAAGCCCGTCGCCGCGTATGAAGAGGCTCCAGAAACTGCGATAAAAATCCACGCCGTACGCGCTCGCGACGTACGCAAGCACGAGAAGCAGACCCGGGATCCATGCGGCCTTTCGGGAAAGGCGCGCCCAGAAGAATGCCCGGCCGTGCGAGGCGAGTATCACAAACACGGCAACCGCTACGAAACTGAGCGCATAAAAAAGCAGCGTCTTCGGAACGAGATACGGGTAGATGAGGTCTCCCCAAATAACGACCGGCAGGATGACGGGCGAAAGAAGAAGCCAGGGGTACGCGCGCTCGAGGTAATTCATTGCTTTGCCTCGAGCCGCGCTATTTCCGCATCGATTGCGGACGTGTCCTTCCCGGGAGAAAGCGTTTTCACGAGCCCCCAGGCTTTGATGGCTTCCGCATAGTGTCCCTGCGCCTCAAGCCACGACGCTTCTATCGCGATGATCGGAGCCGTGTCGCCGAACTGCCTGTTTGCATCCGTGAGCGCGCGTATGATGCGCGTCGTGTCCGCCGGGAACTGCCGCGTGAGGTACTTGAGTCGCTCGATGTGGTACTCGAGCATGCCGGGCTCGGCGGCGACCGCAGCGCCATATGCGTCGGCGGCGGTCTCGTACGCGCCAAGCTCGTCCATGAGATGCGCGAGATTCACGTAAGCGAGGCCCTTCTTCGGGTGTATCGAGATGGAGTGGTTAAAGTTTTTATATGCTCCGGTTCCGTCGCCAAGCAAGTTATCATCGTTGCCGAGGCCGATGTAGAGATCGTAGTCATCGTACGCGCCCGTTCCCATGAGCGCCTGCAGTTTGGCTTTGTCGGCCGCAGCCTGCGCCTCGAGATCGGCGTTGCCGGTATACGCGCCCCTGAAATCCCAGGAGGCGATCTTGTCGGCCGGATTGATCGGAAAGAGCCGCGGGCCCGATGCGCCCGGTTTCGACGGCGTGCTCGTCGCCGCCAGAGGGGTGGAGGTCGAAGCCGTCAGCGTCCTCGTCGGCGCGATGGGCTCCGGCGTCTTCTGGTAAAACTGCAGCACGCCCAGAGCAAGGACAGCCGCGCCAAGCAAAACGGCCGCAAGAAGCCATGGTTTTTTAGCGCCCTGCATATAGCGGAGAGGATACCATATGAAAAAGAATCGCTCACGCTTTGCGTGAGCGATTCTTTTTTCCACTTTCCGAGAGCTATTGGCCCGCGTCTATTGCGGCGCGCGTTTTCGGCCCGAAGTATCCGGTGGCCGGAGTGATGCCTTTCGCTTTCTGGTATTTGATGAGGGCTGCGCGGGTCGCGGCGCCGAAGGTCTCCGTCTCGTTGCCAAGGGAACCGGCCCCGCTTGCCGAGATGCTGTACCCGTGGCTGTTGAGGTATTGCTGGAGCGCCTTCACATCGCTTCCGATGGAACCCATCGCGAGGTCCTTCTTGAATGCATGAACCGCGACACTCGTCACCGAGCCGGCAGCCGTTCCTTCGAGAGACGCTTTTACCATCGCGATCGTCGACGCATCCGCATTGAATGCTGCGAGCACGTCAAGGATCGATTGGACTTGCGAGGACGAGAGGGCCTTAGCGGAAGACGCGGCCGGAGCGGCAGGCGTTGCCGGGGTGGCAGGTGTCGCTGGTGTAGCGGGCGTTGCAGGAGCGGCCGGGGTCGTCGTCGCCGGAACCGCGGGCGTAGCGGGCGCGGCCGGAGTGGTCACTGCGGGGGCAGGTGTCGCCGCAGGAGCGGGAGCCCCATTTCCGCCTTGCACGGGGCTATAGAGAGCGGAAACAACAGCCGATGTGTTGCCCGCGGCGTCACAGGCAATCGCGCTCACCGTCGTCGAATTGGTGAACGAAAATGCGGAACTATACGCTGTGCCGTGCGTGCAGGACGGCGTCGAGCCATCGGTCGTGTAGTAGACCGTGACGGTATTGGTATCCGTGGATGCAAGACTTATCGTCGCGGTACTGCGAAAGACCAGTCCGGAAATGCCCGTGGGATTCGTCGGGGCTATGGAGTCGTAGGTGACATTCGATCCCGTCAGGCTTGCCTGCGTGACGGTCGTCGTCGCCTCAGCGCCTGTCGTACCGCCGACGGATATCTGGAAGGTCACGGCGCCCTGGCTCCACGCATTGATGGAATTGGTCGTCGTGGAGTACGTGTAAGTACCGGTGCCGGTCTTCGTCATCGTGGTCGAACCGAGGCTGAAGATGTTGATCTGCGGGATGATGAGCGGATCGGCGCTTAGGGTGAGCTGGTAGTTTACTGAATCCCCTTGCTTCGCCCAGGCGGCCGACGTGTTCGAGGAAGTCGCGGTGACGGATGTCAGCGTGACGGCGGCGGCCGACGCGGTGCGCGGCATGAGCGAGAACGAAAGAAGAATTGCGGCGACGGCCAGCAGGCCAAATATCGATGCGTCAAGAGTTCGGACGGAAAGCGCTTTCATGATGGTTGGGTAATGGCAATAAATTATAAACAACCGCGAATTATCTTTTTCATTAGTATGCCGAATATATGACCCAGAAATACTTATCCACATACAAAAACGAAAACCACCCCGAGGGGTGGTTTTCGTTTTGCTAGGCCGATTCCCTAGCCGGAGGTCCGAAGACCTGTAACTAAGGTTTTCCTTTCAGGAACTCACCAGGAAGCGATGGCTACTTGGAGTAGCTGGTCGCGTTCGTGGTGAAGTTCTTGAGGAGGTAGCCGTTCGTCCAATCAGCCGTGCTGATGGAGTGGCTGGATGCCGAGCGATCAGACCATACGACGTTGCTCGTATCGACCGTCGCAGCAGCCGACGTGGTAGTCGCCGAGCCATCGGACGCGAGGTTGATGGTGAGCGAGCTGCCGGTCGTCCAGTTGCTGACCGTGCCGTAGAGATCGTAGATCTTCGTCGATCCGGCGCCGATCTGCTCGAACTTCGGCTGTACCGAGTTCTGGCTGAGGTCGACCGTGACGTTGTTCTTCGTCGTCGTCGCCGACGTCGAGTTGCTGTCAAGCAGGCTTACGCCGCTGGCCTCGTTCGTGATGTACATGGACGAGAGCATCGGACCTGCCGCAGTCGTTGCCGACGTGGCGATGGTGAAGTTCAAGCGCGTCCACTCGACTGCGCCCGCCGGATCAGCCGTGATGCTGAAGCGGTAGAGAGCGGAGCCAGAGGACGGCTGCGTCGACGGAGCCGCGAGCATCGCGAAGGTCGGCACCGACTTGCGGACGTAGAACGTGCCGCCAGCCGAGAGAGCCGAACTCTGCGCGCTCGGGGTCGTCGTCGCGGAACCGGCGCTGTTGATCGCGCGGAACGTGGAGTTGCCGCCGTTTTGACCGCCGCGATCGAGAGCGATGTTGATGCCCGTGCCCGACGCGCCGTTCGACGCGAGGGTCGGAACGCCGACCGAGACGTCGAGGTTCGACGAGTCGTTCGACGGGACGTACATCGAGAGACCGGTGAAGGTCGCCGTCGAGTACGCGAGCGTCGAGCTGACGTTGAGCGCCTGCGTCGCCGTCTGCGGGTTGCCGTTGACATCCTTGTAGGAGACCGTCACGTTCGTGACCGACGTCGCCTGCCCGTTCGGAACCAGGATCGCGAGATTCTGGACCGTGTAGGAGGAGTTCGTTGCGGCGAAGTTGAATTCGCCGACGCTGACCGCGCTTGCTCCGGCAACGACGTTGTTGCTCACCGGATCAGCAGGGCCGTTCGTCACCGTGAGGGTGCCCGTGCCGAGCGTGATGGTCTGGAGAGCCGTCGCCGCAGGCGAGGCCGAGGTGCCCGTGATATCGCCCGTGCCCGAGGTCGAAACGCCGACCGACGGCACGATGGTGCCGGTGTTGGCGCCCGAGACGATGTTTCCGTAGATGTCGAACGTCTTGGTCGAAGAGACCGGGATGTCGACCGTTCCGGAGAACGAGTTGCTCGTGGACGGCGTCGTCTGCACGGTGCCGTACATCGTACCCGTCGCGTCATCCTTGAGGGTCAGGTTAGTGATCGTCGAGGTGACTGCGTTCGGGAAGGTGATGTAGATCGTGTTGACCGTGACGCCTTCAGTCGAGCCGGTCGAGAGCGTGAACGCGCCGAGCTTGGCGTTGTTCGTGCCCACGATCATCGTCTGATTGCCGTAGCCCGAGTACTTGGTCGCGGTCAGGGACGAGCTCGACACCGTGATGGTGTTGCCATTGACGCTAGACGCCGGGACGTTCGTCGAAGTGAGCGAGGACTGACCCTGGCCGTTGCTCGATCCGGTAACGAGCGTGACCGTCACGGTCTCGTTGGCCTGGAGATTCGTCGAGGTCGACGTCTTCGCGTCAGCGTAGATGTCAACCGTCGTCGTCTGGCCGCCCGGAAGGATGAGCGAGGAACCGAGGGAGAAGTCCGTCGTGTTGCTCGAGTTGTAGCCGATGCTCTTCGTCGAGCCCACCTGGACGCCGTTGACCATGACCTTGCCGTTTGCAAGACCGCCGGTCGTGCTGACCGAATCAGCCGCGTAGAGGGTAAGGTCCGTGACCTTTACGTTTTCACCCGAAGCGAGCATCTGGAAGGATGCCCACTTCACGTTCGACGCGCCGACCGCGACGTTCGATGACGGAGAAGACGGAGCGAGCGACACCGAGACGCCGGCGTTGCTTGCGTACTGGACGGTGATAGCCTGCGCCGACTCAGCCGAGAAGCTTGAGCTGTTGCTCGTCGGAGTGACGGGCTGGCCGAGCTGGCTGTCGACGAACATGCCGTCGGAAGCGCGCTGGACCGAGAGCGTGATGGTCTTCTGCGCGCCGCTGCTAAGGACGTTGCCGACCACCTTGATGACGTGGCTGGAGGTCGAGAGCAGGATTGGAGCCGCGGAGAAGTCAAAGGTGACTGTGCGGTCGGAACCCATTTGCGGAACCGCCGAGCCGACCATCGTACCGTCAACGTAGAGCCGGAGATTCACCACGTCGCCCGCGTTCGTCGAACCGAGGTTCGTGAAGCGCAGCGAGGTGAGCTTGACCGGGTTGCTCGATACGGAGACCGTATTCTGCCAGAGCGGATAATCGTTCTGGGCGGAGATCGTGGTCGCCGCCGAAGGCGTTACGGTCGCGCCGTAATTGACGCCCGCAAGCGTCGCCGCCGACACCGTCTGGAGGCCAGAGGCGATCGGGAAGACGACCGACGAGTCAAGCGTGCCGCTTGAGGTCGCCGAGACGAGCGAGACGCCGATCTGCTGACCCGAGGTGCTCGCCGCGATGTCCGAGCGGACCGACACCGTATAGGTGCCGCCCGCCGGTACCGTGAAGAGGGACGCGCCGTTGTTGAACACGAACTGACTGTTCGAGATGCCGACAGAGTCCGTCAAGCGCGTACCGCCGCTGTAGAGGTAGATGTTCGTAAGCGTCGTGTCATTGCTGACGCCGGTGCGATTGAACGTAAGCGCCGTGACGTTGATCGGAGAAGCCGTCGGGTTCGAGAACGTGTAGTCCCCGAGGTCGCCGATGGCCTGACCCGCGACGAGGACCGTGCCGCTCGGCGAAGTCGCCGAAAGCGCGACCTTGAGGCCGTTACCCGTTATCGGGGCTGCCGGCGTTGTTGTCGTTGTCGTTGTCGTTGTCGTGCCCGCGGTGGTAGCCGCCATGCCGCCGAACGCAGCGCGCGACTTAGCACCGAAGTAGCCGGCCGCAGGCGAGACGCCCTTGGCTTTCTGCCACGCAATCACGCCAGCCTTCGTGAGGGCACCGAAGTAGCCCGTCGCGTTTGCCGACATGTAGCCGCCCGCCTTAAGAGCATTCTGAAGGCAGGTGACCTCTGCGCCCTTCGAACCGACCGTCAAGTCCTTTGTAAAGGAGCATGCCGAGGCCGAAGTCGTTGTCGTCGAAGGCGTACCGCCCGTAAGCGATGCCTGGACGTTCGCGATCGTCGATGCGTCTGCACCGAACGAAGAGAGAAGCGAGAGGATCGACTGGATCTGCGAGGAAGTCAATGCCGCCGCATGCGCCATCGGCGCGAGCGAGAACATCGAGGTCGCCATCGCAAGTCCGGTCGCCACCGCCGCGACCTTCGCGATCGCTTTTGTAGTTACCTTTTGCATAACGATTGTTAAGAATTTAGGGAGCACAATAATAATCAAGTTTGGTTCGCACGTTGTAGTGAAGCACTTTCACTTTCACACTACCCCACAGCGCGCGGTATCGACCAGCGCGCCATGGGTTAGTTGGCAAGGGTTGATGCCCGACACACTCTTAAAGTGTGGCTGGGCTATTCAGTTATCAAAGTACGCCCTTATCGGGAACGATGAGTCCCCGCAAGGACTGGGAAAGAGTATATAGCGGGAACGGTCATTCCGGATACTGGCTATGTGGATAACAGCGAGGCAAGAGGCACGGAAAAGAGGCCGTTTCCAGCCTTTCTTTCCTCACCTATGCCCCAGTAGATACCACGGGAGCATGCTAGCAAAAGCGCGTCTCTAAGTCAAAACCCCGTAACCTATTGACCATCAGCACAGTTACGCCCCGGCTAGGGAAAGAGAGTAGGTACTCCACCGGCGCTCCCCTTGTCTTAGAACGATGCCGGCCGAAACGAGAGCGGAGAGCTCGCGCTGGATGGTTTTCTCCGAAACACCGCGAATGAGGGTCGATATGTCCTTTATGCTCGCCTTGCCTTTGTTTTTTATAACGGACAATACGGCCTCTCGTCTGTCCTTTATCTGAGTGTGCTCGGCACCTTCTGTGTCCTTTATATGTCCTTTATCGTCCGCATGGCTGGCAGGCGGATTGCGCCTCTGCAGAACGCGCTTCGGGCTCGAGGTTTTCGCAGCTTCTTTTTTCGACGTATTCTTGGCGATCTCGGAGAGCGTCATCGGTTCATCGAGAAGGAGCCTCGGTTCTTCGTAGAGGGCGATTTCCTTGAGCAAAGCGTGCGCTTCGTGGGAAATGATATCGGCATTCATCGGAGAAAGAATGCCGCTGATACGTGCCATAGAGAGGACCGATGAGAGGGAGAGAAGCTCCCGGGAAAGCACCGCTCGCGTCTGGATGGGTGGGAGCATAGCCGCATCAATGAGGCTCATAGTAAGCACGCCGATACGATCTCTCAAGGACGAATTTCCCTCAAAGGCTGGCGAAATAAGGCTGATGGCTTTTGCAAGACGCTCGGCCTTCTTGTAAATAAAGACCCGGCGTATGTCTTTTTCAAAAATATTGTTAAATATGCTTTTTTCTAGGACAAAATCTTCCAAATTCGAATACTTCCCTTTTGTATTGGTTTTCTGAATCTCACTTTTTTGTCCAATAGAAGACAATTCGTGTCTCATAACGTATCGGACAGTATACTCCGCGCTAGCTCCACCGCAACCGGCCATGTCTACTGGAACCCATTTCGAAACCTGCGACGCGAGCGATATGCCGTGCGAAAGGGCTCTCGGAGCCCGACGGGGCGAGAGCGAGCTGCTTTTTCAGCAGAAAAAGACAGCGCGTGCCTTTCGCACGGCATACCCGAGCGGAGTTTTGATTGGTAATGGGCATACTCCCTGAACTCCAGTGGCCTGCTCTCGAGATCGGCGAGAGGAAGCCGCGAAATAATTTTTGCCTCTCTTGAGAGTTCGCGGGTGGTGCTACAATAGCCTTCATATATATATGAGTCGCAGAAACGGCAATGGAAAGCGGGGGCGCGGACGCGAAGAGGAAGTCAAAGAATACGATACGCTCATTCGCTACGCCTCCGCCATCGTGCTCCTCGCTGCCGGCGTCCTGCTTCTGCTTGCGATATTCGGTGCCGCAGGCCCCGTCGGCACAACCGTCTTTAACGCAAGCTACGCGATCGTTGGCATCGGCGCGTTTCTTCTCCCGACCGCCCTCATCTCGGTCGGCCTCTACGCGGGGTTCGGGCGGCCCACGCTTGAGCCTTTGACCGCTTCGGGCATCCTCATCATTTGCGCGTCCGTGCTTGCGTTCGCCGGACTCTTCCCCGATACGCATTTTGGCGGGGTCCTGGGGATCTGGGGCGGGAATGCGCTTGCCGGCTTCTTCGGCTTCTGGGGCGCGGCGGTGCTTCTCATCGCCACCGTCGCCATCGGCATCGCGATCGCAAGCGACATCGAAGCCATCGGCGAATTCCTCGGCGAGAAAGTCCTTTTACTATGGAAACGGGTGCGAGATCGAGGAGGGCGCGAAGAAGACCTTTCCGAAGAAGAGGAGCTTGCTGTCGTCGGCATTCCTGAGGAAGAAAATGAACAAGAGGAGGACGAAGAAGAAATCGAAGATGAAGAGGACGTCTCTGCGAAGCCCGAGCGCGAGCCGGTCGTGACCGTCTTCAATCGCACCGACGGCCCGCAAGGGACCGGCATCGCGAACTTCGACGCGGAATACGAGGCCCCTCCCCTCTCGCTCCTCGGCGCGGACCGCGGCAAGCCGGGAGTCGGGGACATCAAAGCGAATGCAAATATCATCAAGCGTACGTTCCAGAACTTCGGCATCGATCTCGAGATGGATGAGGTGTCGGTGGGACCAAGCGTTACGCGCTATGCGGTGAAGCCGGCCGAGGGCGTGCGCCTTTCGAAAATCATTTCGCTTGCAAGCAATCTCGAGCTTGCGCTCGCCGCCCACCCCGTGCGCATCGAAGCGCCGATTCCGGGAAAATCGCTCGTCGGCATCGAAGTGCCAAATACGGTCAAAGCGATGGTCGGCCTTGGCGGGCTTCTGAGCGCGCCCGAGTGGAGCGACAGCGATAAGCCTCTTCTCGCTGCGATCGGGCGCGACATCAGCGGTACGCCGCATTACGTGAACGTGGCGAAGATGCCGCATGGGCTCGTCGCTGGCGCAACCGGCTCCGGAAAATCAGTCGCTATTCACGCCATCATCACTTCCCTCCTCTACCGCAACGGTCCGAATCAGCTGCGCTTCATCATGATCGATCCGAAGCGCGTGGAGCTCACCGCGTACAACGGCATCCCGCACCTGCTCACGCCGGTCATCACGGACCCGAAGAAAGCCATCTTCTCCCTTAAATGGGCGGCCAAAGAAATGGAGCGCCGCTACAACGTGCTTGAAACGGAACGCGTACGCGACATCGGCTCCTACCACGCGACCGTCTTCGAGCCGGCAAAGAAAAAAGGCGGGGAGGACGTTCCTGAAGCGATGCCCTACATCGTCATCGTCATCGACGAGCTCGCGGACATCATGCATAGCTACCCGCGCGAGCTTGAAGCGTCGATCGTGCGCCTCGCGCAGATGTCGCGTGCGGTGGGCATCCACCTCATCCTCTCCACGCAGCGCCCGTCGGTAAACGTCATCACCGGCCTCATTAAAGCGAACGTGCCGACGCGCATGGCGCTCCAGGTGGCTTCTCAGATAGACTCGCGCACCATCATTGATGGGGCCGGAGCGGAGACCCTGCTTGGAGCGGGCGACATGCTCTACCTTTCAAGCGATATGCAGAAGCCAGTGCGCCTTCAGACGGCGTTCATCAGCGAAGGCGAAGTGAAAAAAGTGGTGAGCTATATCAAGAGCCACAATGCCGGAGACCTTTCGAGCATCGACTTCGGTGGAAGCGGTACGAGCGCTCCTGGAGAACCAAGTGACGTCATCGGGCTTGCAAACGGCAGCTTCGATGATGAAGACATTGATGACGATCTCTACGAGGATGCGCGTACGGCAGTTGAGGAGGCCGGGCGCGCTTCGACCTCGTACCTGCAGCGCAAGCTTAAAATCGGCTATTCGCGCGCGGCGCGGCTTATGGACGTGCTTGAGGCGAAAGGCGTCATCGGCGCGGCCGATGGATCGAAGCCGCGCGAAGTCTTGAGTGGAAAGTCCTCCGCCACTGCAAGTCCTACCGACGCGCAGACGGACGAAGAGCTTTTCTAGGGGGCGATGACCAAACACTTCCTTGTCGCAGTCCTCCTCCTCATCGCGGGGTATGGATGCTTTGAAGCATGGCCGCTGGTAGCCGGCCCTTCCCTCTCGATCGACTTTCCTCTAAACAACACGTCGGTCCCGGGTGGCATTGTGGAAGTCAGAGGGCGCGCAGCGCGCGCCGCCGCGCTCACGCTCGACGGCGCGCCCGTTCTCCATGACCAGGAGGGGAACTTCTCGTCAACCCTTACCTTTCCCCGAGGAGGTTCTATACTTACCTTCGCGGCTATCGATCGGTTCGGGAGATCGGTGACCGCGACACGCTATATTTTCGTACCCTAATTTAGCAATTCAATGAGCAAAGCGAATATGAATTACTTAACCTTGTTAAATCCTGCGGAGCAGGACATTTTCGGAGAAAATGTATTTAACAGGGTGGAAGTTTTTCTAAGTTCATCAGAATTCACTAACAAAAACTAACCATGGCCTTCAAAAAAGCAGCAAAAGAGAAAGTGCAAAAATCAGTCGCGGCAGCGAGCACGGACAAGACCGAGCGGCAGAAGTCCATCGACCAGGCGCTGAAAGAAATTCGCACCAAGTTTGGCGATGAAGCGATCACTACGTACGGCGCCGGATCACCCCAGAAGATTCCCGTGATTGCGACAGGGTCCATCGGGCTCGACGCGGCGCTCGGCGTCGGCGGCCTCCCTCGCGGGCGCATCATCGAGATATTCGGCCCGGAATCCTCAGGCAAGACGACGCTCGCGCTCCACGTCATTGCTGAGGCGCAGAAGGCCGGCGGCATCGCGGCGTTCGTCGATGCCGAGCACGCGCTTGATCCGGAATACGCGCGGCGCATCGGCGTGAAGCTTCCCGAACTCCTCATTTCGCAACCGGACACGGGCGAGCAGGCGCTCGATATCGTCGAGAGCCTGGTACGGAGCGGTAATGTCGATATCGTCGTCGTCGACTCGGTCGCGGCACTTACGCCAAAGGATGAAATCGAAGGTGAAATGGGCCAGCAGCACATGGGCAAGCAGGCGCGACTCATGAGCCAAGCGCTGCGCAAACTTACCGCCATCGCCGCGCGGAGCAAAACCATCGTCATCTTCATCAATCAGATCCGCATGCAGATAGGCGTCATGTTCGGCAATCCGGAAACAACGCCGGGCGGCAAAGCGCTCAAATTCTATACCTCGGTGCGACTCGATATCCGCCGCATTGCGTCCATAAAGAAAGGCGAAGAAGTGGTGGGCGGGCGCGTGCGCGTGAAAGTGGTGAAGAACAAGGTCGCAGCGCCCTTCAAGACCACCGAATTCGACCTTCTCTACAACGAAGGCATCAGCCGCGAAGGCGAGCTCCTCGCGCTTGGCGAGAAGTACGGCCTCATAGAGAAGTCCGGAACGTCTTACAAATTCGGCGACATATCGCTCGGCCGCGGCTACGATGCCTCGCGCACGTTCCTCCACGACAATAAAGACTCCGCAAAGGAGCTGCTCAAACAGATAAAAGCGAAACTGGCGGAAGGATAACGTTTTGAATCAGGAGGCCTTGGGGAGCACGATGCCTGTGACGAAGCGGGCTACTTCAGAGATGAGATAGATGAGCGAAGCGAGAGTGAGGACCGAGAGGACCTGCACGATGAGGCGAGTGTGGAGAAATGCCGCCAAGAAGAAACTCGGGAGGTAGGCGGTGTCTATAGGAGCGTTTTCGAAAACGCGCGCGACCCAGACTTCCCTGCCGATGCCCCAGAGCGCCGCGATGAACGTAAGCGCGGCAAGGACCGCCGTCGAGATGATGAGTCCCAGTATGCGGATGAGGCGCACGCGGCGCATCACGATGCGCTCAATGTCAGATCGATCAGCCATAGTGTTGTTCATCATAGGATTGTTTAAACATTTTTTTAGCGCGGTGCACGCGAGTCTTCACGGCCGGAACCGAGAGGCCCTCGCTTTTCGCGATCTCCTCCTGCGTTTTTCCTTCGATAAACTGCATCTTGAGAATTTTTGCCGCAGCCTCAGGGAGCTTTGCGAGTGCGGAAAGGACTTCGTTTCGTATCGAGAGATCTTCGAGGAATTCAGCGCGCGAGTCCGGAAGCGATTCATAATGCTCGGGAAGGAGCTCCGCGCGCTTCCCCCACTCGGCGCTTTTCACCCGGTACTTGGTGTAGGCGACGCGATTGAGGATGGTGTACGCCCACGAAGAGAAGCTCGCCCCTTCCTGCGGATGATACTTGTCGGCGTAGAGGTACATCTTGGTAAAAGCGTCCTGGACTGCCTCCTCCGCGTCCTCGGGGCTCTTCAAAATGGTCCGCGCACGACGCAGGAGCGGCGCCTCGTATCGGCGGACGAGAAGCGCGAAGAGTGCAGGATCCTTTTGGGAGCGAGAAAGCACCTCGGCGTCCGAAAGCGCGTTTTGGTCCTCCGCAGTTGAAAAACTCATGATGTCTGCTAGCATACACGAATACCCGTTAGATAAGAATTCTCGAGTTCTATGGCGTAGACAGGGGTTGGTAATAATCGCGACTTACTGCCGTGCCCTAGATTTTGTTATCTAATGGGTTATTTTTTATAACCCACTTTATCAAGCGCTAGTTTCCGAAACATGGCCGTACTCTCCTACAACGAAATACTCTCGAAAAGCATCATTAATTACAACGGCGAGCCGTACGAAGTGCTCTCGGCGCATATTTTCCGCATGCAGCAGAGAAAGCCGGTGAACCAGACCAAGCTTCGTCACCTCATTTCCGGCAAGGTCACCGAAATCTCCTTCCATCAAAATGAGACCGTGACCGAGGCCGACATCGGCAGGATGCAGGCGAACTATTTGTACACGAACCGCGGAGAGAGCTGGTTTGCGGAGAAAGGAAACCCGAAAAATAGATTTTCGTTTCCGGAAGAAGTCGTGCACGACAAGATCCAGTGGGTCGTACCGAACTCCGAAGTCGAAATACTCACGTACGAGGAAAAACCGATGACGGTGAAGATTCCGGTGAAAGTCGATCTTGAAGTGAAGGAAGCCCCACCGGCGGTGAAAGGCAACACCGTAACGGGCGGCAACAAGCTCGCGACCCTTTCGACCGGCGCGAAAGTAAACGTGCCGCTCTTCATAAATCCGGGCGATGTCGTCCGCATCAATACTGATTCGGGCGAGTATACCGAACGCGTCGAGAAGGCGTAGGGATCATTCAACGGTTACCGATTTTGCGAGATTGCGTGGCTTATCTATGGGCAACCCACGTTCCTTTGCAATATAATAGGTAAAGAGCTGGAGCGGAATGACAGTAAGCACCGGCAGAAACGCCTCATGCGTGGTCGGCACAAAAAGAACATCATCGGCAAGTCGCGCGGCCGCCTCATTGCCTTCAGTAGTAACGGCGATGACCTTGCCGCCTCGCGCCCGTATCTCCTCCACGTTTGAGCGTGTCTTCTCATACACTGAATCCATCGGAAGAAGAGCTATCGTCGGGACAGAGCTTTCAATAAGCGCGAGCGGTCCATGCTTCATCTCGCCTGCTCCATAGCCTTCCGCATGAAGATACGCAACTTCCTTGAGTTTGAGCGCCCCCTCGAAGGCGACCGGGTATTGGAACTTACGCCCTATGCATAGGGCGTTTTGCATAGACGCATATCGCTTTGCCACCTCCGCAACCATGTCTTTGCGCCCAAGGATCTCCGATACTTTCTCCGGAAGCTCGCTGAGAAATCTTGCCAGCCCTCTCCCCTTCGCTTTTTGTAGGGACCGCTGTCGTCCAAGCATGAGAGCGATGAGAGCGAGCACGATGATTTGGGAAATGAACCCTTTCGTCGAGGCAACGCTGATTTCCGGGCCGGCATGATTATAGACGCCCGCATCGGTCTCCCGAGCGATTGAAGACCCGACAACGTTCACGATGCCGAGTGTCAGCATGCCGTGCCGTTTTGCGATACGAATTGCTTCAAGCGTATCCGCTGTCTCGCCCGATTGCGAAACGGCGAGCAATATGGAGTGCTTGGAATCCCCCGTAAAGCGCCGGTACCGGAGTTCCGAAGCTATCTCTACTTCGACAGGAACTCCTGAAAATTCCTCAATGAGATTCTTCCCCGCGAGACCGGCATAATAAGCGCTTCCGCATCCAGTAATGATAATTCGCTGAATATTCGCGAGTCGCGACGCAACGTTCTGTAGACCGGAGAGTACGGAAGTACCTTCATTAAAATCTAAACGCCCCCGAAGGGTATTCTTGATAACTTCGGGTATTTCCATGATTTCTTTCAACATGAAATGTTCGTGTCCTTGTTTTTTTGCGGTCTCAGCATCCCATTCAAGGACCTCGATCTTTTTTGAGAGCGTCTCGAATTCTCGCCGCACCATGCAGGCATTGGGCGAAAGAATGCTTAGTTCGCCATCATCAAGGTAGATGACGCGGCGAGTATGTGGAAGTATTGGCGTCGCGTCCGACGCCAGAAAGTACGCATCATTTGCGATACCGATCAGGAGAGGGCTGCCAAGACGAGCCGCCACTATTTTGTCAGGTTCACGCTCGGACATAACGGCGAGAGCGTACGTTCCATTAATTTTCTTCAAGGCTCGCGTTACAGCATCTTCAAGAACGACTCCCATTCCGTATTCCTCCCCTATGAGCTTTGCAAGGACCTCCGTGTCGGTGTCGGACTCAAATGTAGTGCCCCGCTGTATCATCGCTTCTCGTAATTCAGCGTAATTCTCGACAATACCGTTATGGACGACCCAGATGGTTCTGGAAGTATCCGTATGGGGATGCGCATTTTTTTCTGTGGGTGGACCATGCGTTGCCCAGCGCGTGTGGGCAATACCGGCATTCCCTGAAAATTCTTTCGGAATGGCGGCCGCGAGAACGTCAACTTTCCCAGCACGTTTCAACACGCCTTTACCGGCGACGTATAAACCGGCCGAATCGTATCCGCGATATTCAAGAGCCCGCAATCCCTGCATCAGGATGGGTGTTGCGTTTTTCTTACCAATGTATCCGACGATGCCACACATACGATTGCTATCAGCTATTACCCCGGGCGCGGGCCGTAAGTTACCATTAACGTTCGGTGTGTACGGATAAAATAAAAACCTCTTCCGATGAAGAGGCTTTTATTTCTCCATCATTGCCGTTACGCAGCAATATAAGGAAGGAGCGCCATGAAGCGGGCATGCTTGATGGCCTGCGCGATGTCGCGCTGCTTCCCGGAAGGGATGCCGGTACGCTTCTTCGAAAGAATCTTCGCGTGCGGGCTCGTGAACAGCTTCAGGTACGCCACATCTTTGTAGTCGACAAATTTCTTGATCTCGATTTCTTCACGTTCAGATTGGTAAGCCATACAAATACAGTAATATAGTTCTTAGTAAATAGCCGCTAGTTAGAATGGGATGTCTTCCGGGTTGATCTCTTCGTCCGGGTACTTGATGTCTTCCGAGCCCTTTGCGGACGACGGCTCCTCGTGAGCAGCGCTCGATGCGCCGGCGGAAGACCCTCCCTTGCCGCCGTCGCCGAACTGGAAATTGTCCACGACGATTTCGGTGCGGTACTGCTTCTTTCCGTCCTCCTTCCCTTCCCAGGAACGCGTCTGGATGCGGCCCTC
>JAGWIS010000014.1 GCA_028866135.1 Patescibacteria group bacterium
GACGTTTCCCGCGGCCCCTCTGCTACAATACATTTCGTGACTATTCTCATTTTCATTCTTGTTATCGTCGCGCTCATCGTAGTGCATGAGTTCGGGCATTTCGTCGCGGCAAAGCTTTCGGGGATGCGTGTGGACGAGTTCGGCATCGGCTATCCGCCGCGCGCACTCACCATCGCGGAAGCGGGCGAGACGACCTATACCCTGAATTGGCTGCCGTTTGGGGGCTTCGTGAAAATCTATGGCGAGGACGGGCTAGAACATTCTCCGAATGTTCGCCCGACGGCCCGCGAAGCGGGCCGTTTAGGGGTGGCGTTTTCGCAGAAGAACCGATTCATCCAGGCGCTTGTGCTCATCGCCGGCATCGCGATGAATCTTCTTTTTGCATACGCCCTCATTACTGGCGCGCTCATCGCGGGGACGCCGCGAGCGCTTGCCGACAGCGAGCTCGCGAGCGCAAAGAATATCGAGCTCATGGTAGCGAGCGTGCTTCCTGGCACGCCCGCATTTACCGCCGGGCTTCTCTCAGGGGATTCCATCATCTCTGCGAAAGACGCAAAAGGGGAGTGGAGCGCCGCCGATCCGAAAAGCTTCTCGGCGTTCATCGCCGCAAGCGCTGGCGGCGAGGTCGCGCTCACCATAAAGCGCGGTAGCGTCGAACGAGTCATCATGGCGACGCCTGCGGAAGGAATTTCGCCCTCCGATCCGTTCCGCTTCGCTCTGGGGCTCGAGGTCGCACCAGTGGGCGTGCTGCCGCTTTCGCTTTCCGCGGCTATTGCGCAGGGAGCGCATCTCACCTGGAGCGCGACGCGAGATACCGCAGTCGGGTTGGGGCATTTTTTCTATGGCGTCTTCACGCTCTCGGCGGACTTCTCGCAAGTTGCGGGCCCCGTCGGCATCGCCGGGGTCGTCGGGTCCGCTTCGTCTCAGAGCTTCGGCGATCTCCTCTCCATTATGGCGATCATTTCCATTAATCTCGCGCTCATCAATCTCCTCCCGGTCCCCGCGCTCGACGGCGGGCGGCTTCTCTTTGTCATCATTGAAAGCGTCATTCGCCGCCCGATAAAAAGAAGCATCGCCCACTCGATCAACATGGCCGGCTTCGCATTCCTCATCCTTCTCATGGTGGCGGTCACCGCGCACGACATCTTCAAAATCGTCGGGTAAAAATGAAGAGGCGCTACTTTCGTAACGCCTCCGGAGCTGGCTCTTCTGCCGCTCCTCGTTAAGGGAACACTTCTGCTAGTCCCGAGTAAAACAAGCTTAGCGAGATGGCCAGGGCGAAGCCGCTTGCTGTAGCTATCGCCCGCCATTTCTCTCGGCAAGGGCACTCATCGTCGAAGAAAAGGTATCCGAATCTCCTTGGGAAGATTCCGGCGACGAAGATCCCCGAACCTACCAATACCGCCGCAAAACATCCGGCGATCCAAATTACTGAATATAGGCTCATCTGGTAATCCTCCTTTTTCTAACAAGTCCCAATTTCTGATTAAACGGTATCATAGTGTATGTTGTTTGTCAAACTTTCTTTAAATAATGCTAAGCAAGGATGAGTTCTTTTGCCGAGGACGAGAGGGGGGCGTATACTGTGGCGCATGAGACCCCAGTTGGAAAATCCTTACATTGTGCACCAAGCGGCACCAAGAGCGTTCAGTCGACTAAATGTACAGTATTGATATGGCAACGAAACCTGGGATTTCCAACGGGGCGCGGCAATCGAGGCTCTTCACCAAAACGCGGCGCGAGGCGCCCGCAGACGAGGTCGCGAAGAACGCGCAGCTCCTCATCCGCGCCGGGTATGTGCACAAAGAGATGGCGGGCGTGTATGACTATCTTCCGCTTGGCCTGCGCACGCTGAACAAAATCATCGGCATCATTCGTGAAGAGATGAATGCGATCGGCGGAGAAGAAGTGCTTCTCACGACGCTGCAGGACCCCGAAGCTTGGAAAAAGACCGGGCGCTGGGACGACAAGGTCGTCGACGTGTGGTTCAAGACCCACTTGAAAAATGGCAGCGAGCTCGGGCTCGGCAACACGCACGAGGAGGCTTTGACTGCGCTTATGACCGAGCAGATTTCTTCGTACAAAGATCTGCCACGGTACGTGTACCAATTCCAGAGCAAATTCCGCAACGAGGCGCGCGCGAAGTCCGGCATCATGCGCGCGCGGGAATTCATCATGAAAGATCTCTACTCTTTTTCGAAGGATGCCGCGAGCCACAACGAATTTTATGAGAAAGTCGCGCACGCGTATGAAAATATCTTTGCACGCGCGGGTATTGGCGAGAAAACCTATCGCACCTTTGCCTCCGGCGGCTCTTTCAGCAAGTATTCGCACGAATACCAGACCCTCTGTGAGGCGGGCGAGGATACTATTTATATAGATGAAGCGAAGCGGCTCGCGGTAAACAAGGAAGTGCACGGCGACCCTGAAGTCTATGAGACGAGCGGTATCAATAAAGCCGGACTGAAGGAAGCCAAGGCGATAGAAGTCGGAAATATCTTCACGCTCGGCACGCGTTTTTCCGATGCGCTCGGACTTGTCTACAAAGACGCTGAAGGGAAGGCGACGTCGGTATTTATGGGAAGCTACGGCATCGGACCCGGACGCCTCATGGGCACAATCGTCGAACTCATGGCCGACGAGAAAGGGCTCGTATGGCCGGAGACGGTTGCGCCGTTTGCCGTGCACCTCGTGTCGCTTGGAAAAGAAAACGATGAAATTTCGAAGACGGCGGACGCGCTCTACGAAGACCTTTCGAAAGCAGGCGTCGAAGTGCTCTATGATGATCGCGACTTGCGCGCGGGCGAGAAATTCGCAGAGAGCGATCTCCTCGGCATCCCGAAGCGCATTGTGGTGGGGAAGGAAGCGGCTACGAGCGGCGCATTTGAAGTGGTCGATCGCAAGACCGGCGAGGTCGTGAAGAAGACGCGTGCGGAACTCCTCGCGAGATAACATGCCCCGTATGATTATTTGCCTTCAGGAACTGGACAACCAAAGCGTGCGATTTAGTAGAATCGGCGCTGAAGCCGAGTAATCATACGGGGTATGCCGAAATTCTCAAAGAACGCACTCTTCAGCAGCGACATCGCGATTGATCTCGGCACCGCAAACACGCTCGTCTACGTGCGCGGCAAGGGCGTGGTCATCAACGAGCCGTCGGTCGTGGCGGTAAACGACAAGACGCATCAGGTCGTTGCGGTCGGCAGGGAAGCGAAGACGATGCTCGGCAAAACGCCCGCGCACATCCGCGTCGTGCGCCCGCTCTCCCACGGCGTCATTTCTGATTTCGAAGTTACCGAAGAATTGCTCGCGTATTTCATCAACAAAGCGCAGGCCGGCCGCGCGCGGCTCTTTGGCCCGCGAGTCGTAATAGGCGTGCCGACCGGAGTGACGAACGTGCAGAGCCGCGCGGTGCGCGACGCGGCTCGCAATGCAGGCGCGCGCGAAGCAATCATCCTCGAAGAGCCGGTCGCAGGTGCGATCGGCGCGAAGCTGCCGGTCTCGGAGGCGGTCGGCACCATGGTGCTCGACATCGGCGGCGGTACGACCGACATCGCCGTCATCGCGCTCAAGGGCGTCGTCGCGTCGAAGAGCTCGCACGTCGCCGGCGATCGTTTCAATGACAACATCATCGAATTCGTGCGGAGCGAATTCAAGCTCGGCATCGGGGAGCGCACGGCCGAGGACATGAAGATATCCATCGGCGCAGTCATCCCGCTCTCGGAATCGCTTTCGCGGAGCGTGCGCGGCCGCGATTTTGCGACGGGGCTTCCGCGCGAGATAACGCTCACCGACGCGCACGTCCGCGAAGCGATCATGCCATCGCTCGATTCGCTCATGGAAGCCATGAAGGAGGTCATCGAAGCCACGCCGCCGGAGCTGCTCTCCGACGTGCTTCAGCACGGCGTGACCGTCTTTGGCGGGGGCGCGCTCCTGCGCGGCCTGCCGCAGATACTCGCGAAGATGCTCGGCGTGCCGGTGCGAGTGGCGCCCGACCCGCTCACCGCGGTGGTGCGCGGCGCGGGCATCGTGACCGAGGATCCCGAGCCGTACGAAGATTTCTTTATCGATGAAGAGGACATTCTTAGCGAAGCGTAACTCGCTCCTTTCGTCTTCGGACGTCTCGTGGGGGGCGCTTGCGCTCGGTATCGCCATCCTCATTCTTTTCTTGCGGCTCCTCGCGCCCAACCTTTTTTGGAAGATCTTTACTCCGGTATTTGGAAGTGCGGACGCACTCGCGACGAAGAGTCATGTATTTATTTCCAGTTTTTCCGATAAGGCTGCTCTGGCTCTGGAGAACGAGAGGCTTTCCGCCGAGAACGCCGCGCTCGCAAGCGAAAACACGGCGCTTGCCGCGAAAGCGGCAAGCGTTTCGGCGCTCGTGAGTGCGGGCGCGAAAAGCCGCAAGAGCGATTCGGGCATCCTCGCGAGCGTCGTCGCTCGCCCGCCCGAGAGCCCGTATGACACGCTCGTCCTCGCCGCAGGGAAGAATGACGGCGTCGCGCTCGGCCAGGAGGCGTTTGGCATCGGCAGCGTGCCGCTCGGCGTCGTTTCTTTCGTGACTGACGATTTCTCGCGCATCACTCTTTTTTCCACTCCCGGTATGACGATTCATGGCTGGGTGGGGCGGGGGAATCTTCCTCTTTCGATCGAAGGGTCCGGCGGCGGGACGTTTCGCGCTTCGCTTCCGCGTTCGGCGGGCGTTCTTGCGGGCGATACCGTATATGCTCCCGGAGAAGGAGCGCTCCCCATCGGCACCGTCGCGCGCATCGACGGCGATCCGTCGATGCCCGAGGTCGCGCTGCGCATCGCGCCCGCGCTGAACCCCTTTTCAATCACCTGGGTTCTTCTTCGCGACACCGGCGTCTCGCTTCTGAACGCCGTTCCTTCGACCACACCCTCTCTCCCATGATGCGCGGATTGCTCACTCTCCTCACGCTCGTCTCGGTCGTGTTTTTCCCGTGGCCGCTTGCGGCCTTGCTTGCGATACTTTCCGCTTCGCTTGAGCCGCTCGTGCCGCTTGCCGCTGGACTCCTTGCCGACACGCTCTACTACGCGCCGCAGGCGCAGGCGTTCCCCGTCTTCACACTCTACGGTCTCCTTTGTACGATCATCGCCTTTTTCGTGCGCAGTCGATTCAGAACAAGTATCATGAGAGAATGATGTGGCGGCGGAAGAAGCGATGGGATCCTGAAATAGCGCCGGACGAGATATTTCTCGATTCGTCGAACGCTCCCGCGTTCGACAGGGCGCGTTTCGAAGGGAGGATAGAGAAGCCGCTTTCGTACCGCACCTTTTTCTCACTCGCGGGCGCGCTCGGGCTCCTTTTTTTCATCCTTCTCGCGCGGTCATGGGATCTGCAGGTAGCGAACGGGTCCGCTTTCGCCGCGCAGAGCGCGCACAATTCGCTCGAAGTCCGCACGCTTTTTGCGCCCCGCGGCGTCATCACCGACGTGAACGGCGTGGTCGTCGCGGAGAATGTCGAGAAGGAGGACGGGAGCGTGAAGCGCAATTATCCGGTGCCCGCTCTCGGGCAGATCATTGGCTACGTCTCCTACCCGAAGAAAGACGCGAAGGGGAATTATTACGATACAAACGAAGCAGGCCTTACCGGCATCGAGGCGAAGTACGATTCGATCCTTGCCGGAAAGAACGGCCAGCTTCTCACCGAGACGGATGCGGTCGGGGAGGTGCGTTCCGAAGGCACTATCGTTCCCGCCGAGCCGGGGAAGACAGTGCGGCTTTCGGTGGATGCGAATCTCGAAAATCTTTTCGAGCGCGCGATTGCCGGCGTTGTGACGAGCCGGCATTTCATCGCCGGCGCCGGCGTCATCATGGATGCGGACACGGGAGCGGTGAGGGCCATCGTCTCGTATCCGAGCTTTGATCCAAATGTGATGGCGAGCGGCGGCCCGCCCGGCGTCATCGTCGGCTACGCATCCGATCCGGGGCATCCGTTTCTCGATCATGCAGTGCAGGGCGTCTACGTGCCGGGCTCCATCGTGAAGCCGTTCGTGGCATCCGGCGCGCTCACCGACGGGGTCATTACGCCGGACACCGTCATCGACGATCCGGGATTCCTTTCGCTCCCCGATCCCTACCACCCCGGGAAGTCGTTCATCTATAAAGGATGGAAGGCGCTCGGCCCGGTCGACGTGAAGAAGGCTATTGCGTGGTCCTCCGACGTCTTCTTCTACACGGTCGGCGGCGGATTCGAAAATCAAAAAGGCCTCGGCATCGACCGGCTCGAGTACTGGTATCGGCAGTTCGGGCTCGGGAGTCTCACCGGTATCGACGTGCCGGGTGAGGCGGCCGGGCTCATCCCTGATCCGGCGTGGAAGAGAGCGACCTTCAACGAGCCGTGGTATCTCGGCGACACGTACTTCACGGCAATCGGGCAGTACTCGGTGCAGGTGACGCCGATACAGATGGCGCGCGCCGTTGCGGCGGTCGCAAACGGCGGGAAGCTCTTCGTGCCGACTCTGCTTGCCGATCAGTCGTCCTCCTATGAAAGCGTGGCTGTGTCGCCTTCGGCTCTCGCAGAGGTGCGCGCGGGCATGCGGGAGGGCGTCACGAGCGCGCTTGCTGGCGCGATTAATCTTCCATACGTGACGGTCGCCGCGAAAACCGGCACCGCGCAGACGGGCGTACACAATCAGTACGACAATTCATGGGTCGAGGGATTTTTCCCGTATGAGCATCCGAAATACGCGTTTGCCGTGGTGCTTGAGCGCGGGCCCTCCGGCACCGGCGAACAAGCGGTAAACGTGATGCGCGACCTCTTTGACGCACTCTATGCGGAGGGCTCGCCGTACGTGGGCGGTACGGCCGCCCTAGCCGCGCAACCTTAATCGCTATTGCGCTCTTGCGGGGAGCACGCCCCAGCACCAACTTTCAAATATCGTTAATCGGGTTGGCGGAGGTCGCTTGCAAGTTGGTGCGGGGCAAGTACAATGCGCGCACACGACACGCTATTTATGCCCGACGCACAACACACCGTCGTCTCGCAAGAGAAGTTCGACGAAATGATACAAGAGCTCGAGCACTTGAAGACGGTGCGCCGCACCGAGATCGCGAAGAATCTCGAGTATGCACGATCGCTCGGCGATCTTTCTGAAAATGCGGAGTACCAGGAGGCGCGCGATCTGCAGGCCGCGACCGAAGAGCGTATCAAGAAGCTCGAGGAGCTCGTGAAGTACACGACGATCGTCGCCGACGGCAAAAAGAAAAACGAAGTCGGCTTCGGCTCGAAAGTTTCCATACGCAAAGAGGGAAGCCTGGACCTGCACGACTACGTGATCGTTGGCAGCGAGGAAGCCGACATGCGCATGAAGAAGCTCTCGCACGTCTCGCCATTGGGCGCCGCGCTCATGGGAAAAAAGAAGGGCGACGTCTTCACCTTCGCGACGCCAAACGGCAAGCAGACCTACACGATCGAGAAGGTAGCGTGATACGATAGGCCCATGCTGTGGGCTGACAGAATAGCCAGTGAAATATGTGATACGCGCAAACCCCGTAATGGGAAATCATTCCTTATCCGGGACGAGAAAACGCTCTCCGGTCGCGTACACGTCGGAAGCATGCGCGGAGTCGCGATTCACGGTCTTCTCGCCGAAGTGTTTGCGGAGAACGGCGTCGCGCACGAGTACCGCTACGAGCTGAACGACTTCGATCCATTCGATTCTATCCCGAGCTACCTCAATGTCGAGAAGTTCAAGGAGCATCTTGGTAAGCCGCTCTACGCGGTTCCGAGCCCCGAACCCGGTTTCAAGAATTATGCCGAGTATTTCGGCGACGAATTCGTCGGCGTTCATAAAAAGGCCGGCTTCACGCCGAATTACTACCGAGCGACCGAACTCTACCAATCAGGCAAGATGGACCCATATATCAAGACCGCGCTTGAGCGCGCGGGCGATGTGCGCCGCATCCTGAAGGAAGTGTCCGGGTCGACGAAAGACGAGTCATGGCTGCCGGTGTCAGTCGTCTGCGAGGCGTGCGGGAAAATAATGACGACCCGCGCCTACGACTTTGATGGCGCGACCATCGGCTACGCCTGTGATCGCAATCCGGACGAAGCGAAAAGCTGCGGGCACACTGCTCGCGTCGCACCGTGGAAGGGCGCGACGAAATTGTTCTGGAAAGTCGACTGGGCCGCGAAGTGGGTCGTGCAAGGAGTCGATATCGAAGGCGGCGGGAAAGACCATTCGACGAAAGGCGGCTCGCGCGACGTCGCGAACCATATCTGCCGGGAGCTTTTCGGCCAGGAACCGCCGTTCGATATACCGTACGAATTTTTCCTCGTCGGCGGGAAGAAAATGTCTTCGTCGAAGGGCCGCGGATCAAGCGCCAAAGACATGAGCGATCTTTTCCCGCCGGAGATTTTCCGGCTCGCGCTCATCGGGAAAGACATTCGCGAGCAGATTGACGTCGATCCCTCCGGCGAGTCGGTGCCGCGCCTCTATGACTGGTATGACGAGCTCGCCGAAGGCGTGCGCGAAGGGAAGTCTGACGACTACTCCCGGCTCTTTGCTCTGTGCGAGCTTCCGGAGAAGCGCGCGGCGCTTACCGCACCCTGGACGATGCGCTTCCGCGAGGTCGCGTTCATCGTGCAGATGGCACATCTCTCTCTCGCGGAAGAAGCAGCAAGACTGAAGGGGAGCACGCTCACCGAAGACGAGTCGCGCGCACTTGATGAGCGCGCGCGTTACGCGAAGTTCTGGCTTTCAACGTACGCGCCCGAAGAATTCAAATATGAATTGCAGAAAGAAATGCCGAAGACCGAGCTTTCAGACGTGCAGAAAAAAGCGCTCGGCGCCCTTGCCGAGTTCCTCCGCTCGGAAGAACGCACTGGCGAAGAGCTCCATTTGCGCCTTCACGAACTCAAGACCGAAGTCCCCATACAACCAAAGGAATTATTCCAGGCGATCTACCGCATTTTCCTAAACCGCGATTCTGGTCCCAAGGCAGGGTGGTTCCTCGCCTCGCTCCCGCGCGACTACGCACTCAAGCGTCTGGGTGAAGCGACGTCCTGATATGGCGATACGCGGCGTCGGCATAGACAGCATAGAAGTGGGACGCATCCTGTCTTTTCTCAAAAAAGCGTTTTCAAAGCAGGAACTGGACTACGCCTCTTCCCGCGGGAATCCAGCTTCAATACTTGCGGGCATGCTTGCTGCAAAAGAAGCGGCAAGCAAGGCGCTTGGCGTCTCCCAACTTTCCTTTTTTAAGCTTGAAGTGAGGTTTGCTAAGGACGGAACGCCGCAGATATGGAAAGGGAAAAAGAAGCTTCCCGTGTGCGTTTCTTTGACCCATACAGCGACCGTCGCCTCGGCGATAGCGGTCCGATAGGTTCGGGCAAAAAAAGAACCCTCTTTCAAGAGGGTATTTTGCTTGGGGATAACTCGGATAGGGTGGTGGGGGGAAGTGGCATATAATCCACAAACGGCTCGTAGAGTGGGAAGCGGAGCCATGGCCGTTCTCCACGCGAGCTGATCAAGCGAGCGGGAGAACCCTGTTAAATACATTCGCTGCGCGAATGTCCCGCGAAGCGGGATTTAACAGGGTAAAGATTTCCTAATTCGCTTCACTCACAACAAAATCTTTATGTTCCTCGGAGAATACCTTCACATTTTTGATTCCAAGAACCGGATTTCGATTCCCTCGAAATTCCGGAAGGATCTAGGCCGCATCGTCGTGGTGACGCGCGGCCTTGATCATTGTCTCTACGTGTATTCTCGGAAGGAGTGGGAGAAGCAGGCGCGGGTCTATGCCGCTGAAGTGAATGGAAGCGCCGCGCGGCGCGGGCTCGCCCGCTTATTCCTCGCCGGTTCTTCCGAGGCTGAGGTTGACGGCTCGGGCCGCGTGCTCATTCCGGACCATTTGAAATCTTTCGCGTCGATCAAGGAAAAGGCGGTCGTCGCGGGCGTCGCGGATCGGGTCGAGATCTGGGAGGAGGGCGCGTGGAAGAAGTACACGACCGAGATCGAGCGCAATGCGAATGCGTTTGCCGAAAAAGTCGACGGCGCAAAATAACATGAAGGCCTTTCATGAAAGCGTGCTTACGCGAGAGGTCTGCAAAGCCCTCGATGTGCAGCCGGGCGATACGGTGGTTGACGCCACGCTTGGCGGGGCGGGGCATTTCAAGAAGCTGCTTGCCGCCCTCGGAGAGGGCGGCGTCATCGTCGGCATCGATGCCGACCCGGCAGCGGTCGAGCGTGGGCGCGAAGCGTATGCGGACGATCGCCGCCCCGACCGCCCGGTCGCGCATCTGGTGAATGATAATTTTCGTAATCTTTCGCGGGTCCTCGAGCGGCTCGGCATCGGCCGCGTCGGCAAAATCCTTTTTGATCTCGGCTGGAGCGGATACCAGATCGCTGCGCCGCGCGGCTTCTCGTTCCAAAACGATGAACCGCTTCTCATGACGTACGGAGACGGCGGCGAGACGGCGGCCGACATCGTCAACTCTTCTTCCGAAGAAGAGCTGTCCGACATCATCTTTACCTACGGCGAGGAACGCTTCGCACGCGGCATCGCGCGCGCGATCGTCAGCGCGCGCGCGAAGGGCCGCATCCTCACGACCGCGGCACTCGTGGCTGCCATTGAGGCAGGCGCGCCGCGTCAGTACCATGAGCGGAAGATTCATCCGGCGACGAAAACGTTCCAGGCGCTCCGCATTGCGGTCAATGATGAGATCGGCGCCGTGCGCGAGGGTCTCACGGCGGCGCTTTCCGCGCTCGCTCCCGGCGGGAGACTCGCGGTTATTTCGTTCCACAGCATCGAGGATCGCGTCGTCAAGAATATCCTGCGCGATGCGGCGGAAGCCGGGCTCGGGACGATGAATCCGAAGAAGCCCATTGCGCCCTCGCGCGCGGAAGTTCTCGCGAATCGCCGCGCCCGGAGCGCCAAGCTCCGCGTCTTCGAACGGGTTATCGCCGCGTCTCCGGCAGAGACCGCCGATGCGCCGGCCACCGTCTTTTCCTATGCGTAATTTCTCCCTGCATCTGCCGTATTCCGCCGTATCGCTCTGCGCTGGCGCGGTCGGCGTTCTTGCGGTTACGTATATCGGGCTGATTGCGGTCGTGATGAGCTATGCCGCGCTTACGGTCGAATTTTCCCAGTCGGTCAGGAACGATGAGACGGCGGTCGCCGGCCTCGAGAGCCAGTACCTCGCTGCCATGGCGCGCATCACGAAAACGGACTATGCCGCCGCGGGCTATGCAGCGCCGATCGCCAAGGTGTTCGTACCGGCGAAGAGCGTGACCGCATTGCGCTAGAGGCGATATGCGTGCGCAGTTCCGCTTTCGCATCCGTCTTATACTCGGCGTCGTGGTATGTGCCGCGCTCCTGATCCTTTTGCGCCTGTATTTCATTCAAATCGTATACGGCGATGACTACGCGCAGAAAGCGGACCGACAGTTCGCCTCTGGCGGAAGCGGGCTCTTCGACCGCGGCTCGATTTACTTCACCCGGAAAGACGGCACGCCCATCTCTGCCGCGACCCTTTCCTCCGGCTTTCTCGTCGCCATAAATCCGCAGACGCTTGGTGATCCTGAAGCCGCCTATGCGGCGATAAGCTCCGCAGCGCCCTCGGCGGTCATGATCTCTCACGACGCGTTCCTCGCGGCGGCGGCCAAGAGAACGCAGGTCTACATCGAAGTGGCGCATCATCTTTCGGACGGGGACGGAAAAGCGCTTGCCGCGAAAGCCATTCCTGGCGTGCAGATTCTCCGCGAGCGGTGGCGCTATTATCCGGGCGGTGAGCTCGCCGCGCAGTCGATCGGCACCGTTTCCTTTGGTTCAGGCGACGCGCTTGCCGGGCAGACCGGGCTTGAAGCGTCCTACGACGGTACCCTTTCGCGTTCGGGCGACGCGCTCTACAAGAATTTCTTCGCGGAGCTCTTCTCGAATGTCGGCAATCTCCTCGTCTCGGCGAAAGACGCGCGCGAAGGGGACGTGGTGACGACGATCGAGCCGGAGGTGCAGACGCGGCTCGAGCATGACATCGCGAAAGTGAATGCCCAGTATTCGAGCCGCGAATCGGGCGGCATCATCATGGATCCCGCGACCGGAGCGATCATCGCTCTTACGACATTTCCGGCGTTCGACGAGAACAACCGGCAGGATATCGATCCTGCGCTGCTCGGGAATCCGCTCGTGGAACATGTGTACGAATTCGGCTCCATCATGAAGCCGCTCACGATGACTTCGGCCCTCGACGCCGGCGTCATCACGCCGGAAACGACCTACGACGACACGGGCTGCATCATCGTGAACATGGCGAAGATCTGCAATTGGGATCTGAAGGCTCGCGGCGTCATTCCGATGCGGCAAATCATCGAGCAGTCGCTCAACGTCGGCGCGTCGTGGGTCGCGACGCAATTGGGACAGGAAAAATTCCGCGAATATTTCACCAAGATGTTCGGCCAGAAGACGGGCATTGATCTGCCGAGCGAGGGCCACGCGCTCCTCGGCAATCTTTCGAAGCCGCAGCAGGTCGGCTACGACACCGCGTCCTTTGGACAGGGTGTTGCCATAACCCCCATCCAGATGATACGCGCAGAAGGCGCGATAGCGAACGGAGGAGTCATGGTGGAGCCCCACCTCGTAAACGCGATACAGCTCAATTCCGGCATAACGCGCTCGCTCGACTGGAGCCAGACGACGCCGATCTTCTCCGCGGAGGCCGCGCGCGAGACGACCGATATGATGGTGGCGCTTGTCGACGAGAAGCTCCAGAACGGCAAGGCGAAGATCCCCACGATGTCGGTCGCCGCGAAGACCGGCACGGCGCAGCTCACCGACGGGCACGGCGGGTACTACTCGAATCGTTTCTTCCACTCCTTCGTCGGCTTCTTCCCGGCATATAATCCGCGCTTTATCATCCTCCTCTACACGAACGATCCGCAGCACGTCACTTACGCCTCGGAGACGCTCGATTCGACTTTCCTTGACCTCGTGCACTTTCTCATCGACTATTACGCGGTGCCGCCCGATCGGGGCCTCGCCACCACGACACCCGCATGAATCCCGTTAAAGGCCAGAGCCGAAAGAGAATTTTGGTAGTATGCTACTCGAGATGACGATGCAAAAGAGTTATTATTGGCAATCGTACGGAAATTCAATTTCCTGCCGCTAACGGGATGAAAAACGCACTGAAATTCTTCGTCGCCTCCTCTCTCGCGCTCGTCGCGCGTCTCGTGGTGCGTCGCTACCGCCCGAAGATCGTGATGATTACCGGATCGGTGGGGAAGACCTCGACGAAGGATGCGGTGGCGGCGGTCCTTGCAAGCCGCTTCTTCGTGCGGGCGAGCGAGAAGAGTTTCAATAGCGAATTTGGCGTTCCGTTCACCATCCTCGGCGTAGAAAATCCGTGGGGGAATCCGGTCGCATGGTTTTCCGTCGCGAAGAACGCGCTCGCGCTTCTTCTTTTGCCGAATCACTATCCGAAAATGCTCGTGCTTGAGGTGGGCGCGGATCGGCCAGGCGATCTTGCGCGGATCGTGCGCATGGCGCAGCCGGACGCCGTCATCGTGACGCGTCTTCCGGAGATTCCGGTCCACGTCGAGGCCTACGCATCGCCGGAGGCTGTGCGTGAAGAGGAATTCTCTCCGGCCTACGCGCTTCCTGCTGCAGCCCCGCTCATCGTCTCCGCCGATGATTTTTATGCGCTCGATATGGCGATGCGCACCTCGGCGCATGTCATTTCCTATGGCACTTCGGCCGAGTCTATGGTGCGCATAAGCAGCATAGGTTTTCATGAAGAAGGCGGGGAAGTCATCGGCATGCAAGCAAAGGCAAGTGTGGGCGGCGAGGGAAAGGAGCTCATCGTAAAAGGCTCAGTCGGACTTACGCAGCTCCTTCCGGCCGCGGCCGCGCTCGCGGCCGCGAGCGCGTTTTCAATACCGCTTCAGGACGCGATCGAGGCGCTGAAAACATACGAGCCGCCGCCAGGCCGCGGCCGCCTCCTTGCCGGCAAGAGTGGCTCCGTCGTCATCGATGATTCATATAACGCTTCGCCTGCGGCAGTAGAAGAGTCGCTCGCGACTCTCAAAGCTTTCCCGCATGCGAAGCGTCATGTCGCCGTCCTCGGCGACATGCTCGAGCTCGGGCGCTATTCGGTCATGGAGCATGAACGCATCGGAAAAGTAGCCTGCGCCTCCGCCGACCTCGTCATCTCGGTCGGCATACGCGCCCGCGCATTCTGCGCAAATCCAGGAAGCACCGAGACCATGCTCTTCGACAGCGCTCATGCCGCAGCCGCCGCGCTTCCTGGTCTTCTGCGTGAGGGAGACGTCGTGCTCGTGAAGGGCTCACAGTCCGTCCGCACCGAACGCGTCGTCGAGGCGCTACTCGCTAATCCGAAAGATCTCTCGCGCCTCGTCCGACAAGAGAGAGCATGGAAGCGGAAAGTGTAACCAGACCAGTTCGATCCAACTCAACTCTTTTCTTCAAAATATTTCAGAACCTCTTCCGCTGACTAACACAAAAGCGCGACGAGGGTCGCGCTTTTGTGCATCAACGACCCTCGCGGTTGCGAACTGAAATCGAGGGCTCGCGGTCTAAAAACCGCGTGCTGACCGGTGTGACCTCACGGGGAATCGAACCCCGATTTACGCCGTGAGAGGGCGCTGTCCTAACCGTTAGACGATGAGGCCGTCTTTGTTTTATAACAAAAAAAGAGAGGGGAGGGAAGTATAAAAATGTTTGCGCGGGAGCCAGTTGGCTTCCCGCGCGTTTAGTCTTTGAGCACTGCTTCGAGGGCTTCGATGTGTTTTGGATCCGGAGGGAGGATGTCGCCCCCCTTCGATACCTCTGCGAGCTTTGCTCTTTCGAGCTCGGCTTCAAGACTGTCACGTTTGTCCAGGTGTCTGAGAATGGCGGCGTGTTCGGCACCGATGTGACCCAGTCTGCTTAAGGTCTCGTGATCGCCACGCATCATCGCCTGCTTGACCTCTGGCGGCACTGGCCTTTTCCACTCCATGGATGATCCCTCCTTCATGTTGTTGACGGTGCTGTCCCGCTAGTATTAAACATCATTTTTACTAAGAAAGCAAGTTATCCACAACCGCCTTCACCCCAGTTAGACAGGCTCGCGGACTCGCGTCTAACGGGGCAGGCGTCCCCTCCTAACTCAACAGCTCGTCGACCACAGTCTTTACATCTGAACCGTCTGCACGGCCCCGGAGTTCTTTCATCAGGGCGCCGGTAAATTTACCCCTAAGCGCCTCAAGTGAGACGCCGGGCGAACGCCCTTCGGGCGTTATAGCCGCATCTGCCTTTGAAGAGATGTTGAGCTCGGCCATTTTTGCTTTTGCGATGGCCATGATTTCTTCACGACCCATCATTTTTGGCAGGTAGGACTCGATGATGGCGAGTTCGGCTTTTTCGGGCTCGGCGAGATCGTTCCTCAATGCCTTTTCGAATTGCTCTATGGAGTCTTTGCGCTGGCTCGACGCGCGTTTGAGCACCGCTAGCGCCTCCTCGTCGGTGAGGAATTCGTCCGGCTTGCGTTTCTTGGCGACGACTTCGTTTGTCATTGCGGTGACGAGCGAGCGAAGCGTCCGGAGTCGCACTTCGTCCCGCGCGCGCATGGCGTCGGGAATGGATTTCTTGAGGGTTTCGTGGATGAGCATATGCGCGGTATTATATCAGGTATGGATATCGTTTCCATCACACTCGTCATCGCCGTTGTCGTTCTTGTGTATCTCCTGCTTCGTAAGCGTGAAGCGCCCGCAGAAGCGGGAAGCGGCATGGTCCTCTTGCAGCAGCAGATGCAGGAACTCGCGCGCACGCTCGATGCGCGCGTTGCAGAATCGTCAAAAGCGATGCAAGAGAGCTCTCACCGGCAATTTTCTGAATCCAACCGGCTCATCAAGGAAATCACGCAGGAAGTGACGTCGGTAAAGGAGATCGGCCGGCAGACCCAAGGATTTGCGGAGCAGCTTCAGAATCTCCAGGACATCCTGAAGAATCCGAAGCAGCGCGGCATCCTCGGCGAGTACTACCTCGAGACCGTGCTCAAGAACGTGCTCCCGCCCGGTATGTATCAGATGCAATATCCGTTTAAGAATGGCGAGATTGTAGATGCCGCCGTCTTCGTAAGCGACAAGATCGTCCCGATCGACTCCAAGTTCTCGCTCGAGAACTATAATCGACTTGTGCATGCGAGCGAGGGCGAGCGGCCGGCATTCGAGAAAGCGTTCGTGAACGATCTCAAGCTCCGCATCCAGGAGACGGCGAAATACATCCGTCCAGAAGAAGGAACGATGGACTTCGCGTTCATGTTCATCCCATCTGAAGGCATTTACTACGACTTGCTCACCAATCAGGTCGGCGGAGGGGAAGACGAGAACCTCATCCAGAGGGCGGCGGGGAAGTACAAGGTCATCATCGTTTCGCCCACGTCTTTTCTTGCATACCTCCAGACGGTGATGCAGGGCTTGAAAGCGCTCAAGATAGAGGAGAAGGCGGTGGAAATCCAGCAGAGGGTAGGGGAGCTCGGAAAGCACGTTGCCGCCTACGAGGCCTTTTACAAGAAGCTTGGCGTCTCACTCGGGACGACTGTGAGCCACTATAACAGTGGCTACAAAGAGCTCGGGAAGATAGACAAAGATGTGTACCGCATTGCCGAGTCCAAAATCGGCATCGAACCCGAACTCCTCGAAAAGCCCGCACTGGCCGAAGAATAATCCACAGGACCAGTTGCAATCTGTACACATGTGTGTACAATATGATCATGAATACAACTTTTACCAAGGTGCCAAAGACGCTCGGGATAAGCGACTTTCGCGCTGCGCTCGCGAGCAATCTCGCCAAGGCCAAAAAGAGCCCGATCATCATCTCTGACCGCAAAGGAGGGGAGAGTTATGTGGTGCTCGGTGCGGGCGCGTACAACGAGCTCATTGAACTCTGGGAAGACGAGCAGGCAGGTCGCACCCTCGCTCGGCTCATAAAAGAAAACAAAGGTAAGAAGCTTATACCCTGGGAGCAAGTACGGGTAAAATAGAAGGAGCATGGCTCGCATCGCCCTCACTTCTTCTGCCGAACGCGAGTACAAACATTTGCCGAGAGATGTGCAAAGGAGAGTCAATGAATTGTTAGATGGAGACTTTAGGGTAGACCCGTTTAACCATCGATTTAACACAAGAAAGGTTCAGGAGCCTTTGACGGGATATCGTTTGCGGTTGGGAAACTACCGCGTACTTTTCGAATTCGAAGGAGGTGCGATTCTTGTGTACCGGATCAGACACCGCAAAGATGCTTACAAATAGTTCGGGAAGATAGACAAGGACGTGTACCGCATCGCCGAGACCAAAATCGGCATCGAACCCGAACTCATCGATAAGCCGCTGGCTGCTGGACAATAGTTAGGATATGCTCATGTTAGGACTCTGCGGTGGCACGGCCGTGGGAGGATCTGCAGTCCGGTTACCACGGATGCGTGCGCTAGGAGACATACCTAGCCAGAGTTTGATTCAAAAGGGACGGAAGCAGCCGTCCCTTGTTTTTTACTTCAGGAAATGCTAGAGTATTCCGACTATGGAAGTGGCCGTAATCAAGACCGGCGGGAAGCAGTATGTCGTCTCCAAGGGCGACATAATTACAATTGAGAAGCTTCCGGCTAGTACCGCTAAGAGCGGTTCGCCCGACGCG
>JAGWIS010000015.1 GCA_028866135.1 Patescibacteria group bacterium
CGAAGCATGCGGGCGATGACGAGCCAGTCAGAGGGTCCAATGTGGGTATATGCCATATACGCCTGAGCGTATGCGACTTGCAAGAAGTGTTGCACTTAGCCTGCAAACTTTGTTGCGGTTAGCGTGAGAATTCAGTTACGTGAAGTTGACTCTTTCATTTTTTCATGATATACAGGCCGGCAGACCGGGTCACCGAGACCCATTGCACACACCATCAACCGGCACAAAGGAGGAGTCTCCATGCGGCAACCACCCATCAATGTGCTCGTCGTCATCGGGCCCAACGAAGGGCTGGACGCCCTTCTTCAGCAAAAGCTTGAACGTCGCGGATATTTGGTCACCCTGGCTGGTAACGCCCAGGAAGCGCAGGGGGCGGTTATCCGCGAGAAAGGCGGTTTCCATTCCGTGATCACGGAATACGACATGCCGTTTCTCAACGGGATCCAATTGATTTTGTGGATCAAAGAACGGTATTCGGCCATCAGGACCTTTTTGATGACCGACCGTATCGAGAACGTCCTCGAGGCGGCACTCGCTGCCGGAGTCGATGACATCTTCGAGAAACCTCTGGACCTCAACCTGTTGCCCGCCGCAATCGAGAAGAAGCGGGCGGATGAGGAACGGAAGCCTCTCGGGGTACTCGTCGTCGATGATGACGAAGAGATACGGTACATGCTCACCGAACTCCTGCAGTCCGAGGGACATTCGGTCAGCACGGCCGCCGACGGCCAGGAGGCGTTGGAGATGATTCGTCGGGATGCCGGGTACGACCTCGTGATCACGGATCACAACATGCCCCGCCTCCTCGGAGTGGAGCTGGTCCGCTTGATCAAGAAGGGGTTCCCGCTCATGAAGATCATCCTCATGAGCGCCCGGGAAGACCTCGATTCCGTGGCATTCACCGCCGGGGCCAGCGCGGTGCTCAGGAAGCCGTTTCGTGCCAACGAGATGCTGTCGGCCATCGTGAGGACGTGCGCCCAGACGGATCCTCAAGCTCCCGTCGCGCATCAGTGAGGAAAGGGCCGCTGCAGTTGCTGCAGCGGCCCTTAATTTTTTATCTGCGTTGTCCACCTCTCCAAGATTTCCCTACCTGATATAGTAAGCCGCTATGAAACTCATCTTAATGGAAAGGAAGACGGATGGGCCGGAAGTCGAATCGTTCATGTTCAAGCCCGATGGGCCGCTCACGTGGAAAGCCGGGCAATTCCTGCACTACGTGCTCCACCACGAGCCGACCGACGGAGAGGGTTCCGACCGCTGGTTCACGGTCGCCTCGGCTCCATCCGAAGGATTCGTGATGCTCACCACGAGATTCCCCAGCGAGAAAAGGAGCACCTTCAAGAAGGCGCTGCGCGAGCTCAAAATCGGCGACGCCATAGAGATATCAGATGTGGACGGCGATTTCCTGCTTGGCGCTGCAGACAACTCATACGTCTTCATCGCCGGCGGCATCGGCATAACGCCCTTTCGTTCGATCCTGAAAGAGGCGCTTCACGAGAGGAAACCGATCGACGTGACCCTCCTCTACGCCAACCGGGACGAACATATCACTTACAAAGAAGAGCTCGAGAGCATCGCGAAAGAAAATCCGAACTTGAAGATTCATTACCTCATTTCGCCCGAGCGCGTTGACGAGGCGAAAATACGGGAGCTCGTTCCAAACATCGACAAAGCCTTCTTCTACGTATCGGGCCCCGAGCCGATGACCGAGAGCCTCGGAAACATGCTGAAAGCGATGGGCATTTCGGGAGATCGCATCAAGCAGGACTGGTTCCCCGGCTACCCTGCGGAATAGCGCGGAAGCGTGGCCTACGCTGAAGCGAGGTATTTCTCCAGCATGTCGATAATCGGCGCCTGATACGGATACAGTTTCTTTCTCGCATCCTCGAGAGTGAAGAAGCCGGCGCGATCCACCTCCGGTATCTCGAGTTTCCTCCCCGTCCGCGGCGGCCACTCGATGAAAATCGTGTTGCTCGTTATCTTCGAGGGATCGCAGTCGCCCTCGAATGCCCACACCTCGACCGTCTTGCCGTCTGACCGGCGCATGGTGCCGATATGCTCGAACGTCCCCTCCGGCCTCACGCCCGTCTCTTCTTCGAACTCACGCTTCGCGACCTTGAGCAGCTCCTCGCCCGTCTCGCCATTGTCCGCGAGCCCTTTGGGGACGCTCCACACGCCGTCGTCTTTATTTTTGAAAAACGGCCCGCCCGGATGCACGAGAAGCACCTCCGGAACTCCCCCGCTCTTTCGATACATGAGGAGTCCTGCTCCCTTTTTCGGCATATAAAATCTAGTGATCGTTCTGTCTACTGTTTAGAATAGCGTGGGCTTTTGTGACTGCATCGTCGGGTGTTATTTCTTTTGTCTCAAGCCTCTTGAGAATCTGGTTTAACTGGTCTGATTCACCATCGGAAGCTCCTCCTTGCAGTATGGCCTGTCTAATGACTTCTATTACGGTCATTGCGTCGAGCGGTGCCGCCTCTTTTTTCGAGAAAGATTCGCTCATGAGATTAATGCTAGCAGAGTTCTGGAGTTAACGCACCAGTACTCAAACGAGGCTGACGGCCCCTTTCCTTTTAGCTTGATGGACATAACTCTTCTGAAGGTATATAAGCAGGGGCGGGAGTTCGTTACTTCTATACTGCGAAAGGGGGTGGCTATGGCCTTCAAGCAGTGTTTCCATTGCGGCAGAAGCTTTTCAAGAGAAAGGTTCCGGGCATTGGAGCTCCATGGACTGCAGACTTTTGCAGAGAATTTCCTGGAGCTGAGGAGATGCCGATGCAAGACGTTGATAAGCATCGAGCATGACTTGTTATCGGCTGGTCCCGACGAAATCAAAGAAATCATCAATTCGGTCCAAAGCACCGCCCTGGTCCCAAAAGGAAGGAGGCTGTGGTGAAAGTATTGACTGTGGTAGATGGCAATCTTGCAATCAGGACTACCCGGCCAGACTCTCTCGCTATGTGGTGGCCTCAGGAGACGCTGCCCAGGCACGGCGCTTGGAGGAGGCGGTTGACCAAACACTTTCGCCGGAAGATGGGTCTAGAAAAGCATCATCGGCGTCCGAGCAGCCAGGGAGGAAAGAATAACCGGCGCAATATCTCTTACCTTTCGCCTCTTCTCCACTGGGCTTGGCACCTGATCTTCAAAAACTGGCTCGCGGAGCGGATCGTGGCCGAGATGACTGAACGCTACATCGAGCCGGACGTGACGCTCCTTGTCATGAGGGACGGGAAGATAACCTTCCCTGTCATGCCGCCGGGCGTTACGGTCCTCATCGCGAAGGACGGGCAGGTGATCGAGTCGGTGGAAGATTTGGTAGCGGTTTAACTGCAGGATGTATAGGGGGGTTCGTCAGCACTATGTTGGCGGCCCCTCTTTCCTTTTGACTAAAGCAAGAGTGCTATACTTTTCGCATCAATCACCAACATTGTATGAAAACATCGACTATCGCGTGGATCATCATCGTTCTCATTCTTTTAGGAGCCGGGTGGTATTTCCTCAGCAGCCGCCCAAGCGCCCCCTCTCCGACCCAGAACATCGCCGCTGAAAATCCCCAGGGCGCTGTCGCCGCCGCTTCCCCTTCGGCTTCAGCTGAAACGACCGGCGCTCCGATGAGCGCAAGCGTCACGTACGGACCAAACGGCTTTTCTCCTGCAACGGTCACCATTGCCAAAGGAGGAACAGTCACCTTTACCAATCAGGGCGGCGATGAAATGTGGGTTGCCTCCAATCCCCACCCGACACATGAAGGGTATAGCGGCACGACCAAGAGCCAGCACTGCCCGGACACCGCAGGAGTCGCCTTTGATCAGTGCTCCGTCGGGCCGGCCTACTCCTTTACCTTCCAGAAAACCGGCTCGTGGGGCTACCACAATCACGGAAACCCAGGAGACCGCGGCACAGTCGTCGTTGAGTAACGATGCTTCGCGATCGCACGGTACACCTGCTTCTGCGTAGCGGCGTCGCATTCGCCTTCCTCTACCCGGCCATCGACGCGCTCTTCGATCCGTACTCCTGGATAGGCTACTTCCCGAAATTCATGCGCGGGATCGTGCCTGACGCGGTTCTTCTTCATAGTTTCGGCGCAGTCGAAGTAGCCCTCGCTCTTTGGATTCTTTCGGGAAAACGCATCTTCTTCCCTTCGGTCATTGCGACGCTCATGCTCCTCGCGATCGTCCTCTTCAACCTGCAGGATTTCCAGGTCGTCTTCCGCGACGTGCCTATCGCCCTGATGGCGGGCGCGCTTGCGGTGAGCGCGTACCGGCGGAGCCAGTCTGCCAAAGCATCCGATGATCAGAGACTTCACGTATAAGCTCTTGGACAATGTCGTGCGGTGCTTCCGGGGGCCGAACCTTTTATGGCATTTGCTCGCCATCGTCCTGACCTATGCTCTGGTTGCCTCCGACTCAGACTGGCGGTATTTCGAGTTCACGCGCGCCGAATCCTTCTTGGCGTTTGGATTTCCTGCCGCGCTCATTGGTTTCTTCGTGCCCGTTCTGCTCCCTCCCGGTCTCTACGCCTTCGGGGCGCTGCGAAAATCTTTTTCTCTTAAAAATATCGGCGCCGCGCTCGGGCAGGCGGCGATCATAGGATGGCTCATCTCTTCCCTCTACAAAGCGTTCAGCGGACGGCTGCATCCTGAAATCACGACTTCCCTTTCAACTCTCGACATCAGCAAGATATTCAATTTCGGATTCCTGAAGAACGGGATCTTTTTTGGCTGGCCGTCCTCGCATACGGCGGTCGCGTTCGCGATGGCGGCAGCCGCCATCGCGCTCCTTCCGCGCCGCAGGGAGGTTGCGCTCCTCGCTTTGCTCTATGCGCTCTACATCGGCTTCGGCGTATCGGTGAGCATCCACTGGCTTTCCGATGCGGTCGCCGGAGCGCTCATCGGCACGGTCGCGGGACTTGTAGTCGGGAGAAGCTATCGCGGGCGGCAGGGTGCGGTATAATCCGGCAATGAACGGATTCCGCTATGCGTTCGCCGGCCTCAGGCTCGCATGGATGCGGGGAGTCAATTTCCGGATTGAGATCCTCTGCGCTCTTCTCGTGCTCACGTTCGCGTGGCTGCTCCATTTTTCGCCTGCGGAATTCACGGTGCTCATCCTGACCATCAGCCTCGTGCTTGCGGCGGAGACGTTCAACACCGCGCTCGAGGAATTGTGCGACAAGTTCCAGCCAACCCACGATCCGCATATCGAGAAGATAAAGGATCTTTCCGCAGCGGCCGTCCTCATCACCGCGCTCGGCGCGCTCTGCGTCGGCATCGTAATAGCCATCCCCCACCTATGGTGAACGAAACTTCTTCGCGTGCGCGAATCATTTCTGCGGTGTTCCTTTTGCTTCTTGCGTTTCTTATCATGGAAGTACTGGCGGCCCCCGACTTCATGACCACCGGGGACCAGTGGTTCGATACGCTCCTGCTTTCCGTCCGTTCGCCTTTCTTTCTGGGCTTCTTCGGAGGGATAACGTATCTGGGCAATGCCGTCGTCGTAGTGGGGATGACCGGCATCTCCCTGCTGTACTTATTCTTCTCGAAACGCCATCGAATCTACGCGTACGGACTCGCGACCACCGTAGCCGGCGCGGGAGCGAGCGCGTACGTCCTGAAGGAGATCGTGGCACGAGCGCGACCGGGCGGGCTCATCCCGTCGGTCGTCGAGACTTCCTTCTCTTTCCCGAGCGGGCACGCCACCGCTTCGATGGCGTTCTACGGCTTCGCAGCCTACATCCTCTGCATGCTGTTCCCGGAAAGAAAGGCGCTCACTATAGCTATCGCCACGATTCTCATAGCAGTCGTCGGATTCAGCAGGCTCTACCTCGGCGTGCATTTCCCGAGCGACGTCCTCGCCGGATACCTCATCGGCGGGATTTGGCTTATCATAGGGAGCGCAGTGGTACGACACTACGCACAAAAGATATGAATATCATCGTCTATACGAAAACCGGGTGTCCGTGGGCGGCGGCCGTCACCGCCTTCCTCACGGCGAGCCATATCCCGTTTGAAGAAAGAGACATCCTCAAGAATCCGGAATACTGGAAGGAAGTCGAGGAAAAGAGCGGCCAGAACAAGAGCCCGACGCTCGACATCGACGGCGTCATCGTGCCGGACGCGAGCGTGGAGCAGGTGGCGGAAGCCATCGAGAAGGCGCGGGCGCGCGCATAGCAAACAGGCCCCGCAGCGCGGGGCCTGTTTGTTTTCTCGGACGAGTTATTTTGATTTCGTCGTGGTCGATTGCCAGCCGTCCGCATGCGACCATTCGCCCATCATGCCTGGGCCATATGCCTGGCCCCTCCCGTCGTAGAGGCCGCCCATCATGCCGTACCCGTAGTTGCCGTACTCGGCATAGAGGATGCCCTTCAATTCGCCGAGCTGGATTCCGGCCCAGAAGACGAAGAGCATGACGAGGACCTTCACGAGAATGCGCGCCCATCGAGCGTGCCCGTGGCAGCCCATGCCGTGCCCGCATCCGCCACACCCGCCGCACTCTTCCTTTCCCTGCATTTCTTTAGTATCCATCATGGTTAACGATTACGCGGATAATGAAAACGATACGCAGGAAGTATAGCACCGTGTGCCGGAGCGCAACTACAGCGCCGACTCGATCAGCTCATAATCGCGCGGGAAGAGCCGCTCGGCTATCTTGAAAATCCCGTATGCCATGAAGGGCGCCGCAAACACGTCGATCGAGTAGTGGATGTGCGCCAGAAGCACGGCCACTCCGAAAATGAGGGAGAGCGAGAGGAACGCGGCTCGCGCGGGCGGCCTGTTCCAGAAGATGATGGCCATGAGGAAGGTGAGCGCCGTGTGGCCCGAGAAGAAGAACCCGGTCTGGAAATTGTAGTAGAGGTAGATGCTGTCGAGAAGTCCGGCTCCCGGAGTTATCTGCCCCGGGTAGATGCCGACGTGCGTGAGGGAGATGAAAAATGCCCGAATCGCGATGAAAAGCGCGACGGCTTTGAGGCTGAAGAGGAAGTAGCGCGGTCGCCGGAGCACGAAGAGCGTTCCGAAAACGATGGTGAGGAGCGCGCCCTGAATGATGATGAAGTTCAGATTTACGACCGGCAAATTATCGAGGAAGAGATCGCCGACGTGCCTGGTCGTGGCAAATGACGAGTAGGTGAAAGCGTAGACCGAAGCGAGATGATCGAGCCAGAACGCGATGCCAAGCAGCAAGAGCCCCGAGAAGAGCGAAGATATCCTTTCGCGCCCAAACACATCCCTCAGGAAAAACGAGTTCTGCCGGATCGTCTCCATGGCGATAAAGTGTAGCAGACGGCGCACGCCCGCAAGCGGCATATTGACAGCCTGGCCCAGGTCTGCTACTCTTTCCCCATCAACCAGCGCTGGATCCAGAGAAGTGGGATCGAGCTTCTAACTTCGGCTACTGATTTGATACCTTAGTCACAACAATCTATCAATCTGCAGTATGCAAAACGGTACAGTAATCAAAATGAACGAGAAGGGCTTCGGCTTCATCAAAGTCGACGGGGCACCGGAAGGTTCTAAGGACCTGTTCTTCCATTCTAACGAGCTTCGCAACATTTCGTTCGCTGAGCTCAAGGAAGGAGACAAGGTCAGCTTTGAGATCGGCGACAGCCCGAAAGGCCCGAACGCTCTCAACGTCAGCAAGATCTAAGCAATTAGATTGCGAAAAGAAAAGCCCCGCTTCGGCGGGGCTTTTCTTTTCGCTTCAAGTGCGCGGGTCGGACTTCGGCCACTCGACAAACGACCCGGCCTTTCGCTCCATGCGGTCGGCGTTGCGCACGTACCGCCTATTCCCTTTCGGCACGAGATCGTAATGCGGCAGGACGCTGAGCGCATCGGCGATATTCCAGAGATCTTTTTCCGCTGTAATCCAGCCGGTGCCGAAACGGCGCATGTCGAGCGGCTTGCTGTAGCACTCGAGCGTCTTCTCTCCGATGTCGTTCATAAACCATTCGTGGAAATAGGAGAGCGCGAGCTCGCGCGGCGTGCGGTAGATCGGATCGCGAAATCTAATCGAGGCATGATTCGTTTTGCTTATGGCGCCCCAGAAGCCGCCGCGCTTGTAGAGGGCGACGACGTGGTCCACGTCGCCCTTCCCGAACAAAGAGGAGAGATTCATAATCAAGGGCGGTTCGCCGTGGATCCAAAGCGCGGCCGCGGCAAGAAGCGCTCCCTCGATGCAGTGCGCCTTCTTCTCGCGAAGTACGCGTCGCGGCGACATATGCGTATCCCCTTTCTTTTCCCAGTTCATCGGAAGGGCGTCGAGAAAATCCTGGATCTTGGTCGGCGTCGAGAGACGCGCAAGCGTTTCGTGCTCTTTCCGAGTAAGCCCGGACTTCGCAAACGAAAGGCATCTCATGATCTCAAGGATACCTCACAAAAAGGCCCGCGCCGCTTTCGCGGCGCGCGCCTTTGTGTCCCGAAGGCTGTTTATTTGAGCGCGAGCGCGCTATCGGCGCCCTTCACGATCTTCGCGAGCTCGGCCTGGGTCTTCGGCATGTGATTGACGCTCACGAAGCCGACGGGGCGGACAGTCACGCCTTTGCAGACGCCGAGCATCTCCGCCGCATTCTTCATGCCCTTGTCCTCCGTGGCATAGTTCGCATCCGTCGTGAGGAGGATGTCGACATGCTTGGTGTAGCGCTGATTCATTGTATCCGCGATGACGCGGTACCCGATCTCGGGCGCGACGACGCCGTAGCCGCACGTGCCCTGCGATGCGCTCGGGCCGTCGACTTCGATAATCGTGCCAAACGGCAGTTTCTCCGCAAGGTCGATGGAGCGGGCCGCGACGACTTCCGGATTTGAAAACGCTCCGGAAGCGGTCTCAAACGGGCTGCTGTCGGTCTGGTCGGGCACCGCATTATAGGCGGTGAGCGTTACGGTATAAGCAGGTTCGGTAACCGCCTCCGACGCCTTTGACGGCGTAGGGATGGCGGTGCCTCCTGATAAAAGCAAAAAGCCCATAAGGGCTCCTAAGGTAATCATTTGGTGTTTTTACCGAAGCAGCACAAAGCTGCTTCGTTGAACGCAATGCTAGCATATTGACAATATCTTGTCAATAGGGTCTTCCGGCCCGTGCTATCATGCAGGAACTCAATATTCATGCGGTATTTGGACGCCACGATCCTCATACGCCCCGGCGCCATCGCGCTCCTGCTTGCGGGGGCGCTCGTAAGCGGGCATGCGGAGCTCTATCTCGCCGCGATCGCCATCGGCTTCCTTGAGATAGCCATCGTCGTCTTCGAAAAGGTCCGCACGGGCGCCGGATCGTTCGACTACATCGCTTTCCTCGCGATGGCGCTCGCGGCGTTCACGCACGAGTACCTGGCGGGCACAGTGATCGCGCTCATGTATACCGGCGGCGAAGCGCTCGAAGCATATGCTTCGAGGCGCGCGGAAGCCTCCCTCGCTTCCCTGCTTGCCCGGATTCCGAAGACCGCGCTCGTGAAGCGCTCCGGAGGCGACACCGAAGAAGTGCCGCTCGCTGTAGTCCCCACTGGCGCGATTATCGTCGTGCGCGGGGGCGAGCTCGTCCCGCTCGACGGACTCCTCGTTTCGTCGCACGCGGTGCTGAATCTCGCCAACCTCACGGGCGAGCCGCTTCCAGAAACGGCAAACGAAGGAGCGGTCATAAAAAGCGGCAGCGTAAACGCGGGTGAAGCGTTCGATCTCGCCGTTTCCGGCACGCTCGAGACTTCGACCTATGCAAAAATCGTCGACCTGGTGAGGAGCGCGGAACTTGATCAGGCGCCGTTCGTGCGGCTCACGACCGCGGCGAACCTCCCGTTCACGATACTCACGCTTCTCATCGCGGGTGCCGCATACTTCCTGACCGGCGACCTCACTCGCGTGCTCGCGGTGCTCGTCATTGCGACCCCCTGCCCGCTCATCATCGCGGCGCCGGTCGCCTTCATCGGCGGGCTCTCGCGGGCCGCGGGCCGCAACATCATCGTCAAGACGCCGACCGCGCTCGAGACGATCGCGCGCGTTCGGACTATCTTCTTCGACAAGACCGGCACGCTCACCCTTGGCGAGCCGCAGCTCACCGGCATCACGCCGCTTGTCGCTGGCATGACCGAAGTTCAAGCGCTCTCGCTCGCCGCTGCGCTTGAGTTCCATTCCATCCACCCGCTTGCGCGCGCGATCATCACCGCGGCGCGGGAGCACAACTTCACTCCTGGGCCGGCCCACAGCGTAAAAGAAGTCCTCGGCAGCGGCATCGAGGGGAAAGTCGACGGCCATTTCATTTCCGTGAAGCAAGCGCCGGAACCGCATCACCGCGAAGGAGGCATCTCCCTCCTTCTCACCGAGGACGGGAAAGAAGCCGCTCTCTTCCATTTTTCCGATGTGCTCAAGGAAAATGCGAAGAACTTCCTCATCGACCTCGCAGACGCCGGCTTCAAAGTCGCCGTGCTCACGGGAGATCGGAAAGAGCACGCCGAAGCAATCTTCGCCGGACTCGCGCTTGAAATCTGCGCCGACTGCACGCCCGAGGAAAAGTACCGCATCGTGGAGGAAGCACGCCGGCGCGGCGAGACGGTGGCGATGGTGGGCGACGGGCTCAACGACGCGCCGGCGCTCGCGAAAGCAGACGTCGGCATCGTCTTCTCCGGAACCGAAAACAGCGCGTCGATCGAAGCGGCGGACGTGGCCATCCTCGGGCACGATGTCGCCCTCATCAGCGAGCTCTTTGCGCTCGCGAAGCGATCGGTGCGCATAGCAAGCGAAAGCGTCTACGCCGGCATCGGCCTCTCGAGCATCGGTATGCTCTTCGCCGCCTTCGGCTTCATCGTGCCGGTCGAAGGGGCGATCCTGCAGGAGGGAGTGGACGTGGCGGTCATCATAAACGCGCTCCGCGCGGCCTTCAGGCCGCGCGCCTGAATACTAAAAAGAGAATCCCCCGACCGCGCGGACGCGGTCGGGGGATGTATGTTTTTTAGATTTGAATGAGCAAGCCCTGCCCGGTGTCGAGCTCGGCGCTGAACAACCCCGAGTAGAGATCGGCCTTGTCGGGACAAATGAACCCGACGGTTGTCCCTTTCAGTTCCTCGCGACCGCGCAGAAACCGAAGAAGACCTGCGTATGCAAGCCCCGAGGAGGGGCCCGGCTGGGGCTCGACGGCGCTCCAGAGCTGCCGCGCTCTTGCGAAAGATTCTTTCCGGCTCACCTCGACGATGCCGTCGAGAACGCCTTCCCAGGGAAGCGTCACGATTTTCATCCTTTCTTCGTCCCGAGCCCCGGGCACCCGCTCTCCGAGCGCCGGACGAACGCCCAGGCACTGCTTCCCCGTGTGGACTGTCCGCAAGTAACGCCCGACTCCGGCCGCAGTCCCGCCCGAACCCAACGCAATGGCGACGACTGAAAAATCGACGCCGAGGACCGAAACGAGTTCCGGCGCGGTGTACTTCTCGTGAGCGCGCATGTTTCCCATGTGGCCGTACTGGTCCAAGAGGACGTGGCCTGGCTGGCGAGCGACCTCTCTTGCCCGGTCTTCGACGCTTTTCCCGCCGCCGACCCCAACGAAGTCAACTACAGGATTCATCGAAATCCATTCCTTCTTGCTGGCGGGCACGTCCGCAGCCATCACGACCTTGACCTGCTCGAAGCCGAAGGCCGGCGCGATTCGAGCGACCGCGTGCGCGGTATTGCCGCTCGAAGGCACGACGATGGTGTGCTTGTCGAGGTAGAGACCTTGCTCGAAGTCCTCGAGCATCATCTGCACCGCCGCAACCGCCTTGATGTGCGGGAGGCCTTTGATGACCACCGCGCCGATTCTGATGCCGCAGGACATGAACGGATTCAGCTTCTGGGGAAGCCATCGTACGTCCAAAAACCGCTTTCCCTCGGGATCGAAGTCCCGAAACACCGGATCCGCCTTGATGCCTTCGAGATTGACCGTTTTCCCCATGCCGCACCTCCTTTCCTTGCCAAATTGGCAAATAAAAGCGCTATTTTCGTTCTAAAAAGGACTGCTCCCAGTCGGAAGCATACGCCCTAATAACGCTTGTGCAACTAGCTCGGACGCCAGCCTTTTTTGACCTCGGTAATCCGATTTTTATCGTCCATAAAAACGACGCTCGGACTCATCTGTGCGGCATCCGCCGCTTCCACCCACGCTTCACCGAGAACAATGACTTTATCGCCTTTCTGAAAATGGCGGGCGGGCGGGCCGTTGAGGATGATCTCCCCTTTCCCTTTCTTTCCTTTGACGATGTAGGTGCGCCAGAGGACGGCGTTGCTCACGTTCGTTATCTGCACCATCTGCCCCGGCAGGAGCCCGGCCGCCTCAAGCAGCGCCTCGTCGATCGTGATCGACCCGGCGTAATTGAGGTCGGCATCAGTGACGGTCGCCCGATGCAGCTTCGCTATGCAGACATTTACCAACATGCGGCGAGTATATCACAGCGATGCGCTCCGTGTCAGTGGTATTGTACGTGTGTAGTCCTTTATGAATTTCCTTTTTTGGATACACTTCCTCGCGTTTCTCTTTTCCTTCTTCGTCATCGGAGCGGTGCTCGGCGCGGCTTTCTCGAAGCCCGTCCGCAAAAAACTCAAAGAGCTCTTATCGCTTGCCAAGTCCGCGTACAATCCGATTCTCAAGCCGGGCACCCATCCCTGGACCGCCGAAGCGGTGATGAATCCGGCGGCAATAGTCCTGCGCGGCCGCACGCATCTGCTCTACCGCGCGATCGGCATGGACGGCGTCTCGCGTCTCGGCTACGCAAGCAGCCCGGACGGCATCGTCTTCGACAAGCGGCTGCCCTATCCCGCATACGTCGCACGCAATCCCCGCCATCTCGCCTCGCACCTGCGGCGCTACTCTCCCGTCATGTACCCCTCGGGCGGCAGCTGGGGCGGCTGCGAGGATCCGCGCATGGTCGCGATCGACGGGCGCGTCTACGTCACGTTCAATATGTTCGACGGGTGGGATTTCATCCGCGTCGCTGCGCTTTCGATTCCGGAAGATGATTTCCTCGCGGAACGCTTTTCGGCGTGGGAGGGGCCGTACATCCTCTCGAAGCCGCGAGAGGTCCACAAAAATTGGGTTCTCTTTCCGGAAAAAATTGGCGGTAGGTTTGCAATCCTCCATAGCATCGCCCCAAAAATAGAAATTGCCTATCGTGCTTCAATCGAAGCCATTGGGAGAGATGTGGAGTTTGTTGACAGCTGGGAGGGGGCACGCAACGACCTTCCAGAGCGGGAAAATGCCTGGGATAGTTTTATCCGAAGTCCGGGACCGCCGCCCATAAGAACACCTAATGGATGGCTTTTGTTCTATCACGCATTCAACAAAGCCGATCGCCAGGCCGCAATAGGCTATCGAATCGGCGCAATGCTACTCGATTTCGCAGATCCGACCAAGGTGCTCCACCGTTGCGTGGCGCCCATTATTTCACCCGAAGAACATTATGAGAATTATGGCAACAAATTCGGGGTCGTCTACGCCTGCGGCGCGGTCGTCCGCGACGGCACGCTCTTCGTTTACTACGGCGGCGCAGACAAAGTCGTCTGCGTCGCGACCGCGCCGCTTCGCGCATTCCTCGACGCGCTTGTAAGCGGCAGCCAGCCCGCGCTCGCGGAAGTCATTCCCGCGCAGGCCGCCTGACGTATGTTCGTCGTCCGCCGAGACCCGCATAATCCGATCCTCGCCCCTCAGCGCGAGCGCCCGTGGGAGGAGATTGCGACGTTTAACCCCTCCGCCGTCCGCACCAAAGAAGGCGTGCACCTCTTCTACCGCGCGCTTGGGAGCCCCGACGCCCTTCAGACGCCGACGGCCGGGCTCTCGAGCATCGGCAGCGCCTTTTCCGAAGACGGCGTCCACTTCCATTCGCGCAGACAGGTCATCGCACCGCAGGAGTCGTGGGATACGTTCGGTTGCGAGGATCCGCGCGTGACTTTTTTTGAAGGCCGCTGGTACTGCTTCTACACGGCGCTTGGCGGCTACCCGTTCGGCCCCGACAACATCAAAGTCGCGGTCGCCATCGGCGATACGCCCGAAAACTTTACCGAGCGGCATCTCATCACGCCCTTTAACGCCAAAGCGGCGGCGCTCTTCCCTGAGCGCATAAACGGCGAGGTCGTCCTTCTCCTCACTGCGCACACCGACTGGACTGCGGAGCACCCGAGACCGACGATCGCGCTTGCGCGCGCGAAACGCGTTGAAGACTTTTTCAATGAAGAGTACTGGCGAAACTGGCACGACCACCTCGCCGAGCATGCGCTTCCCGAGCTGCGCCGCGTCGATGAAGATCATATCGAAGCGGGCGCGGCGCCCCTCAAGACCGAGGGCGGCTGGCTGCTCATCTATTCCTACATTCAGGATTACTACAACGAACGCGCGCGCACCTTTTCGGTCGAGGCGGCGCTTTTCGAGCTCGGGAATCCGCAGAAGCTCATCTCGCGCACCGAATCAATCCTGGTGCCTCAGGAAATTTACGAGGAGTATGGGCTCGTGCCGCACATCGTCTTTCCCTCGAGCGCCACTGTGGATGATAACGACCGGCTTGATATCTGGTACGGCGCCGCAGATACTGTGTGCGCGAAAGCGACCTTAAAACTTTCCGATCTGCTGCGCGCGCTCGACCCCGAGAAGCCCGCGCGCACCTTCATCCGCGCGCCGCAGAATCCCATACTTGCGCCACGAGGTTCCGGCTTCGAAAGCCAGAATGTGTTCAACGCGGCTTCGATCGAGATCGACGGATCGATATACCTCCTCTACCGCGCGATGGACGCAGCGAACACTTCAAGCATCGGCCTTGCGATCTCGAAAGACGGGGTGACTATTTCCGAGCGCCTGCCCGAGCCCGTCTACGTGCCGCGCCAGAGCTTCGAGCTGAAGCGCGGCAAGCCCTCCGGCAATTCCGGCTGCGAGGATCCGCGCATCGTGCGAATGCAGGATACGCTCCACATGACCTATACCGCCTACGACGGGCTCCACTCGCCTTCCGGGGCCGTCTCCTCGATAGACGTCGCCGATTTCCTCGCACGGAAATTCGACCGATGGAGCACGCCCTTCCTCCTCACGCCCGAAGGCGTGGATGACAAGGATCTGGCTCTGCTCCCGGAAAAAATAGACGGCAATTATCTGCTCTACCACCGCATCAATAACCGCATCTGCGCCGACCTCCTTTCGAGTCTCTCTTCAGGAAAAAGAGTGAGCCGCTGCATAGAAATCATGGAGCCGCGCCATGGCATGTGGGATGGGGCGAAAGTCGGCAGCGCGGCGCCGCCGATCCGGGTCGGTGATAATTGGCTCATGATCTATCACGGCGTCTCGCGCCATGCCACCTATCGCCTCGGCGCCGCGCTCCTTGATCCTTCCGGCACCGCCGTGCTCGCCCGCACCGCCGACCCCGTCTTCGAACCGCTCGAAAGCTATGAGAAGACTGGCTCGGTCGCAAACGTCGTCTTCTCCTGCGGTACCGTCGTCCGCGGCGACGATCTCCTCCTCTACTATGGCGCCGCAGACAAAGTCATCGGCGTCGCGACGGCGTCGCTTTCTCATATCCTCAAAGCCCTTTCATGAACGTAAAGCAATCCGCGAAGAAAATTGGAGACTCTCGGAGCTGCTGCAGCACGGTAATTGCAGCGCCGAAGGGGGCTGCGCTGCAATTTGCAGCCAGCGAGAGTGAGCGCGATGCGCCGCTGGGCGCATCGACGCGTGCTCCAATTTTCTTTGCGGATTGCGCATTGCTATGAATTCTAAACTCATCATCTTCGATCTCGACGGGACGCTCACCGAGAGCAAGCAGCCGCTCACGAAAGAAATGGCGGCGCTCCTTGCGCAGCTGCTCGAGAAGACGAAAGTCGCCGTTATTTCCGGCGGCGCGCTCGCGCAATTCCTGAAGCAAGTGGTCGCGGAGCTTCCTCCGCATGCGAATCTTGCGAATCTCTCCCTCCTGCCGACTTCCGGCGCGGCGCTCTACGAGTATCAGAACGTCGATTGGAAGAAAATCTACGAAGAGCGGTTGTCAGAAAAAGAAGCGCATGAGATCGACGCGGCCATCCGCGCGGCCGCCGCCGAGACCGGTCTCATCGATTTTTCAATACCCGCCTACGGCGAGCGCATCGAGTACCGCGGCGGCCAGGTGACGCTCTCCGCGCTCGGGCAGGAAGCTCCGCTTGCCGAGAAGAAAGCCTGGGATCCCGATCACAAAAAACGCCGTGCGCTCCAGGCCGCTATCGCAAAACGGCTGCCGGGCTACTCGGTCGGTGTCGGCGGCGCCACCTCGATCGACGTCACGAAGCGCGGCGTCGATAAAGCATACGGCGTGCACAAGCTCTGCGAGCGTCTCGGCCTCAACGAATCCGAGGCGCTCTACGTGGGCGACGAGCTCGCCGCGGGCGGCAACGACGAAGCCGTCTACAAGACTGGCGCGAAAACCCGCGCCGTGTCAGGTCCCGAGGATACGGGGCGTTTGATCGCGTCTCTTTTCTCCTGATTTTTACGCCGCCGATGCAAGTCACCGTCCTGGTATACTGACCGAGCTTTCATGCGCCTTATTTTCAAATATGATCTTCAGAGAGACGTTGATAATTTCTTGAAGTCAGCCCATGCTGTCAACAGCAGGAAGCCGACGAAATTTCAGCGCTTGTACGAAGAAAAATACGGCTCACCTCCCGAGGCCGACAAAGCGGCATCGTTTATTGTCGAATATCTTGAAATGCACAGTATCGACATGTCGGAACGACTCAAGAAAATTGAACGCGAATGGAGAGCGATCGAATTGGAAATTCTCGCACGAATGGAGAAAATGTTCGGCATGCCCTACCCAGCGGACTCGATTACGGCATATCTCTCATCTAACTCTCGCTGCACATATAACATCGGAGGCGGATACTTCTTTGTTCACAGTGAAAGTCATCATCCAAACGGCATCATTGCCCATGAACTTCTGCATTTCTACACGTGGGCCGCCCTTCACGATGAATTGGAGCAGTCCGGAGTCACCAAAGAGCAATACAATAACGTGAAAGAATCGTTGACGGAATTACTGAATATCGAATATGCCGATTTGCTCCATGGGTACCACGATGACGGGTACCCGCAACACTCGCAAATGAGAGCAAAACTCAGAGAACTGTGGTCCGTGACCAAAGATGTGCGAAAGACAATAATGGCCGCACTGAATTAGCATTCTAAGTGCAACACTCACCGCTTCCAGAAAAGCGCGCGTGGAGTCTTGAATCCAAGCCGTTTCCGAGGCCGGTCATTGAGTCTCCGGACAACAGTCGCGAGTTCCTGTGCGGTGATGAGGTTGAAG
>JAGWIS010000041.1 GCA_028866135.1 Patescibacteria group bacterium
CAAATAACGACTCAGCAGAAAAACTTCTCCCGCCGGGCATCCCCGAACTCATTTCCCTTGAAAAACCGATAGTTCCCCAGACACCGCCTCCTGCTATCCCGCCCCTGCCCGGCGTCCCCTCCCCGAAGGCGCAGTCTTGGGGCGCGCTTATCTCCATCGTCGTCATCGTGCTCATGGTGATTATCGGCGCGTTCTACGCTTGGGGCAAAAGGATTTCCGAGACGAACATCCCCGCGTCGGCGCAGGTCGCGCAATAGATAGAAAAAGCATATACTGACCAACCTATGAAAACGAACACACAACCCCGCGCGTCCATGCTCGTCCCGATGGTCATCGAAAAGAGCCAGTTTGGCGAGCGCGCGTACGATATCTACTCGCGCCTTTTGAAGGAACGCATCGTCTTCCTCGGCGGCCCCATCGACGACGATGTCGCGAATCTCGTTATCGCACAGCTGCTCTTCCTCGAAGCAGAGGACCCGAAGAAGGACATTTCTTTGTACATCAACTCTCCCGGCGGCTCGGTCACCGCGACGCTCGCGATGGTCGACACGATGAATCATGTGAAGCCGAATGTGTCGACGGTGTGCGTCGGCATGGCAGCGTCCGGCGCGGCGATCCTCCTTTCCGCCGGAGCAAAGGGCAAGCGCTTTGCGCTGCCGAACGCCGAAGTGATGATCCACCAGCCGCACGGCGGTGCCGAGGGCCAGGCGACCGATATCGAAATTACGGCGAAGCAGATTTTGAAACTGCGCGCGGTCCTGAATAAAATTCTTGCAAAGAACACCGGTCAGAAACTCGAAAAAATTGAGAAAGACGTCGAACGCGATTTCTTCATGACTGCGGAGGAAGCGAAGAAGTACGGCCTCGTCGATAAGGTGTTCAGCTAGCGGGCAGAAGCACAAAACCCCGCGCGGCTCCCGCCGCGCGGGGTTTTGTGCTAGAGTCTGCCCATCCCCGTACACCACATTTGGCATCGTGCCCGGGTATTGTGCCAAGAGTAGTCCCTGTGAAATCGCGGAAACAATAGCGATAGCATGGGACGAAAGACTCTGTATGGCACGAGCACAATAATGCCAAAAGTGGTGTCCGGGCATCCCGCCCCACCGCTCGGCTGCCGCGACCGCCCCACCGCTCGCCCCTACCCTTATTGGAACTAGTCTTGCCCGCACACTACATTTCGGCTCGCCGCTCCGCATATGCACTACGTGTACGTATTGAAAAGCGGGAAAGATGACAAGCTGTACATCGGGACGACCGGAGATTTGCGGCGAAGGCTTCGCGAACATACATCCGGAATCTCGAGGGCAACCGCTCCTCGCCGCCCATTCGTACTCGTGTACTACGAAGCCTATCGGGATCAGAGGGACGCGACTGAACGTGAGTATCGTTTAAAGTTGCGCGGCGAGGCACGGCGTCATTTAAAAGAACGCATTTCGCGAAGCCTTCAAGCCGAAAAGTAGTGTTCGGGGCCCCTTATGTCACTCAAAATCATATTGATATTGCTTGCGCTTTCGGGCGTGGGCGGCATCGTGCTCGGCTACGTGCTCCGAGTGCTCATCGGGCTTGCGCAGCGCAGCTCGGCCGAGCTCGACACCAAACGAAAACTCCTTCAGGCGAAGGAGACCGCGGCGAAGATCATCGCCGAAGCCGAATTCCGCGGGAAAGTCATCGAGACGGAGCGTCTTGCGCCGATCGAAGAGCGCGAGGAGAAGCTTGCGGCACGCGAGGAGCGCGTTGCGGCACGCGAGGAATTTCTCGATTCTCGCCAGAGCGATCTCGATGATAAGGAAGCGGAAGTGCGGGCGCGTGAGCAGGAAACGGCACGCGCAAAAAGCGAAGCGGAAAATCTTGCCGCCGCGCGCTCGAAAGAGCTCGCAAAAGTCGCGCACCTCTCAGAATCCGCAGCCCGCGAAGAGCTTTTTTCGGAAATAGAACGCGCTCACGAAGAAGCGATTCTCCTCCGTCTGCAGAAGCTCGAAGCGAATGGCCGCGAGCGTCTCGAAGGCAAAGCGCGCGCCATCCTCATGAGCACGATCCACCGCCTCGGAAACGCGGTGAATGCCGACGTGATGTCGCTTTCGGTCACACTCCCCTCGGAAGACATGAAGGGAAAGATCATCGGCAAGGAAGGCCGCAATATAAAGGCGTTTGAACGCGCGACCGGCGTGGAAGTCATCATCGACGATGCGCCGGATAGGATTACGCTCTCCTCGTTTGATCCGCTGCGGCGCGCCATCGCGAAGATGGCGCTTGAGAAGCTCATCGCCGACGGCCGCATCCAGCCGGCGAAGATCGAGGAGATCGTCGAGAAGACGCGGGCCGAAGTCTCCGACATCGTGAAGCAGAAAGGAGAAGCGGCGGCGTTTGAGACGGGCGTCATCGGGCTCGATCCGAAGCTCACTGCCCTTCTCGGGCGCCTCCACTTCCGTACGAGCTACGGGCAGAACGTGCTCACGCACTCCATCGAGATGGCGCATATCGCCGGCATGCTTGCCGCGGAGCTTGGCGCAGACGTTGCCGTCGCGCGCACCGGCGCACTCCTCCACGACATCGGCAAAGCGGTCGATCACGACGTGCAGGGCACGCATGTCGAGATCGGTCGCCGCATCCTCGAGAAGTTCGGCATCGACAAACGCATCATCCAGGCGATGCAGTCGCACCACGAAGAGTATCCGTACGAGACGCCGGAATCCATCATCGTGCAGGTGGCCGATGCGATTTCAGGCGGGCGCCCGGGCGCCCGCAGGGACACGGTGGATCGCTACCTCGAACGCCTCGGCGACCTCGAGCGTCTCGCTGCCGCCTTCGAAGGCGTCGAGAAAGTCTACGCCATCTCGGCGGGCCGCGAGATCCGCATCTTCGTGAATCCGGGCAAAGTCTCCGACGTGGCGATGCACAAGCTCGCGCGCGACATCGCCCTCCGCCTCCAGGAAGAATTGAAGTATCCGGGCGAAATCAAGGTCAACGTCATCCGCGAAAACCGCGTCGTCGAGTTTGCGCGGTAGTGATTTCACCCTATTCACTGCACCTTGGCAAGCCCTATTGCGTAATAGGGCGCATTTCCTATACTTTCCCCCATGCCCGCCATGTTGCCGCGGGATTAGCAATTAGCAGATATTCATGAACAAAGCAGACATTGTCGACAAGG
>JAGWIS010000002.1 GCA_028866135.1 Patescibacteria group bacterium
TTTTTCATGGGGTATACCCAGTGAGATAAAAACTCTCGGGCGCACAACATAGCGAATAAGAGACATCTCATGGGGTATACTTTCCGCATGGAACAGAAACCGATTTCCGAACTCATGAGCCTCTCGGGGAAGTCCGTGATCGTGACGGGCGGCGCGATGGGCATCGGCTTTGCGATTGCGAGTCGGCTCGCGGAAGCGGGGGCGAAGGTGCTTGTTGCGGATAAGGACGCGGCCGCCGCGGAAGCGGCGGCCGCGAAGATCGGCGGAGCCGCGATATCCGTCGACGTTTCGGAGGGAGCGCAGGTGGAGGCGATGGTCGCCAAAGCAGTTGCGGAGTTCGGCGGCGTCGACATTCTCGTCAATAACGCCGGCATCTATCCGCAGAAGCTCGTGATGGACTCGACAAAGGAAGATTTCGAAAAGATTGTCCACGTAAATCTCATGGGCGCATTCTTTGCGGCGAAAGCCGCGGCGAAGCAGATGATCGCGCAGGGCAGGGGCGGCAAGATCATCAACATCACTTCAGTCGATGCACTCCACCCATCCTCGACCGGCCTCGCTTTCTACGATGCGTCAAAGCACGGCCTCTGGGGCTTCACGAAGAATCTCGCGCTCGAGCTCGCCCTGCACAAGATCTGGGTGAACGCGATTGCCCCGGGCGGCGTCGCCACTCCTGGGACGGGGCTCGGCAAGCCCGTCGACCCCGCGTTTGCGGCTCTGATGGAACCGTTTATGAAAAAGATCCCGATGCACCGCATGGCGGATGCGGATGAAATTGGGAAAGTCGCGCTCTTCCTCGCTTCCGACCTCTCGTCCTACATGACCGGCTCGCAGGTCGTCGTCGACGGCGGTGTTCTTCTTGCGTAAAATCCTATCTATTGTATATTGAACGCATCGGCCCGCGAGGCCATTTTTATTTGTATGGACCCCGTAGTAAAACTCACAAAAGCCTCGTTTACTACGGGGCGAGAATCCGTAACAACATTTATGTATGGAGATTAGAAATATCGCGATTATTGCGCACGTAGACCACGGAAAGACCGCGCTCACTGACGCTATCCTGAAGCAGACAGGCGCCGCTTCCGAGGGTACTTCGATGGACTCAAACGCACTCGAGCGCGAGCGCGGCATCACCATTTACGCGAAAAACGCAGCGGTCGAATACAAGGGCACGAAGATCAATATCGTCGACACGCCCGGGCACGCCGACTTCGGCAGCGAAGTCGAGCGTGTGCTGCGCTCTATCGACTCCGTGCTGCTCGTCGTCGATGCGCAGGAAGGCCCGATGCCGCAGACGCGTTTCGTGTTGAAGAAGTCCCTTGAGCTCGGCCTGAAGCCCATCCTCGTGCTCAATAAAATCGACAAGCCGGCGGCGAATCCGGCCCGTTCGGAAGAGCAAGTGCTCGAACTTTTCCTCGAGCTCGGTGCAAGCGATGAGCAGTCGAACTTTCCGGTCATCTACTCGATCGGGCGCGAGGGCATCGCTATCAAGAATTTGGCCGACGAGCGCAAAGATCTCACGCCGCTCCTCGACACCATCCTCGAGAAAGTGCCGCCGGCAAATGCGAACGCCGATGCGACCGCGCCCCTCATGCTCCAGCCCTTCAATCTCGCCTACGACAACTTCCTCGGACGGCTTGCGGTCGGCCGCATCTACTCCGGCACCGTGCGCCCCAATCAGAGCGTATTCATAAAGAAGCCGGACGGCACGACGCGCGCAGGCCGCACGACGAAAGTCTTTACTTTCAAAGGCCTCGACCGCGTCGAGGCGGCGGAGGCGAGCGCGGGCGACATCGCGCTTATCGCCGGTCTTCCCGACATCTACATCGGCGAGACGGTCACGACCGACGAGAGCGCCGCGCCCCTGCCGGCGATCGCGGTCGACGAGCCGACTATCGCGCTCAATTTCTTCGTAAACAATTCGCCCTTTGCCGGGCGGGAAGGGAAGTTCGTGACGAGCCGCCAGATCCGCGACCGTCTCGAGAAGGAGCTTGAAGTGAACGTCGGCCTCAAGGTCGATTTCGGCAGCGCCCTAAACGCTTCGCGAAGCGAAGCGTCGGGCGAACATGTCAAGCATGTTTTAGCCGAATCATTTCACGTCTCCGGCCGCGGAGAGCTCCACATCGCGGTCCTTCTCGAAAATATGCGCCGCGAGGGCTACGAGCTCCAGGTCTCCCAGCCGCACGTCATCATCCGCGAGGAGAACGGCGTAAAGCTCGAGCCGTTTGAGGAAGTCATCATCGACACCCCGTCGGAATTCCAGGGTGCCATAATCGAAAAGCTCGGCATGCGCGCATTCGTGCTCCAGAATCTCGTGCAGCACGGCGACATCGTCCGGCTTACGCTTATCGGCCCGACGCGCGGACTTCTCGGCTACAAGAGCAGTTTCGTCGTCGACACGCGCGGTGAGGGCATTCTCTCTTCGCGCGTCACCGGCTTCCAGCCATACGCCGGCGAAATCAGGAAGCGCATCGTCGGCTCGATGATCTCGATGGCCGCCGGCAAGTCGCTCGGCTTCTCGCTCTGGAATCTTCAGGATCGCGGCACGCTCTACATCAAGCCCGCGACCGAAGTGTATGAGGGCATGGTCATCGGCAACACCTCGAAAGGGGAGGAGATGGTCGTGAATCCGACGAAGGGCAAACAGCTTTCCAACATGCGCGCCTCCGGCTCCGACGAGGCCATCGTGCTCACCCCGCCGTTTGAGCTTTCCATTGAGCGTGGACTCGAAATCATGGCAGATGATGAGTATCTCGAAATCACCCCGAAATCAGTTCGTTTGCGCAAACAGCACCTCACCGAAAACGACCGCGCAAAAGCGCGCCGGTAAATAAAATAAAAAGAGCTCGTGGCGCGCCATTGCGCCACGAGCTCCCCTAATGTTCCGGCTCACGCCGCTCCGTACCGTTCCTGGTAGCGGAGGATAGTATCGAGCCTTTTCCCCGCCTCGCCGTTTAAGCGGGGGTTCTCCGCGTAATCCTTCTTGAGGAAGGCGACCAGGTCGGCAAGCGTGGCGACTGCCACGACGGAAATCTCATGCTGTTCCCGGAACTGCTGCATTGCCGATAGAGAGCTTTCCTCGCTCCAGCGTTCTTGCCGATCAAGACCGATCACGCACCCAACGGGATTCCCGCCGTGCGCGCGAATGATCTGAATCGCCTCGCCGGAAGAAGATCCGGTCGTCATCACGTCATCGACGACGATAACTCTCTTTCCTTTGACCGGCGCGCCGAGCAGGACGCCCTTTTCGGCGTGCTTTTTCGGCTCTTTGCGGTGAGAGGCGATGCCTATTTCAGGTCCCGGACCGCAGCCGTGATCCTCGCCGAGAGCAAATGATATGGCAGTAGCGAGCTGGATGCCCTTGTAAGGCGGGCCGTAGACTATCTCCGGCAGTCCCATTCCCTCGATCCGGAAAGCGTATGCCAGGCTCAGGCGCTTGAGCGCCCGATTGCTGGAGAACGCGCCGATGTCGAAGAAGTACGGGGACATTCTCCCGCCCTTCAGTTCGAACCCGCCTGGAGGAAACCGTATGGCTCCAGCGGCAAGCGCGTCTCTGACGAACCTCTCGGCATGGGTTAATTCCGTTTCCTCGCGGACAATCTTCATCGTGATGCTCCTCCCTTCAATTGCAGGTTGAGATGATTACCGATGCGAAAATTTTCTTTCACAACGAACTACAGCCCGACCGGGCTGCTTCCGCGAGGAAGACTAGGCAAAAATATGCGGCGCGTCAAGCAAAAATGGCGTAGCCCCGATTTGCGGTCGGGGCTAGCGGGAGGCGCTCTTTCTGAAAGGAGCGGCGAGATCTTCCGATGGAACAATCTTTTCCGGAGGCAGGAGATACGTGGCACGTCGGCCTTCAATCAAAACGATTTTAACTGGCTCCCGGTGAAGCTCGACTTCGCCGACGAGATTGCCGTTCTCGACGCGGATCCCCGACGAGGCAGGGAGGCGCTCGAGAAGGGAACGAAGGAGAGTGTCGATTGCGCCGACGGGTCCCCACAGCTCAAGGACCATCCAGAAGCTGACCTTCCGGCCGCTGATGTCCACGATAAGCACGCGGGCCTCAAACGGCTTTCGGTTCACGAATGAAATTGCGGCGTACTTCGCCACGCTCTCTTTCATGAGTTTCGGCGTCAGTCGCCCAAGAGCGCAGTCGTACTTTTCTGCCGCAAGCCGGGTCACGGCTGCGTAGAGGGCGACGTCTGCTCCGGGGAGACTGTTGGAACTCACTTCGATGTCCAGGATTTCCGAGAGGAGTCCTGGCGAGGCCGCGCGGGCCTGCTTTATTCGGGCCATGCCGCCTCCTTGGTTAAGGGTTGTACTGCCTGGCCCGAGCCTATTCTTTTTGCAGATGCGAGTCAAGCAAAAATCGCCGAAAGGCGATTTTTGCTTAGACCTCTTTGGTCCTTATTAAAGAGAAGAGCAGACATTTCACGATGTCTGCTCTTCGATAAACTCTTGGAGCTTTCATGTTCTGGGATGCAAGATGACAACGTTGGGTTCTGTGTTTCGATCGTCGATCTTCAGACATTCCCATGTTACAGAGTAACCGACAGCTTCATAAAGTTCTTTGAGAAGCTGGCGAACGGTGTCGCCAACTTTTTCCGATAGATCGAATACGTTGAGGCCCCACTGGTCTGAAACTGTTCCGAAGTGCGAGCGATGCGGAAACGTAAGGGCATCATCAATCGTCTGTTCGCCCCTCCGTATCATTTCTTGTACCTTTGTCGGTTGTTCGGCGATCTTTCGCCGTACATACAGGACTGGCCATTCATTAGGTGAAAGAGCCATGATTTTTCCTTTCGGTTAAGAGTTGGATGCTTTTCTGTAACAGACTCTAGCATTTCTTATACATAATCACAAATATATAAAAACACCTCGTTTCCGAGGCATTTTTATTCTTCCATATCGTTCTACGTTGGTGGAGGTGTCGAGAGTCGAACTCGAGTCCGAATCCGTCTATGAAAGCGAGTCTACGACGCATAGTCAGCGTTAGTGTCTGAGGCAGGGTGCGAGGAACGCAGACGAAACCACTCCTGCCCGATCCCCTAGAACATGCCTTTCGGCATGTTCGGGCGAACATTTGCAAAGCAAATGTTTTAGCCATTCTTTTGCCAGGAAGGGTGCCCGGCAGCATATTCTGCAGATAATTCCGCCCATCCCTCCTGCTGCAGAAACCAGGGAGGATGAACGTCGCGCAGGCGAAGAGCCGTTAGGCTGCCGCGTACGCGAACGCGAAGTCACGCATACCGAAGTACGGGGACTTCACGCTTGCAAGAGTGTTCTTGGCAAGTTTGGGTGCTCGTTGGATTTGGAGTGTCATACGAGCGTGCACTGCGTCGCACGTCTTTCAAGGAACAGACCGTCAAAGCCGGTCACCCCCCTAGAACATGCCTTCGGCATGTTCGGGCGAACATTTTTGTTGCAAAAATGTTTTAGCCAGAAAACATACCGTTAACTCCGCATGCCCTTTAGCCATCCTAGCAATATTTTCTTTTTCTCGCGCGCTCCCCAAAGGCTTTTGAGGAAACGTTCACGTTCGAAAGCCTCTGCTACTGATTCGAACTGCTCAGTATGAATCAGATCGAATGGCCTACGATTGGCCGTTGCTCGAACTTGTCCATTCAGATGACGTTCCAATCGTTCAGAAATATTGCTAGTGCATCCGACGTACAGTCCACGATCCTTTTGACTGTAAAGGACGTAGACGGTGTAAGCCATGCTCTAGGGGATTGATCGTCCTATCTATTTTTCAAAACGCGTCCCGTTTCGCGAAGTGCATCGCGCTTCTTCAAGTCTTCACGGCGGTCGGATTTTCCTTTGCCGCGGGCGATGGCGATGCGGGCTTTCACGAGCGTGCGGCTAGTATATACCTCAAGAGGGACAATTGTCAACCCTTTCTTCGACTCGGCCGCAGCGAGCGTGGCGATTTCTTTCTTTGCAAGCAAGAGGCGTCGCGGGCGCTCGGGGTCGTAGTCCTTCTTTATATTTGCCGGCTGGTACGGGGGAATGGTCATGCCGACGATGAACGCTTCGCCGCCGCGCACCACCACGCGCGCGCCTTCAAGCGAGCCAAGCTTGCTGCGGAGCGCTTTTACTTCCTGGCCGATAAGCTCAATGCCCGCCGAGAAACTCTCGATCGGCGCGTATTTGAGCAGGGCTTTCTTATATTCGACGAGGGTCATGCAGGAGAGTATACCGCGCAAGACGCCAGTTCCGTTCGAAAGATCGTCATGGGCTCTTTCCGAACAAGAGACGGTTCACAAAGGCGAATAAGGTCTCCATCTTGAGAGGCGCTTGTTCGATGGCGACGACAAGCGCATCGTATCCGAAGTCGGGTTCTCGCGGAACAAGTCCGGAAACTTGGCAATATACATCGAACCAAAGCAGGGCGAGTCGTTTATTCCCGTCCGTTAAAGGATGATTCTTGATGAGAAGACAGAGATATGCGACCGCCTTGTCTCTCGGGGTCGGAAACCGCTCAATGCCGAAATAGTTTGCATTTACTGTTTTAACGACGGAATCCAGCGCATGCTTGTGCGATTCGCGCAGCGGGAAGCTGACTTGGCCGTTTTTATGCAGCTCGCTATACGTTCTGCACAACAGTTCTGAGATCGGGTGCATCAATCTTTTTTTCTCCCTGATCGTATTTTTTCAAAGAGTCTATATCGCGGATGCGACGGCGGTAGGAGTGAACGATAACGTCCGAATTCACCGAAGAAACCACGCGCGTTACTTCGCGGTTGCTCAGACGGAACATGCGTCGGAGAAATTCCATGCGGCCATGATAGCACACAAACATGACATACAGTATCCAGGGGAGTATAGTACCTTTCATGCCGGTTGTATCGCCGAAGAAATCCAGAAATAAGAAGGGCGGCGCCCCGACTCCGCCGCGCCGCGACTGGCGCTCATATTTCAATAACCCTTCCTTTTTCGGCAATCTCGTCACCACGATCCTCATCTTCCTCCTCCTCATGAGCGGGTACTCGCTCATCTCGAGCTTCGTACAACCCGAGAACAGCATCCCGCTCTCGACCGTCGCGGCGGATGTCGCGGCAGGGAAGATTACGACCATCAAAGTAAACGGCGATTCGCTCGACCTCACGTATGCGGACCAGTCCGCGAAGACTTCGCGCAAGGATCCCTCCGCCGGCTTGCCGGAGACACTCGCGACCTACGGCGTAACGCCGGCGCAGCTTTCCAAGGTAGCGATTACGGTCGAGGGGCAGTCGGGATTCCAATTCTGGTTCCTTCTGCTTGCGCCGATCCTCCTCCCGCTTCTTTTCATCGGTTTCTTCTTTTGGTTCCTCTCCCGGCAGGTGAGGGGCGCGGGCATGCAGGCATTTAGTTTCGGCCAATCGAAGGCGCGCATCACCGATCCGGCCGATTCTTCGCAGCGGGTGACGTTTGCGGACGTCGCGGGCGCGCGCGAAGCAAAAGAGGAGCTGCTTGAGATCGTGGATTTCCTCAAGAGTCCGAAGAAGTTCCTCGACATCGGCGCGCGCATACCGAAAGGCATCATCCTCATGGGCGCACCGGGCACGGGGAAGACCTTGCTTGCGCGCGCGGTCGCGGGCGAGGCGGGCGTGCCGTTCTTCTCCATTTCGGGCTCGGAATTCGTCGAGATGTTCGTCGGCGTCGGAGCATCAAGGGTGCGCGACCTCTTCCAGATGGCGAAGAAAGCTGCGCCCGCCATCATCTTCGTCGACGAGATCGATGCGGTCGGGCGCGTGCGCGGCGCGGGAGTGGGGGGTGGGAACGACGAGCGCGAACAGACACTGAATCAAATCCTCGTCGAGATGGACGGTTTCGAGCCGACGGAGAAAGTCGTGGTCATGGCAGCGACCAACAGGCCGGACGTGCTCGACCCGGCTCTGCTTCGCCCCGGGCGCTTCGACCGGCGCGTGACGATCGACCTTCCGGACCGCCGCGATCGCGAAGAGATTCTCCAGATTCATGCGCGCAAGAAGCCCCTGGGCCCGGACGTCGTCCTCTCGGTCATCGCCGAGCGCACACCCGGCTTCTCGGGGGCAGAGCTCTACTCGCTCATGAACGAGGGCGCCATCCTCGCGGCGCGCGAGAATCGCACGGAAGTCACGCAGTACGACCTCATCCGCTCCATAGAGAAAGTGATGCTTGGTCCGGAGCGCAAGTCCCACCTGCTTACGAAAAAAGAAAAGGAGCTCACTTCCTATCACGAAGCCGGCCACGCGCTCGTCTCCTCGGTGCTGCCGAACGCCGATCCGGTGCACAAAATTTCCATCATCAGTCGCGGTCGCGCGGCCGGCTATACGCTGAAGCTCCCGTTTGAAGACAAGAAGATGCAGTCGAAGAAACAGTTCCTCGATGACATCGCGGCGACGCTTGGCGGATACGTGGCTGAAGAAATGCTTTTTGACGACGTAACGACGGGGCCGTCGAATGATCTCATGGTCATCACCGCGCTTGCGCGCGACATGGTCGTGCGCTACGGCATGAGCGAGAAATTGGGCCCGATCTCTTTTGGCGAGCGGCAGCTCGGGAATGAGCCGTACTCCGAGAAGGTGGCTGCAGAGATAGATGCCGAAGTCTCGCGCATCATCGACGAGGCGAAGGCACGCGCGAAGAAAGTCATCGGCGAGCATCGCGGCGCGCTCGACGCCATTGCCAAAGAGCTCATAGAGCGGGAAACGATCGAGCGCGACGAGTTCGAAAAGATTTTGATTGCAAACGGCATCACGCCGAAAAAGAGGGAAGAAGAGGGTATCGTCATCGCCCCGCCCGGCTCGGGCGATATCGCATAAACCCTTCGTTGTTGTAATATGGGCGAATACGCCCGTAGCTCAATGGTAGAGCGAACGACTTATACTCGTTTGGTTGGGGGTTCGAGTCCCTCCGGGCGTACCGATGCGACATGTCCAAAGTTCATTTCCTTAAAACCGCGCTGCAGGACTACAAAGTCGGAGCGCTTACGCCGAGCTCTCCGTTTGTCGTGAGGCAGATCGTAAAAAGGCTTCCGCGTCATTCGCGGGCGTGCATCGTCGAGTACGGAGCGGGAGACGGCGTTATCACCAAAGCGCTTTTGGAACATATGCCCCGCGATGGAAAACTCGTGGCCATCGAGATGAATCCGCACTTCGTCGCGCTCCTTAAGAAAATCCATGATCCGCGGCTGCAGGTGATACACGGGAACGTCCTGAAAGTCTGCAACGACCTCTCCAATTTGAAGCTTCCGCGCATCGACGCCGTCGTCTCCGGCATCCCATTTTCCTTCTTCAGTCCGAGCGAGCGGGAATTCGTGGCAGAGCACACCTTTCGAAATCTCTCGGAGCATGGCCGCTTCATTCTCTACCAAATCTCTCCGCTCATGCTTCCGTGCCTCAAAAGATATTTTAAGAAGAAAGTGGAACTATCGCTCGAAGTCCGCAATTTCCCTCCGTACGTCATCCTCGCAGCCGAAAAATAATCGAGTTATTCCAAATGCATTTCGCGGTCAGCGGTGAGGGCACGCTCGGCGAGGACGGGATGATTTTTTAGTGTCGGATCGGCGGCGATGAGCTTCGCCGCTTCGGCGCGGGCGGCTTCCACTAATTTTATATTTTTGAGCGCTTCCATCGCGATGTCGGAGACGCCCCACTGCCTGCCGCCGACGAGCTCGCCCGCGCCCCGGAGCGCGAGGTCGTACTCGGCGAGCTCAAAGCCGTTTTTTGCCGAGACGAAGGCTTTCATGCGTTCTTTCGTTGCCGGGCCGAATGACCCAGGCAGTGCGAAGCAGTACGACTGGTGTGTGGAGCGAATGACTCGCCCGCGCAGCTGGTGGAGCTGCGCGAGCCCGAAGCGCTCGGCGCCCTCGATGAGGATGACGGTCGCGTTTGGCACGTTTACCCCCACTTCGACCACCGAGGTCGCGACGAGGATATCTATGTCTCCTTTCTCGAATCGATTCATTACGGCTTCTTTCTCGGCCGGCTTCATCTTGCTGTGGAGGATGTCGATGCGCGCGTCGGGGAATACGACTTTTTGGAGTCGTGCCGCTTCTGCTTTGACCGACTTCGCTTGGAGCGCGAGCTCTTTGGCCGGGTCCGGCTCGTCGATGCGCGGGCAGATGACGTATGCCTGGTGGCCTGCCGCGAGCTCGGCGCGCACGCGCTCGTACGCCTGCTCGCGCTTCTTCGGATCGAGCACGTCGGTGATGACTCTCTTCCGGCCCGCAGGCATTTCGTCGAGGATGGTGAGGTCGAGGTCGCCGTAGATGGTGAGCGCGAGCGTGCGCGGGATGGGCGTCGCCGTCATTGAGAGCAGGTGCGGTGCGATAGCGCCTTTGGTCGCGAGCTTTTGCCGATGCATGGTGCCGAAGCGGTGCTGCTCGTCGATGATGGCGTACGCGAAGTACTTGAATGAAAGCGATTTCTCGATGAGCGCGTGCGTGCCGATGACGATCGGGATTTCGCCGTTCGCGACCATTTTCTTGAATGCCGCTTTGGAGAGCTTCGCGGATTCTTCATAACGAATCTTCGAAGGAAATTTCCGGCACTCGCTTCCGGTGATGAGACCGATAGGAATCGGGTGATCTTTGAAATACGACACGAAGGTCGAGAAGTGCTGTTTCGCAAGGATTTCAGTGGGGCATAAGTACGCGACTTGGAGGTACCCGCCTCGAACATGTCCAAAAGTTCCATCTGCCGCGTTGCGGGTCCTACCGATTTCCTCCGTCGTACTATTCAGTACGTCTCCAGAAATCGGCTGCCCGCGCCTTGCGTCTGGAAACTTTTTTCCACGTTCGAATATTTTCGGAGGTAGGGAAGTAACCACCAAATATGCGGTCGCGGCAGCGACCGCGGTTTTTCCGCTCCCCACATCGCCCTCGAGGAGGCGGAGCATGGGGTGCGGCTTCTCGAAGTCGGTAACGATGGCTTCTATTGCGCGCATCTGCGCGTCGGTCGCCGGGAAAGGGAACGACGCGATGAAATCTGCGAGCGCACTGCGATCGACCGCGACCGGGAGGGCTTTTTCTTGCAGAAGCGCTTTTCGGCGCCGTTGCATCACTATCTGGAGCGCAAACACCTCTTCAAATGCGAAACGCTTCCGGGCCGCTGCCGCATCATTGAGTTGCCGCGGCGCGTGTATGAAGACGAGTGCGGAAGAAAGCGTTGGCAAGTTGTAGCGCTTGAGAATCTCGCCTGGAATCGGATCGGCGATGCGCTCGTGCGCATTCGTCTCAAAAATTTTCCTGACCGCATGCAGAAACCAGAGCGACGACACTCCCTGGCTCTCCGGATAAATCGGATACAGAGACGTATCCAAGGTCGAACCTTGTAACAAGGTTCGACCTTGTTGAAAGAGCGAGTCGTGTACGGCATCCGGTGCAACGGGAGACTTATCTATTTCCGGATTCGCGAGGTAGAGCTTTGCGCCTGCGCCACCGATTTTCCCGCTCACTTTCACTACCATGCCGTCATGGAGCGTCTTCGCGATGTAGGGCTGGCTAAACCACATCATCTTTATTCTTCCCGAGGCATCCTCGAGCCACGCCTCGGCTATGGGCCGGCGGCTCTTCCAGGTCTTGCGCACGTCGGGCTTGCGCACCGTGCCGTAGAGCGTCACTTCGGCGCCTGGAGCCACGCCGGCGATGGTCCCCGTCGGTCCGGCGTTTTCGTAGCGGGCGGGGAAGTGGTAGAGGAGATCGCGGATGGTGCGGATGCCGAGCTTATGGAGCGCCCGCTTCTGCTCCGGCTTCAGCCGCGTAAAGTGCTTTTCGACAATATCCTCCGGATTCACTTCCGTAGTATACTAGCGGTCTCGTATGGATGCGAAATCAAAGAAGATACTGGCGGCTTTTAAGAAGCAGGGCGCGCGCATCGAGACGGCTGCAAGGGTAAAGCTTGCAGGAAAGCCCGACTTCTCGCTCTGGTACACGCCGGGCGTCGGCGTTGCGTCCACGTACCTCGCGAAGCATCCGGAAGATGCGAGGAAATTGTCCGTAAAGAAGAACAGCGTCGCCGTCATCTCCGATGGCTCTGCTGTGCTCGGCCTCGGCAACATCGGCCCCTATGGCGCGCTTCCGGTGATGGAAGGGAAGGCGCTCATATTTAAAGAGAAGGCGAACGTCGATGCGTGGCCGCTTGTCCTCGACACTCAGGATCCGGACGAGATCGTGCGGATAGTGAAAGCCGTCGCGCCGTCCTTTGGCGGCATCAATCTCGAAGACATCGCCGCGCCCAACTGCTTCGACATTGAGCGGCGCCTCGTCGAGGAGCTCGACATTCCGGTGATGCACGACGATCAGCACGGCACGGCCATCGTCGTGCTTGCGGGGCTTCTGAACGCGGCGAAAGTCGCAAAGAAGAATTTCAAGACGTTGAAGGTGGTCGTGAGCGGGGCGGGGGCGGCCGGCACCGCAGTTGCAAAATTGCTCATGCTCGCGGGCATCAAAGACATCACTCTCCTCGATCGCGCGGGGACGCTCTACGCCGGCCGCAAAGGTATGAACACGCACAAAGCCGAGCTCGCCGCGCTCACGAATCCGCGCGGCGTGAAAGGCGGGCTCGCCGAAGCGATGCGGGGCGCGGACGTATTCATCGGCGTCTCCGGCAAAGGGCTCTTGAAGGCCGAGCAAGTGGCCTCGATGGCGCCGCGAAGCATCGTCTTTGCGATGGCGAATCCCGACCCTGAAATCCTTCCGGATGAGGCCAAGAAAGCGGGCGCGCTCGTGGTCGCCACCGGCCGCTCCGACTTCCCGAATCAGATAAATAACGCTCTCGTCTTTCCGGGTATCTTCCGCGGCGCGCTCGACCGCGGCGTGTCGAAGATTACCGAGACCACGAAGCTCCGCGCCGCTCGCGCGCTCGCGGCGCTCGTCGGCAAGCCGACTGCGAGTCACATCATCCCCGACCTCCTTGACCCGAGGGTGGTAAAGGCCGTCGCGCGCGCCGTGCGCTAGTTTTGCTATAATCCGCGTATGTCTACCACCACCATCATTCTCATCGTCATCGCGATTATCGTGCTCTGGGTTATTAGCGCGTACAACCGCCTCGTTACGCTCGTGAATCAGGCAAAGGAAGCCTGGGCCGATATCGCCGTCCAGCTGAAGCGCCGCTACGATCTCATCCCGAATCTCGTCGAGACGGTGAAAGGATACGCCGCGCACGAATCAAGCGCGTTTGAAAACGTGACGAAAGCGCGCGCGGCCGCGATGGGCGCCTCCGCTCCCGCTGCTAAAGCGCAGGCCGAGAATCAGCTCTCGGGCGCTCTCAAAACGCTCTTCGCCGTTTCCGAAGCGTATCCGGATCTCAAAGCGAATCAGAATTTCCTCCAGCTCCAGCGGGAGCTCGGCGACACCGAAGACAAGATTCAGGCCTCCCGCCGCTTTTACAACACGACCGTGATGACGCTCAACACTGCGGAGCAATCCTTCCCCGGCAATCTCATCGCCTCGTCATTTGGCTTCACGCCGATGGATCTTTTTGAGCTTTCCGCCGCAGACGCCGCGGCTTCCGAGCCAGTAAAGGTTAGTTTTTAGCCACTAGGGAATGGCCACTAGTGAAAATGCAGTCATACAAAGATCTCATCGTTTGGCAGAAGGGAATCGATCTTGTAGCCTCGGTTTATAAACTTACCGATCGGTTCCCGAAATCGGAACAATTCGGCCTTGTCAGTCAAATGCGGCGCGCCTCCGTTTCCATTCCTTCAAACCTTGCCGAGGGGTACGCGCGCAAGCATCGGGCCGAATATCTTCAGTTCGTGCGTATAGCTTTCGGTTCTGGCGCCGAGCTCGAGACACAATTGATCATCGCGAAAAAACTCGGATTCGCGCAAAGCAAGGACCTCACGGTCATCATGTCCTTGCTCGACGAGATCATGCGCATGCTGAATAAGTTTTCTTCCTCCCTAATGGCTAAACCCTAATGGCTATGAACTTGTATCAGCAGCGGTCGAGCAATATCCGACGGACCTGGGCGCTCGTGTTCGGGTTCCTGATTGTCGTCATCGCGGTGGGGTACGCCGTCTCCTGGTACTACGGCAATCCATCCATTCTCTACATTGCGGTCGTCATTGCGTTTGCGACCAATTTCTACGCATACTGGGCCTCGGATAAACTTGTGCTCTCTCTGAACCATGCCCGTCCGGCGACCCGGGAGGAATTTTTCGATTACTACACCGTCGTCGAGAATCTCTCCATTGCTGCCGGCCTGCCGAAGCCGAAGCTCTACGTGATCGACGATCCGGCGCCAAATGCGTTTGCCACCGGGCGTGATGAAAAGCATGCGGTCGTCTGCGCAACGACCGGCCTGCTTTCCATGATGACCCGCGCCGAGCTCGAGGGCGTCATCGGCCACGAGCTCTCGCACATCAAGAATCGCGACATGCTCCTCATGACGATCGCGGTCGTGCTCGCCGGCTTCGTCGCCATAGTTGCAGACATCTTCCTCCGCATGTCGTTCTGGGGCGGCGGGCAGCGCGACGATCGCCAGGGTGGAAACAATGCTCTTCTTATGATTCTCGCGGTCGTCGGCATCGTGCTCGCGCCTATTGCCGCAAAGCTCATCGAGCTCGCCGTCTCGCGCCGCCGCGAATTCCTCGCCGACGCTTCCGGCGTCCTCCTCACGCGCTATCCGGAAGGACTCGCCTCCGCGCTCCGGAAGATCGGCAGCTATGCCTCGCCGATGCAAAACGCAAACGCCGCCACTGCGCACCTCTTCATCGGCGATCCCTTCGGGGCGAAGCCCGCGGGGAGCGCGGGCTGGCTCGAGCGGATGTTCTCCACGCACCCGCCGATACCGGACCGTATCAAGGCGCTCCTTAATTCGCAAGCCTAATTTCAGGATTTTTTAGAAAATGTTTATTTGGTACTAGACCAAGTGTTATTATGTATGGGTATGCGATCGGATACCCCTCTTAAATATCCGAAGAAGAGCCATCGCAAGACGGTCCGCATACCGAGACCGTCGCAATCGCTCGCAGAATTTTTCGGCATCATGTTAGGTGATGGGGGCATCAACAATCTCTGGCAGGCGAACATCACGATGAATTCCGTCGAAGATGCGGAGTATGCACTCTATGTACAGAAACTCATAGAAAATCTTTTCGGCATCTTGCCGCCGGTTCGGAAACGAAAGGGGCGCAACGCGGTCGTCATATCGGCCGCAAGCACCACGCTCGTCGATTTCCTGGTCGAGAAAGGTCTCCCACGCGGTAACAAACTCAAAAACGGAGTGTGTATACCGGATTGGGTCCTTGAGAAATGCTCTTACCGTGTCGCGTGCGTACGAGGGTTGATGGATACGGACGGTTGCCTGTTCATACATTCGCACCGAACAGGAGGGAAGAGGTATGAGAACATCGGGCTCTGCTTTACCAGCTATTCTCCAAAGATGCTTGGGCAGGTCGCGGGGGTATTTGAAGAATTCGGGATTATGCCGCATATTGGTAGTCAGGGACGCAGTATCTACCTGTATCGGGCAGATGCCGTCGCTAAGTATCTGAAGGTGTTTAGTACGTCTATATAGACGGATTAGTTCGCTGCATGAAAAATGGAAGAGTGCACACGGAGGCGTCGGATAGCGGTTTATTCCACCGCCTTGGAAAGGCGGCAGGCTCGAAAGGGTCTCGAGAGTTCGAATCTCTCCGCCTCCGCCAGGGATACTTTTTATCGGAGAGACCCGAGTGCCTTATTTTAAGCCGTCGTTTGGAACGGTTCGAATCCCGTTGCGGTTCGACCGCGAAGGGATTCGAACTTTTATGCGCCATTGTAGGATAGCTAGATCGGCGAATAATGGTTCGAGTTCAACGACGAAAGCGCGGCGCTTGAGTTGATGCGCCGCGACGAGCGTGCTGCCGCTTCCCGAGAAGGAATCCAGAATAATTTCACCCGGACGCGTACACCTACGAATAGCCCGCTCGTGAAGCTGGGGCGGTTTAGCCGTTGCATGAGTGTATTCGTTGCCCGGTAGCCGCTTGGCGAGCCATATATCAAGCATGTCGAGAATGTCGTCGGCGAGGCGGTTGCCGGTGCCCGTTTCTTTGTTCATCACCTCGTTCAGATTCTCAAGGCCTTTGGCGAGATAAGGGGTTCCACGAGTCGCATAGACGGTCGGTTCGTAGCACTTCGAGAACGCGACCCGCGGGGTCATATTGATCCCATTTTTTATCCACAAGCAGACCCGTCGATTCTTAAGGCCGAGTTCCTCGAATAATTCTTGGATTAGACCGATCTGGCTTTGGTCGTTCCAGTAGAAGACGTGCGCGTCGTCCTTGGTGACGGCGAGTGCCGCCTCCATGCTTTTTTTGAGGAACTCGCGGTACTCGGACTTCGTGCGTTTGTCATTTACCGAACCGCCGTATGACTGCTTGCCGCCGAGGCCGCGATCATAGTCGATGGAAAGGTTGTACACGGGGTCGCTGTATATCATCGACGCGCGTTCCTTGCCGAAGAGTTTCTTCAGCACCGCCGGATCGGTGGAATCGCCAACAATCAATCGATGCGGTCCCAACTGGTACAGGTCGCCGACCTTGCTTTTGGGCTTCTTGATTTTCGCCTTTTCCTTTTCTTCGTCCCAATCGTCGTCTTCGACTTCAAGTTGAGCGTCCCACATCTCGGACAGCACGCTTTCGTCCATGCCGATATCCATCAAGAACTGGGGGTCGAAAGCTTCGAGTTTGTCGATATCCCAGGTGCCACCGAGCGCGTTGCTGGCAATCAGATACCGCCGTTCTTCTTCCGCTGTAAGCAGCCTGCTTGGTACCCGAACGTCTATCATTTCGTCACCTCTGCCAAGTTGTATCATCGCTTGACGGCGCTGATTACCGGCAAGCATTCTCATATTGAGATTTATGGCGATGATCTCTGCATAGCCGAGTTTATCGATATTGCACATAAGGTCGGCCATCTGTTTTACCGAGATCGTTCTCGGATTATCCGGATGCGGTATTAAGTCGGAGACGCGCCGTTGTTCCGTGTGCCACACTATTTTTGGTTTTTTCATACCGAGTAGAGCTGATTGAGTAAACGATAATCAGCCGTGCCCGGAATTCGACGACTAGAGATGCAAAAACCTGTCGCAGATTTCCGAGCCCAGGGAGGTTTTGCCTTGCGGCAAAACAACAACGTAATTTCCCCTTCAGCTTCGAAATCTACGACAGGCTTTTCAGCACCGCGTAACATGGTAACGATACTCTCATTGGTCCAGCGTGCAATGTGGATAACTTTGGTCCCGCTAAATATGCCGTACTTACAGCACGTTCTTGAAAAAACGTTACCAGTCCAATAACCCTTAAGGGGCCTAACATTCGTAACATTTGGAAAATCGACCCGCGACCCGAGTGCATCGGAATGGCCGAGTAAAATGCGCTAAAATACCCTTATGGTGCTTGGCCTCAAAATCTTGAATCCCGAGTAGCCCGCAAAATAAGAAGCTGTGAGCGAAAGCTCGCGGCGACTATATTTTGCGAGAAGGCGGAGAGATTTGAACGCCGGAGCATGTTTCAGCCAGCAGGCTGAAACAGCGAGGCGGTGCCTAGCCCGAGGATGAGCGACGGCGAATCCGAGAGGCGAAGGAGAAAAGCGTAATCGCGGTCTCTCCACCTCCGCCCGAAGTATTTAGTATCGGAGGTATGCGGACGCATATCCCAACGATGCGCCGTGGACGCATTGGAGGTATAGTTATGATGAGATTATGAGTTCTAAAAAGATCAAAGTTATAGACCTGTTCTGCGGTATCGGTGGCCTCTCCCACGGCCTCGTAAAAGAAGGGCTTGATGTTGTCGCGGGCATCGACAACGACGGCGACTGCAAATTTGGATACGAGTACAACAATAAGGCTCGGTTCATTTGCGAAGACATACTTAAGGTCACCGCAAGCGACATCAACGAGATGTTTGGCAACAAAGAAAAAACTATACGCGTTCTCGCGGGTTGCGCTCCGTGCCAACCGTTCTCCAAACTGAATCTCAAAAAAGTTACGGAGAAGCAACTCCAGCCGTTGGAAAAGTTCGCTTGCCTTATCGAAGAGACTCAGCCCGATATCGTCTCGATGGAAAACGTAAGTGGCCTCGCCGACAAGAAAAAGTACCCAATATTCGATACGTTCATCAAGACGCTCGAAAAAAATGGCTATCAATATAAATATGAGGTCGTTGATGTATCCGAATATGGCGTGCCTCAACGCAGGAAGCGTTTGGTGCTTCTTGCTTCGAAATTTGGCGAAATCGCCCTTATAAAACGCACACACAAAAACAAAAAAGTCACTGTTCGCGACGTTATCAGCGGACTTGAACCGATCGGTCACGGGGAAGCGAGTGCCACCGATCCGCTTCATCGCGCCAGGACATTGAACGCAACGAATCTCAAGAGGGTGAAGGCTACTCCATGTGACGGTGGAAATTCATCAAGTTGGAGTAAGGACTTGGTTTTGAAGTGTCACAAAGCAAAGAGCGGCAAGACGTATCAAGCAACCGTCTATGGCCGCATGCGCTGGGACGATCCCGCTCCAACAATGACCACTCATTGCACAGGGCTAGGCAATGGACGTTTCGGCCACCCGGAACAAAATCGAGCGATTAGCCTACGCGAAGCCGCCCTTTTTCAAACGTTCCCAAAAAGTTATAAATTTACGCCCGATGACGAGCCGATCGTGATGAAACGAATCTCGAAATTCATCGGTAACGCCGTCCCGGTCAAATTGGGCTCCGTCATCGGCAAAAGCATCAGGGAGCATGTTGACCTGTATGGCAACTAAACCACAATTTTCGTTCGGAATATCGCTGAGCGTCCTGAACCACCTCGGCAGAAACTTATATCGCAGCTTCACCACCGTGTTGGGCGAGGCGATTTCGAATTCTTGGGATGCCGATGCGAGCAATGTTTGGATACATATAGACCGCGATAGCAATAGCTTTTTCATCAAAGATGATGGATCGGGTATGGACGCGACAGATTTTCAGGATAAATTCTTGAAAATCGGTTATTCGAAGAGGAAAGAGGCGACCGCTTCCTCTCGCAACCGCCCGTTCATCGGTCGCAAAGGCATAGGCAAACTCGCTCTTCTTTCCTGCGCCGAACAGATAACCGTCATTTCGAAGGTTCGCGGTGGCGAGTACGTGGGGGGCCTGATTGACAATCGTGGCTTAGATCAAGCTATTACCGACGACCTGACGCCGGACGAATACCCGTTGGATACCGTAGATATGACAGCTTTCGCTTCTTACATCGAAGGTCACGACCAAGGGACCATAATCCGTTTCCAAAACACCAAGGACGGCATACGCAACAGTTCGGATTTCCTCAAGAAGACGATTGCGCTCTATTTCCGTTTCGCTTTGCTGGACGATTCATTCGCCATCTTTCTTGACGGCGAGAAAGTGACACTCGACGACCTGAACGATCTCGCCGAAAAAACCGAATTTCTTTGGAGCATAAACGGCATTGAAGACCCGTACATCGCCGAAAAGCTGAAGAAACTCAAAGAGAGGAAGGATATGACGGTGGGCACTGAATTCAAAGGGTTTATCGCTTCAGTCGAGAAGCCGCGTGACCTCAAAGCAATTGGAACCGCGGAAAAAGCCAGCATTGATCTATTCGTTAACGGCAGAATGCGTGAGAGGGATATTTTGAAGCATATCCCTACGGCCCGAGTGGTCGAGAGCTACTTGTACGGTCAAATTCACTTTGACTCTTTGGACGACGATATAGATCGCTTCACCAGCAGCCGCGAAGGCATCGTGGCCGACGATCCGAAGTTTGAGCAATTTCTCGGAGACTTCAAGACCCACGTGCTGACTCCCATACTTGAAGAGTGGGATAAGTGGCGCAGAAAGCACAAGAAAGATGGCGATATCGATAACGATGCGATACCCGCGAAAGAGCGGAAAGCAGGAGAACTTTTCAATGCGATCTCGGGAGAATATACGTTGCCCGCTGGTTCGACGAACAAACAAAAAGTCGATGCCTGGGTGGATGCACTGAGCGGCGACGCGAGCTTTAATTTCGCGTCATATGCTGAGTGTTTTGTGTCCGAAAATCTCGTACGAAAATTTATCGCAGATCAGGGCACTGTTCTTTCGACGGAAGCGCAGCGCGATATCACGGAGTGGAAGCGGAAGGAAACGCAAAATAAAACCAACGGGAACGTCATGATTGACCTCAGGCTCAACAATGACGACAAAAGTTATCTCGACATGGCAGGTCTCGCTAATTTGGTCGATCGTACGGGTAGTCTCTCTACGGATTCTAGAACATATCGTCCGATTCGAGATGCGCTCATGCACACCGCCCTTCTCACTGACAAAGCGAAGCGACGACTGACAACGGTTTACGACAACATTCGGGCTAGAATAATCGCTCTCCTGAGTTGAATGGCGTCGTGATCGTAATAGTGGCTTATGCGGAGATGAGAAAGTGGATCGTAATCAAAAAATCCATAGGCGAGACGCCGCTCATGGCGCTCAATCGCTGGAAGAAGGGGCATCCGGCGTATACGAGCATGCCCGCGTCATACGCGGGACGGCTTGATCCGATGGCGAGTGGCAAACTTCTCGTGCTCCTCGGAGAAGAATGCAAGCGGCAGAAAGAATACACGGGCCTCGATAAGGAGTACGAGATAGAAGTGCTGCTTGATGCGGGAAGCGATACGGGGGATGCGCTTGGGATGGTGGAGTATGCGGAGAAGGAATCAAAGATAAACTTCGGCGCGCTTCGCAAGGCGCTTCGCGCCGAACTCGGAACGCACGCGCGGCCATACCCGCTCTTCTCCTCGAAGACCGTGCACGGGAAGCCGCTTTTCCTGCACACACTCGAAGGCATGAGCCATCACATCGAAATCCCGAAGCACGAAGAACGCATCTACCGCATTTCCGAGCGGGGAATTGCGCAGGTATCCGCGGCCGCGCTTCAAGCACGCATCGCGGACTTTCTCGCGAAGGTGCCGAAATCGGACGAGCCGTCGAAACAGCTCGGCGCGGACTTCCGCATTGACGACGTGTGCGCGAGCTGGGAGAAACTGTTTGCGGAAGTTGGCGAGGGCACGTTCACGATCCTCTCGCTTCGCGTCGCCTGCGGCTCGGGGACGTACATGCGCTCGCTCGCCGGGCGCATCGGAGAAGCGCTCGGCACGCGCGCGCTTGCGCTCTCCATCAAGCGCACGAAGATAGGGACGTATTGGATGGGGTGGTGGGTGAAAAGTCTCTAAAGCCTTGCTTGGTGCGTTGTGTGGATAGCCGATTGCGCGCCCGCCACGCGTACTAGAATGGAAGTGTGCCGGAAAACGCCGATACAGCGAAAAACGTCTTGAACACCCGTACCATTGCGGCCATCGTCGTGGTGATTGTCGTGATAGCGCTCGCCGCGTGGTATGCCTGGCCGGCGCCGCAGCAGCAGAGCGCTCAGACGGCCGGGGAGCTCAATGCCGCGCTTGAGCAGGTGCAGTCGGCGTCCTCGGTCTCCGTCCCCGCGACGTCCAATCCTCTGAAGCAGGCGACGCCCGCCGTGAATCCGATCGACGTGACGAATCCTTTTAATAGTCCTGCCGCCTCAAGCGGCGCTGCAAACCATGCGTACCAGAATCCTTTTCAGTAGCATCATAGGCGCCGCGCTCCTTTTCGGCGCCGCCGCTTCCGTCTCCGCGGCTTCCTCCGTCTTCGACATCACATATCCGATCCCCGAACTCGGCAACTGCGCCGATCGTCTCGCATGCAAGGCGTTCTGCAACGACACTGCAAACCAATCCGCGTGCGAAGCGTTCGCGCAGGATCACGGAATTTCTGTCCAGCCCGCGGCTCCATCGCCATCGAGCGGGCAGGGAGAAGGACAGAATCAGGGCGCCGCGCTCGAGTCTCTCCAAAAGGACGGAGGTCCGGGGAAGTGCGCCTCCGGCGCCGCGGATCCGCAAGCCGCCTGCCACGCATACTGCAACGCCTCCGCGCACATCCAGGAGTGCGTGCAGTATGGGAAAGATCACGGACTTCTGACGGGCGATCATCTCTCGCAGGCGGAGAAGGTGACGGCGGCGCTCAAGAGCGGGATCCCGCTCCCTTCTGGATGCACCGATCAGGCGTCCTGCAAGCAGACGTGCGAGAATCCTTCATCGCTTGATCAGGCGAAGTCCTGCTTCGCGTTCGGCAAGGCCGCCGGGCTCCTGCCGCCGGGCTTCGATGAGTCGAAAGCTGAGAAAGTATTCTCGGCAGTTGCGAACGGGACCGCGCCGTTCTCGTCGATGAAAGACTTCCAGCAGTGCGAGCATCCGACGGACCCGGCGGTCGTGAAGAAGTGTACAGACTTTGCTGTGCAGAACGGGCTCATGACGCAGCAGCAAGCGGACGTGCTCCAACAGACGGGCGGCAAAGGCCCGGGCGGGTGCTCCGGGCAAGACGCATGCGAACAGTACTGTGCCAGTCATCAGGATGAGTGCTTCCAGTTCTCCCAGGAGCATAATCTGGTGACTCCGGAGCAGAAAGACGCGATGCAGCGCGCGGCCTCGCAGATGCAGAATGCGCTCAGCCGCGCTCCGGATTCCGTGCGGCAGTGCCTCGTGAGCGCTGTGGGGCAGGACACTCTCGACGCGATCACCTCCGGCGCGAAGCCGGGCACGCCGCAGCTCGGCCAGGCGATGCAGCAGTGCTTCCAACAAGGGCAGAATGATTCCCAGATGCAGGAGCACCAAGGTCCGCCGCCGCAAGGTTTCGGCCAGGAGGGGATGGGCCCGCAGCCGCCAAACGGGCAGCCCGGCGGGCAGCAAGGATTCATGCCGCCAAACGGCCCGCAAGGCCCGAGCGGACAGAACCCTTCTCAGGATGGCCGGGGCCCAGATGGAGGAAATCAGAGATTTTATCCGATGCCGCCAGGAGGAGCGCAGGGAGACCAGGGCCGGAGATTCATGCCGCCACCACAAAGTGGAAACCAAAGCGCGCCGCAATGGCAGCAGAACGGGCAGGGAGCCCCGCAGCCCCAGGATCAAAACTATCCACAGATGAATTACGGGCCCCGGCCTGAAAGCGGATCGGGGCAAGGCGATTACGGAGATCAGAACTCCGGCGCCCCCTTCATGCCGCCGGGCGACCAGAGCGCACCGGGCACCGGAGTGTGGAATCCGCCGCAGGGCCAGACAGGCGAGGGCGGCGGAGGAAACGTCATGATGCCGCCGCCCGGCTCAGGTTTGAATAATCCGCCGCCCGGCGCGGGGCAGATGCCGCCACCTCCGCCACCGGGAGGCATGATGGGAACTCCTCCACAAAGTACCAATACCGCGCCGGCGGGCGAAGTTGCTCCGCCCCCGCCTCCTCCGCCCTCTTCTCCTACTAGCTTCTCTTACCCGTTCAATCCGTCCACTGCCGCCGCATTTCTGCCATTCATCCCGCACTAGGCGAGACGCTCTCGGTCAAAGAGAACGCCCGGGCGCCTTTCGGCGCCCGGGCGTTCTCTTTTCACCGGCATGGTTTTTAGAGAGTCCCATCGCCATGTACACTGCTAGGCACGCAGCATGATCCCCAACAACTCGCCCTGGATACAGCAGCTGAAGCGCACGAGGCCGGTCGTCCCGCTTGAGGCTGACGCGCGAGCGGACGTGGCGATAGTGGGTGGCGGCATCGCCGGCGCAGCCACCGCATTCTTCACGCTCCGCGATACGGAGCAGAGCGTCATCTTGCTTGAGGCCGACAAGGTCGCGCACGGCGCGACCGGGCACAATGCCGGACAGATCACGAGCTACTTCGAGCGGCCGCTCTCCGAGCTCGCGCAGGAATTCGGACTCGAGCTTGCGATCGATGGCCAGCGCTCCGTCGAATCCGCATGGAAGCTCATCGACCAGATAGTTGAGGAAGCGGGACTCCAGACGCCGCTCTATCGCTTCACCGGATACACCGGCCTCTCCACTCTCGAGCAGGTCTTGCTTCACTTGAAAGATAATCGCTGCAGAGCAGACGGCGGGCTCCCGGTCGAGACGATGATCGTCGCCGAGGAGTGGGTGGAGCGCAAAGACATTCCTACAGAGTACAAAGACCTTTACGGAACAGTCCCGCAGAAGGATGTGCTTAGCCTCCTCGAAACGAACAATACCGACTACGTTGCTTCTCTCGCATTCCAGAAAGGCTGCATGAACAGCGCGCTCTTTACCGAAGAGCTCATCGGATACCTCATGACGGAGTACAAAGGCCGGTTTGCGTTCTACGAGGGCAGCCCGGTGAAGACAGTGCGGCTCAAAGAGGGAAGCGGGACGCTCAAAGTCCTTGCTCACATGGTCGAAGCGCAGAAAATCATCCTCTGCACGAACGGATTCGAGCATTTTTCTATCGTGAACGAGGCGGGGCCGGAAATCGATACTGCATTCCACCACTCGATTGCCGGACGCATCGGCTATATGTCGGGCTACATCGAGCCGTTTGATAATCCGCCTGCGGCCGTGAGCTATTTCCCAAAGACGAACGAGCGTGGCGGAGACCCGACGGGCGAAAGTTATTTCTACCTCACGCGCCGTCCGCACGAAGGCGACAAGAAGAGCTTCCACAGTCTCGTCTGCGCGGGCGGCCCGGAGAAAGTGCTTCCGAGCGGAGCGGATTATTCCCGCGCGCACTCGTGCTCGGAAGACATACGGGACGAGATCGATGATTTCCTGCGTTCTAATTACAGCAAGCACCCCGGGCCGGAGACCGAGTACGCTTTTTGCTGGCACGGACTCATGGGCTATACGCCAAGCGGCATCCGTCGCGTGGGCCCCGAGCCCTGCAATCCGGCGCTGCTCTACAATCTCGGCTGCAACGGCGTCGGCATCCTGCCGTCGGTCTTCGGCGGAAAAAGAATTTCCGAATTTCTGCAGGGCAAGAAGATGAAACCCTCCCTCTTCGACCCGCACGACCAGAGGCGCTAGCCGCGTGGTAGCATTTATGTATGGAGACACCGGATAAAGAACTCCACCGCATCGCGATCACCTGCATTATCCACAACGACGCAGGGAAATATCTGGTGACCAAGCGAAGTCCCCGCAAGAAAGCATTTCCCAATAAGTGGACGGTGCCGGGCGGAGGATTGACCACTGACGACTACCGCAATACGCCTCCGACGCATCATGAGCAGTGGTACAACGCAGCAGAGAAAGCGCTCCGCAGGGAAGTGCAAGAGGAGGTGAATGTCGAAATAGGAAAAGTACAGTATCTGCTCGATCTCACTTTCCTTCGTCCCGACGGAACTCCTGTGTTGGTGCTCAGTTATTACGCACCCTACGTTTCCGGAGAGGTGAAGCTCGACGAAGACGCGGTCGAGTACCGATGGGTGAGCCTCAAAGAGGCGAAAGAGCTCGATCTCATTTCCGGCATTTACGAGGAGCTCGAGATGGTAGATTCGCTCCTGAAAAAGTAAGCCAATAACTCTCATGCCACGACGCGTTTACGGGGTATGCTTGGCGCTCATTCTTTTTTGCCTATGGATAGTCGTCGCGTATGGGACAAAGCCGGTAACGGAACCATCGGCAACGGGGGAGTTTGGCGGGGTGTCCTTGAAAATTGACTATGCGACAGCCGATCCGGCTCGCGAGCGGGGCCTCGGGGGGCGAGAGAGCGTCCCCGGCGACTACGGCATGCTCTTCGTCTTCCCAAGGGACGATACGTATGGCTTCTGGATGAAGGATATGCTCGTCCCCATCGACATGTTTTGGCTTGATGATAAAGGACAGGTCGTTTCGATAGTCGAAGACGCGGCGACCTCCACCTACCCCTTTGTCTTTTACCCAAGTGCCCCTGCCAGGTATGTCCTTGAGACCGCTGCGGGCTTTGCGAAGGCCCACGGCATCGCCCCCGGGACCCCGCTTCTGTTGAAAAATTTTCCAACCGTTTCCAAATAACGCTGTCCACATAGCATTTGCGACAACCAGGAGTAAACTTAACCCCAAGCAACAATTTATTACCCGTTATTAAAACCGCCTGGCTCATGTCAAAAACCGTCAAAGCTCCTGTGCGCGTGAAAGCCTCTTCCGCCGACAAGCAGGCGCCTGGCGTTCACATTCAGGAGGCAGTGAAGCCGCCGGTTTCGAAAGAAACGCTTCGCTATCGCGAAATGGTTCCGCAAATCGAGAAGCGCGACGGCCGACTCGTGCCGTTTGATTTCGAAAAGATTGCGGCGGCCGTGTGGAAAGCGATGGCGGCGGTAGAAGAGGGCGATCGGGACGATGCAAACCTCGTCGCGCACCAGGTGGCGGGCGAGCTCGGGCGATTTGCGAAGAAATACAAGAGCTTCCTTCCGACTGTTGAAGGCATTCAGGACTCGGTGGAGAAATATTTGATCCTGAACGACTACGTGAAGACCGCGAAGGCGTACATTCTCTACCGCGACAAGCGCGCGCAGCTGCGCGCGGCGCACGTGGAGATTCCGGCGCACGTAAAAAAGCTCGCGGACGAAAGCAAGAAATATTTTGAAGGCAATGCGCTCGGCGAATTTGTGTATCTGCGCACGTATGCGAAATGGATTCCGGAAGAAGGTCGCCGCGAGACGTGGATCGAGACGGTGGATCGCTATGTGAACTTCATGCGCGAGAATCTCGGCACCAAGCTCACCGAAAAAGAGTATGCCGAGATACGCATGGGGATTTTGAAGCAAGAAGTGATGCCGTCGATGCGGCTCATGCAGTTTGCGGGAGAGGCTGCGCGCCGCTGCAACACGTGCGCATATAATTGTACGTTCACTGCGCCGGTGAAGCTCGAAGACTTTGCCGAGATCATGTATCTCTCGATGCAGGGATGCGGCGTCGGCTTCGCGGTGGAGAGCCAAAACATCGAACAACTTCCGCAAATCATGAAGCAGACGGGAAAGAAAGCGGAAGAGCACGTCATCGCCGACTCGAAAGAAGGCTGGTGCGACGCGCTCACGCTCGGACTGAAGACCTGGTACTCCGGCAAAGACATCACGTTTGATTATTCGAAGATTCGCCCGGCGGGTGCCCGCCTCAAGACGATGGGCGGCAAGGCCTCCGGCCCCGAGCCGCTGCGCTCCCTGCTTTCTTTTGCCCGCGAGCGCATCCTTGCGCGCCAGGGACGCCGTCTGCGCAACATCGACGCGCACGACATCATCTGCAAGATAGGGGAATGCGTGGTCGCCGGCGGCGTGCGCCGCACCGCGATGATCTCGCTCTCCGATCTCGACGACGTGGAGATGCGCGACGCCAAGAAAGGCCAGTTCTACATGACGGATCCGCACCGCTCGGTCGCAAACAACTCCGCCGTGTACGAAATGCAGCCGACGAATGCGCAGCTCATGGACGAATGGGTCGCGCTCATGAAGAGCGGTGCCGGCGAGCGCGGCATCTTCAACCGCGGATCGCTCGCAGCGACGTTCCCGAAGCGCCGCACCGAGCACTTCAAGGAAATCGGGTTCATTGATGAGGGTGGCGTGGTGCGCGGCTCTATCGGCACGAATCCCTGCGCGGAGATCATCCTACAGTCGAAGCAATTCTGCAATCTTTCCGAAGTCATCGCGCGTGCACACGATACTGAAGCATCGCTTTTGCGCAAGGCGCGCCTCGCCGCCATCCTCGGCACGTACCAGTCGACGCTCACGAATTTCAGCTACATATCAAAGGAGTGGACCGATCACTGCAAAGCAGAACGCCTCCTCGGCGTCTCGGTGACGGGGCAGTGGGACTCACCGGCATCTCGCCAGCCAGAGATCATGCGCAAGGTGCGCGACATGGCAGTGAAGACGAACGTCACGTATGCGAAGCGCTTCGGCGTGGAGCGCTCGATGGCGGTGACGGCCGTGAAGCCTTCGGGCACCGTCTCGCAGACCTTCAACTGCGCGTCCGGCATCCATCCGCGCCACGCGCCGTATTACATCCGCCGCGTGCGCATCAGCGCGACTGACTCGCTCTTCAAGATGCTCCGCGACCAGGGCGTGCCGTATTACCCGGAAGTGGGGCAGTCGATGGAGGAAGCGAATACATTTGTATTTGAATTCCCGGTAAAAGCACCCGATCATTCCAAAGAAGCGCGTTTCAAGGATAGCCTCACGGCGCTCGACCAGCTCGAGTACTGGAAGAAGGTGAAGCTCAATTTCACCGAGCACAATCCGTCGGCGACGATTTCCGTGGGAGAAGACGAGTGGATCAGCGTCGTCGACTGGATTCAGAAGAATTGGGACATCATCGGCGGACTTTCCTTCCTCCCGCGCCTCAACCACGTCTACCGCCTCGCACCCTACGAGACGATTACGGAAAAGGAATACGAGGAGCGCCTCGCTCGCTTCCCGAAAGTGGACTACTCGAAGCTCGTCGCCTATGAGCGCCAGGATGAGTCGGATATGAAGAAGGAGCTGGCCTGCGCCGGCGGAACCTGCGAAATCGTTTAGGGACCGAATAAAAAGCACGCATCTGCTTTGTTGCGGGTACCCGCCGATTTCTTCCGTCGTACCACGTAAGTACGCCTCCAGAAATCGGCTGCCCGCGCCGCGCATCTGAGTGCTTTTTATTCGCTCCGGGGTTCGCATTGTCGTACAAGTTTCGCGCCTCCGAGAGCCTCCGAAATCACCCTTGCCGCTTCTTTGTGAATCCTACAAGGTTCGACCTTGTAAGGGGGAGATAAGCGAAAACCCACGCAGGAGCGTGGGTTTTCGCATTTGTGTGGACCGAGTCGGTAAGCCGAATTCTGTCTTGCCCCGTGAGATAGTCCATCTCGATTTCCATTAACATCTCGAAATCCTTTGCAGGCTCTCGGGTGCAACAGTTATCAATCGGTCTTATCTCATGGGGCGGGGACGATCATTTATCTGGGCCCGCAATTGCTTGCGAGCTCGAGCGGCACTGCCCATGAGATAACCTTATTTCGATTTCAATCAGCCTCTCGAAATCCGTTAGGTTCTCAAGCGCTGATATAATCTCAACAGTTTTATCTCACGGGCCACGGCCTTGCATGCGGGTAAGGATTTATTCGTTGCACTTCTCCAGTTGCCTGGAGAACTCATCCCGCCCGAGGGCGGGATGCTCCGCGCTTTCGCTTGGGAGCGTCTCTGTAGGCACCTCTATCCTTGCGGACGACGGGCGTTACCCGCTACCTTTCTACCCCATGGGATAACAAATCTCGAAGCAAGTGAAATAGTGAATACTCATCAAACATTTCGATTTCACTCCCACCTCCAGACCTCTTATCCCACGGGGTGCATGTTCGGACTTTCCTCCCCGTGAGATAACTACTCACTATTCTGTATACGCGTTTTTAAGTATCTCTTGCCCCAAGCAGTTTTCAGGTAGCGCTCTCGTGCGAGCGCATCCTTCTTAGATAAGGACGCCTCGTAATAAACAAGTCGCCACGGGCCTCTCGATTTTGTTGCTAACGACCTTCCGTCTCGATGTTCTTCAAAACGTCTCTTAAGGTCGCCAGTCGAGCCGATGTAAAACTGCTTGGGGCCCCTGAGTACATATACGTAGTGCATACTGAGCAATTATCTCACGGGGCGATCGTCTGACTCGGTCCGGAAATACTATACCACATCGCGTATGTGCGGTATAGCCCGCGAGAGAAGAGTCTTTTGATGTGTACAACGCGACGAGCTGCTGCACCCCATGAGGTATACTAAACGGCATTATCATTCAGTAACCGCAACAGAATTTATTATGCCTCCGCAACAGCAGACAGTCGCCCCGCGCAGCCGCTCGCTTGAGACCATCAGCATCTGGGCGCTCCTCGCCACGCTCGTCGTCGCCATCTTCTTTTTCCTCCCGTCCTCGATTGTCCCGTTTGCAACGACGAAGACATTTCTCCTTGCGGCGGGCGCTCTCATCACGCTCGCGCTCTACATCCTCGCGCGTCTCGGCCGGGGGAACGTCATTTTCCCTCCACTCGCGCTCGTCGGCGCGCTCTGGCTTCCCGTCGTTGCGTATGCCGTTTCAGCGACATTCTCGGGCACGCTCTTTTCGAACGCTTTGTGGGGATCCGCGCTTGAGCCTGACACGCTCGGCTTCATACTCGTGGCGACGGTTCTCGGAACGCTCTCCGCGCTCGTGCTGCGCCGCCCCGAGCACTATCAGCTGTTCCTGCGCGTCGGCGCGTACGTCTTCGGCGTACTCACCGCTCTGCAGGCGCTCATCGTCATCATCGGTCAATTCTCTCCGGGCACGGTCTCTCCGGCATTCTCCATTCCGGGCTCCTTCAATGACCTCGGCGTGCTTCTAGGATTCGGTGTCATCGGCATCCTCATCACGCTACGATTCCTCGGTCTTTCGGGCCGCACGCGACAGCTCCTCTCCATCGCCGGCGTCGTGTCGCTCGTCCTGCTTGCGATTGCCAATTCTCCGCTTATTTGGACTCTGATTGCGCTCGTCTCGCTCGGCCTCTTCGTGGAGGCGGTCATGCAGCGCGGGACGAAGACCGTCGAAAGCGACCTCGATGAAACCGCGATTATGAACGAGACCCCGGTCGAAGCAGGAGAGAGCAGCCACTCGCTCCTCGTGCCGCTCGCCGTGCTCGCCATCTCGCTCTTTTTCCTCATCGGCGGCACGCTCGGCGACGCGCTCGCGAACGCTCTCCATATAAACATCCTGAACGTCCGTCCTTCCTGGCAGTCGACGCTCGCGGTCGGGCAAAACGTCTACGCAAGCTCGCCAGTATTTGGCACCGGCCCCGGAACCTTCGGCGTCGAGTGGCTCAAGCATCGCGACGCGGCCTTAAACGCGACCGTCTTCTGGAACGTCGACTTCTCCTCCGGCATCGGCTTCATTCCGACCTCGCTCGTGACGACCGGCATCGTGGGCATCATCGGCTGGCTCGCATTCTTCGGCCTCTTTCTCGTGCTCGGCATGCGCCTCCTCATCTTGCGCGCGCCTCAGGATGCGTTCGCTCGCTACGTCTCGATCTTCTCGTTCGTCGCGGCCGTCTACTTCTTCGCGGTAACGATCTTTGATCTGCCAAATACGGTCATCATCGCGCTCGCATTCGTCTTCGCCGGCCTCTTCATCTCCTCGACACGCTTTGCTGGCGGGGGAGAGCAGTGGGGCATCATCTTCGCGAAGAGCCCGCGACTCGGCTTCGTTATCGTGTTTTTGCTCACGATACTCCTGCTCGCGTCGGTCGGTGCTGCGTACGCGCTCGTCGGCCGCTACATCGCAGCGTCACAGCTCGCGACCGCAAGCAGCGCCTTTTCCTCCGGCGATCTCGATGCTGCCGATAAAGCTGCGCAGAACTCCATCGCATTTGCGCCGAGCGCGGCAGCCTATCAGATCGAAGCGGGCATCGCGAGCTCGCGTCTCGACAAGATAGCCGTCTCCACCACCATGACGCCGACGGCCGCGCAGCAGGCATTCCAGACGGCGCTCTCGGGAGGCATCAACGCGGCGCTTACGGCGACGCGCATCACGCCGTCCGACTACCAGAACTGGCTCGCGCTCGGGAATCTCTACAGCAAAGCGGTGCCGCTCGGGGTCGCGGGCGCCTACGACAGCGCGAAAACCGCCTACCAAAAGGCGCAAGCGCTCAATCCGACGAATCCGCAGATTCCGTACATCCTCGCGCAGCTCGACATCGCGAACAAGAACATCAAAGGAGCGGAAGACAATCTGAAGACCGCGATCACGCTCAAGCAGGACTACACGGCCGCCATCTTCCTCCTCTCGCAGCTTGAAGTGCAGGACGGAAACGTGAAGGATGCCCTCGCCGCCGCCCTCGCCGCCGCGTACTTCACGCCGAACGACCCGAACATCCTCTTCCAGGTCGGCATCCTGCGCGCGGCGACGAACGACTTCGCGGGTGCTATCGTCGCTCTCTCCTCGGCAATTACGGTGAATCCGCAATTCGCGAACGCCCGCTACTTCCTCTCGGCCGTCTACGCGAAGCAGGGCGACTTCAAGAGCGCGGCCGCGCAGATGCAAGCCATCGCGGACATGTCGGCCGACAACGCGCACATGGTCGCCTCGCAGCTCGCTGCGCTTTCGGCAGGCAAGAATCCGTTCCCCGCGAATCTCCTCTCCGTCTCTCCGGCGCCCGTCAAATAGCCGTCTCTGGCCCCGTTTGGCGAGGAAGTCATGACGGGCTAGAATAAGGCGATGGTTCGGAAGATTTTCGAGCGCGTCGCGGCTCCGGTACGCGATCTCGTCATGCGGCCGATACGCAGCCTCCACCAGGCTGCGTATCTGCTTGCCGCGCTCACGCTCGCGTCGCAGGCGCTCGCCTTGCTCCGCGACCGCACCTTTGCGCACACCTTCGGCGCCGGCCAGGTGCTCGATCTCTACTACGCGGCCTTCCGCATGCCGGACCTCGTCTTCGCGCTCGTTTCGTCGCTCGTGAGCGCGTACGTGCTCATACCGCGCATCGCGGGGATGGACCGTGAGAAGACGCGCGAATTGCTCTCCGAATCGGCCTCCTTTCTCCTCATTGTGGGCGGGGTCATCTGCGTCGTCCTCGGAGTCTTCATGCCGCAATTCCTGGCGCTCCTGTATCCGGACTTCGTCGCCTCGCCCAACCAGGCGGAGTTCATACTGCTCGCCCGCATCCTTCTCGTGCAGCCGATTCTCCTCGGACTCTCGGGCATCATCTCGAGCGTCACGCAGGTCGATCGGCGCTTCGCGCTCTTCGCTCTTTCGCCGCTCCTGTACAATCTCGGCATCATCTTCGGCGTCGTCGAGCTCTACCCGCTCTGGGGCCTGCCTGGCATCGGCATCGGTGTCGTCATTGGTGCCATCGCATACCTCGTCATCCATATTCCGGTCGTCATGAGCGCCGGAGTCGCTCCGCGCCTCTCCCTCCCCACGTTCTCTCTCATGTTTTCGGTCGTGCGGGATTCCGTCCCGCGCTCGCTCGCGCTCGGCGTGAAATCCTTCATGCTGCTCATTCTGACCGCGATCGCTTCAAGGCTCGGCACCGGCGAGATTTCCGTGTTCACGTTTGCGAGCAATCTCGAAGCCGTCCCGCTCGCGCTCATCGGCTCCTCCTACGCCATTGCGGCATTTCCGGCGCTTTCCGAGGCGTTCACGCGGGAGCGGCGGGAGGAGTTCGTGAAGATCCTCTCGACGGGCGCGCGGCACATCATCCTGTGGTCCATCGTGGCGCTCGGGCTCATCGTCGTGCTGCGGGCGCACATCGTGCGCGTCGTCCTCGGTACCGGCGCTTTCGACTGGAATGCGACGCGCCTCACCGCCGCTCTGCTTGCGATTCTCGCCGTCGGCCTCGTCGTCGATGCGCTCGGGCTTCTTTTTGTGCGCGCATTGTATGCGGCTCGTCAGTCATGGCGTCCGCTCGTGTACCAGCTTGCAGCCGCCTTCGTGACGATAATGCTTGCGATCATCTTCCTCTCTCTGCCGCACGCGGAGCTTGCGGCGCCCATCTCCGCCGTATTGAAAGTCGACGACATCGCCGGTACCGCCATCCTGCTTGTCGCGCTCGCCAGCATTCTCGGGCAATTTTTCCTTGTGGCGCTTTCTCTCTTCGCGCTCCGGAACATTGCTCCCGGGCTCGGACGGACGCTCGTGCGGCCGGTCCTCGATGGATGCGTGGCGGCGTTTGCCGGCGGAGCGGCCGCGTACGCGACGCTCATGCTTGAGGGCGGCATAGCGCCCCTCACCACGCTCCTGGCCGTTTTCACGCAGGGGCTCGTGGCGGGCGCGGCGGGTCTTACCATAGCGGCCTGCGCGCTTTACGTCGTCGAAAATGAAGAGTTCCGCATAGTAACAAGCGCGCTTGAAAGGCTTCTGCGCGCGCGCGGAGCTGAAGCGGTCGCGCTCCCGTCTGCCGCGGAAGAGCCGCTGTCACCCAATCTACCGTGACAAAGCACATACGAAACTTTTCTATCATCGCGCACGTCGACCACGGGAAGTCGACGCTTGCCGATCGTCTCCTCGAGCGCACCGGAACCATTCCCGCGCGCATGATGCGCGATCAGGTGCTCGACAGGATGGATCTCGAGCGGGAGCGGGGGATTACGATCAAGATGCAGCCGGTCCGAATGAATTACGCAAGCGGCGGCGCAGAGTACGTCCTCAATCTCATCGACACGCCCGGCCACATCGATTTTTCCTATGAAGTCTCGCGCGCGCTCCATGCGGTCGAGGGAGTGCTGCTTCTCGTTGATTCCACGCAGGGCGTTCAGGCCCAGACGCTCACGACGCTCGCGGCGGCGCGCGCGCAGGGCTGCGTCATCATTCCGGTTCTTTCGAAAATTGATTCTCCCGCTGCGCGCATCGCCGAAGTGAAAGATGAGCTGGCGACCCTGATCCACGTGCCCGCCGACCAAGTGCTCGCCGTATCAGGCCGGACGGGAGCGGGCGTCGAAGAACTCCTCGAAGCCATCGTGGAGCGCGTGCCTCCGCCGCGCGAATCCGCAGCAAAGTCGAATGACGAGCCGCGCGGTATCATTTTTGATTTCTCTTATTCGAAGCATCGCGGCGTCGCTGTATATCTGCGCGTCTTCGACGGCACGTTTAAGAAAGGGCAGCCGCTTCATTTTCATGCTGCAGGAAAGGAGTTCATCGCGCTTGAGACCGGTATCTTCACGCCGGAGGAGACGCCTTCCAAGTCGCTTTCCGCGGGCGAGATCGGCTACATCGTGACGGGCATCAAGGAGCCGGGCATCGTCGCTGTCGGCGACACCATTGGCGCGGCGCGCGGCGCGCTCCCGGCGCTCCCGGGCTACGAGCGCCCGCGTCCGGTCGTGTGGGCATCGGTCTATCCGGAGAGCCAGGATGATCTTCCGGTGCTGCGCAAATCGCTTGAGCGCCTGCGCCTCTCCGACTCCTCGCTCTCTTTTGAGGAAGAGTCCTCGGGCGTGCTCGGCAGAGGATTTCGCTGCGGCTTTCTTGGCCTTCTTCACCTCGAGATTGTCACCGAACGCTTGAAGCGCGAATTCGGCCTCGCGCTCGTCGTCACCATTCCGACCATTTCCTATGTGGTCACGAAGAAAAACGGCCAGAGGGAGACCGTCTACACGCCCGCGAAGTTTCCGGAGTATGGCGAAATTTTGAAGATCGAGGAACCGTGGGCGAAAGTCATCATCATCACGCCGCCAGACTCGGTGAGCGCGCTCATTCAGCTCCTCTACGATCACGAGGCGCAGACGCTTGCGACCGAGACGTATCACGACGGCCGCATCGCTATGACGATAGAGATGCCGCTTCGCGAACTCATGCGCGGATTTTTCGACAAGCTGAAAAATATCTCATCCGGCTACGCATCGCTCTCCTACGAGCTTCTTTCCGAGCGCGAGGCGGACGTTGTGCGGCTCGACGTGCTCATCGCCGAGGAGCCTGTGGCGGCGTTTGCGCGCGTGGTGGCGCGCCGGAGAGTAGAGGAGGAAGCGGAAAAGATGGTGGAAAAGCTCCACTCGATCCTGCCGAAGCAATTGTTCGTTACGAAGATCCAGGCGCGCGCGCTCGGGCGCATCATCGCCTCGCGTACGCTCTCGGCGATGAGGAAAGACGTTACCGGCTATCTCTACGGCGGTGATGTCTCGCGTAAAAACAAGCTCCTCGATAAGCAGAAGCGCGGCAAGAAGAAGATGCTCGAGCGGGGCACCGGCAAAGTGAACATCCCCGAGGAGGTCTTCATGAAGATGGTGCAGTCCTCCGCCGAATGAGCCTCGGTGTGGCGATTTTGGAGTACGGGATATTTTTCTGCTGAAAAATTTCCTCCTGCTCGGCTCGTCAGCCTACGCAGAGCCTCCAAAATCGCCACACCCTCGGCTCTCGCGGTATACTGGTATCATGCACGCGAAGCAGTGGCGCCAGGGGTTGCTCATCGGCTTTCTTGTGCTTGTGGCTTTCTGGCTCGTCTCGCTCATCTGGGGGCTTTCGGGCAAGGCGCAAATCGCCGTCTCGCAGGCGCACGAAGCGCAGGCGCAGTACCAGGCGCTTGAAGATCGTAAAGCAGCGCTCCAGGCGACCCTCGATTCTCTGGGGACGGAGCGCGGGCAGGAAGCGGCAATTCGCACGGCCTTCGGAGTTGCGCGCCCCGGGGAAGAGGTTATCGTAGTGGTGCCCCCGACGACGACCGCGCCCACGACGTCGCCGTCCTGGTGGCAGGAGGTATTGAATTGGTTCTGAGCGGGTATGGTTTAGTGGTAGAACCGCCATTCGCTTTTTGTGCAGGATTAGTTTAGTGGTAGAATAAGTGCTTCCCAAGCATTGGGCGCGGGTTCGATTCCCGCATCCTGCACAAAGTGCGAATGCCGTTAAAAATCACTAAGGATTTTCAATTCCCAAGCAACGGGCGGGAGTTCGATTCTCCCATTCCGCACCAAAACACATATGGAAAAGATTGGAGCATGGGGCGACAGCATCACCTACGGCGCCGGGGATGAGGAATCCCTCGGCTGGGTGGGGCGACTGCGCCGCCGTTTCGAGAAAGAAAAGTACGTCGAAGTCTATAATTTTGGCATCAGCGGCGAGACTTCGAGCGACCTGCTCGAACGCTTTTCGGTTGAGCTCAAAAGCGTCCGGCCACAACTCATATTGATCGCTATCGGGACGAATGATTCCATTTTCACGCAAGGAGAAGAGCAGGGAAGAAAGGTGTCACTTGAAAAATACGAAGAAAATCTCAAAAAACTCTTTTCGCTCGCAAAGCAAACCTCGAAACAGGTGTTTGCTATCGGGCTGACGATTGCGGACGACGCCCGTACGCAGCCGATGCCCTGGGGCACGACAGGAGATTCTTATAAGTCGGCCATTTTGAAGGAGTATGACGAAGTTTTGCAAACAACGGCGCAAAAGGCAGGAGTCCTTTATATCCGCATGTGGGACGTGCTTACCGCTTCTGATCTGGCCGACGGCATCCATCCGAATGCCGCAGGATATGAGAAGATGCACCTCAAGATATACGATGCAATCAAAGGTCTTTTTGACTAGTTGGGTGTGGATAGCCATGCGTGGTATACTTGCCGCATAACGAACCAACCATGGACAAAAAAGTAACCATTTACAGCACGCCGACCTGCCATTTTTGCCAGATGACCAAGGAATTTCTTAAGGAAAAGGGCATCGGTTATACCGAGTTCGACGTCGCGCGCGATCTCGCGAAGCGCCAGGAAATGATTCAGAAGTCCGGCCAGATGGGCGTACCCGTCATATTTGTGGGCGATGAGTTGATTATCGGTTTCGACAAGGAAAGGCTCGCGTCTTCGCTTGGCGTTACCGCATAGATCGTCTCGCCCTTATAGTTCAATGGATAGAACAGCCCCGTCCTAAGGGGTAGATGCTGGTTCGATTCCGGCTGAGGGCACTAGATCTGTTATACTAAACTCACATGGATCCCGAATTGAAACGGATGCTTGATGAGACGCACGCGCTTGTCAAAGATAATCACCGCATGCTGCGCGCGATCAGGAGAGACCAATGGATCGGGCTTATCGGCAAAATCATCATCTGGGCTATCGTGCTCGCGCTGCCGCTCTACCTCTACCAGCAGTATCTGGGGCCGCTCGTGTCGAAGTTTTCCACGCTGTACGGCACGTCCATGCCGGGCACCGGCTCCTTCAGCATCCCGACTTCCGCCGAACTTCAAAAGCTGATAGACTCCTACAAAGTGGGGAAATAACCCACGCGGACTTTCCCGCACACTAACTTTGGCGTCATGGCTTTTCGCGAAGCCGATTTTATTGTAAGATGGCCGATACCTGCGCTAATTCACGCGTCTGAAGCTCGGTGCCTGTGGCCATGCTTCGCAACGCCAAACTTAGTGTACGGGCTTGGATAGCTCAGTTGGTAGAGCACTTCCCTGAAGAGGAAGGGGTCGTCGGTTCGAGCCCGACTCCAAGCACTACTTCGCTCCATTCGGAAATGGAGCTACGAAGTGCGCGGCACAATGATAGAGCAAACCGGTGGATTCGTCCGCCTTTCTGCGAAGTAGCCCTTCGTAGCCCGATAGGGCGAAGTAGGGCATAATTCCTGTATGCATTACGTGTACATCCTACAGAATGGGAATGGAAGATGTTACGTCGGTTATTCACATGATTTGAAGCGGAGGTTGAGTGAGCATCAGTTTGGGAACGTCAGCACGACAAAAGTTTTCAAAAATGCCAAGCTTGCGTGGTATTGCGCCTTCGCCAGCAAGAGGAAGGCGCTCGGCTTCGAGAAATATCTGAAAGAAGGATCGGGACACGCTTTTGCGAGGAAGCGTCTCATATAACATGCTACAACGGATCTTTCTCTGGATGAAGACCCACGAGCGGCACCTCTCGGCGCTCGCGATGATTGCCGGCTTCATCGGCGACAACTTCTTTTTCGGGCGGGTCGATCTCTGGAAGACGCATGCGCTTTTTGCGCTTTACACGGTTGCCTGCTTCATCGCGATACCGCTTCTTCATGCGCTTGAAATTCGCGCGTCGCGCGTGGCGGCTCTCGGGGGGAGGCCGCCCTACGCTCGCTCCCGCCTCCTCCTGCCGTTTTTGATACAGTTCGCGCTCGGCGGATTCTGGAGTGGTTTCGTCATTTTCTATGGCCGCTCGGCAAATCTCGGTGCGTCGTGGCCGTTCCTTTTGTTCCTCTTTCTCGTCTTTCTCGGCAGCGAATACTTCCATCGCTATCACTCTCGACTCGTATTCACGAGCGTGCTTTTCTTTTTTGCGCTCTACTCCTACGCCATATTCGCCGTGCCTATTTATGCCGGGAGCATCGGGACGGGCACGTTTCTCATAAGCGGCGCGATCGCTATTGGCTTGTTCGCGCTCTTTACCATGCTTCTGCGCACGCTTGCGCGCGAGCGCTTCATGAACGACGTGTGGCGGATTCGCGCGGGCGCGCTGGCGGTGCTCGTCATTATCAACGTATCGTACTTTACGAACGTTCTTCCGCCCCTGCCGCTCTCGGCCGAGGCTGCCGGAGTGTATCACGAGGTGTGGAGGGTTCCGGGCGCGTATCTGGCCCGCGGCGAGACCGGAGAGTCCTGGCAGGCGCGCCTGCTCGGATTCCCCCCGACGCTTCATGTCGTTTCGGGCGAGTCGCTCTCCGCGTACAGCTCCATTTTCGCGCCGACGACGCTCAGGGCGACCATCGTCCACCGCTGGCAGTGGTATGACCCGGCGCAGAAGGCGTGGGTGACCAAGGCGGTGGTCGCGTATCCGATCGTCGGGGGACGCGACGGCGGCTACCGCGGCTACTCGACGGCGCCTATCGATGAAGCGGGAGAATGGCGGGTCAGCATAGAAACGAGCGACGGCCGCATCATCACGCGCCTGCCGTTTACCGTCGAGCACGTAGCAACGCCGCCGGTGCAAACAGCGGTTACGCTGAAATAGTTTTCTTACCCTGCCTTTACGCGGAGCTTGGTCTGCTTCGCTTTGTCGAGTCGCGGAAGGATGATGGTCAGGAGGCCGTCTTTTGCGCTTGCGGAGGAGGCCTCCACGTCGACTTCCTGGGGAAGGAGGATGGTGCGCGAGAATGAGCCCCAGAAGAGCTCGCGCGTGAAGTAGTCAGGGCCTGCGACCTGCTCACGCTCCGTGCGCGAACCGGAAATTTCCACCATATCGCGGCGTATAGAAATGTTGAGCTCGTCGGGCCGCACGCCGGCCACGAACGCGCGAACGATGATATCGCCCGAGGTCTGGTATACGTCGATAGGGAGCTGGCCTTCGCTTGACGGAGCGTCGTCATCGAGCGGGGCCGGACGGGCGGGGGCCGCGCTCGCGCGGTCATGCGCGCCCTTGTGTGTGGATGGGGCCGGCGTAACCGGCAGTTCTTCGTCGAAGGAATCAAACGAAGCATCGGAGGAGCTTCCGGAAAGACGTTCAAAGAACGAGCGCTTCATGTTCATAATGGGGTTAGCAGGTATTAGTAGGGAGGTTGCGGTACTGGAAATATTTTAGCACCTCGAATGCCGCGAAGAATGCGACGGCGACCGTCCACACGAGGAAGAACGCGGCAAAGGTGGGCAGAGTACCTTCATTGATGATAAGCGCATTGAACGCAGTGTGCAATGCGATCGCGAGGATAAGTCCGGCGGCCGACGCGAGGATGCGACCGGTAGGCCCCAATCCTCTTGAGAAGGCGAAGGCGAAGCCGATCGAGGCGGAGGCGACGACGTGGAGCAGCGTCGAGCCGAGGAAGCGGATATCGCCGGTGAAGAAGCTGGTGGCGATATTGCCGTCGGAAAGGGGCGTGAGGAGGAAGAGCATGTTTTCCGCCGAAGCGAAGCCGAGCGCCACGGTGATCATGTAGATCACGTAATCGGGCGCTTCATCGACCGCGTGCCGCCAGAGGATGAAGATCGCTGCCATGACGTACTTCAGTACTTCTTCGATGAGCGCCCACGCGCCGAGAACGGTCGTCATGTCGGTCAGATGATCTTTGGCGTATTGCTCAAAGGGGAGCGCGATCGGCACCGCCGCCATGCCCGCGACGAAAGCAAGGGCGATGAGTTTGCGCGGCTCCGGGCAGCGGGCGTCTTCCTTGAGGAGGAAATAGAGCCAGATGAAAGAAGGGAGGAGTCCGCCGAGAAATGCGTAGCCGAGCGTGGTAAAGGTCACAAGCGTATTGTATCAGGCCTTTCCGGGCCACTTCGCTACCATCAGGAACTGAGCGTCCTTGGTCGGCATCGACTGCCAGATTTCCTCGGTGACGAACGGCATGAAAGGGTGAAGGAGGCGGAGCGTGCGGTCGAGAAGCGTGAGGAGAAGCGTCTGTCTCGATGCGCGCGCGTTTGCATCCGCGCCGGCAAGTATCGGCTTGGATTCTTCGAGAATCTTGTCCGCAAGTTCGTGCCACGCGTAGTGATAGAGTTTTTCTGCAGCCATGTAGACGCGGAATTCCTCGATATCGCTTGTCACTTCTTTTGACAAGGCATCATGGGCGGAAAGTATTTCCGCATCGGCCGGCGTAAGGGGGTCGGCCCTCTCGATGCCGTGTGTGTTTTCGAGAATGAAGCGCGCAATATTCCAGAGCTTGTTCGCGAAGTGTTTATAGCCCTTCACTTTGTCTTCGCTGATGCGCATGTCGGTCCCTGGCGTGTTCCCGACGACAAGTGCCATGCGCGCGGCGTCTGCGCCAAACTTCGCTGTGATGTCGAGTGGGTCAAGATTATTCCCGAGCGATTTGCTCATCTTGCGCCCCTTGGCATCGCGCACGAGGCCGTGGAGGTAGACGGTCTTGAAGGGAATCGTGCCGAGTGCAAATTCGGTCATGAGCACCATGCGGGCGATCCAGAAAAAGAGGATGTCGTAGCCGGTCTCGAGGAGATCGGTCGGATGGTAGTTCTTCATATCCTCCGTTGCTTCGGGCCAGCCGAGCGTTGAAAACGTCCAGAGGCCGGAGGAAAACCACGTGTCGAGTGTGTCTTCGTCCTGCACCCAGCCCTCTCCGGCAGGCGCTTCGCCCACGGCCACTTCCTCTCCCTTGTACCACACGGGGACGCGATGGCCGTACCAGATCTGGCGGCTGATGCACCAGTCGCGGAGATTTTCTATCCAGTGGAAATACGTTTTTTCGAAATGCTCCGGGATGATTTTGATGGCTCCGGAGCGCACGGGCTCGAGCATGAGCTCTTTCAGGGTTTTCCCGCGTCCGGGAATCTCCCTATCTACTTCGACAAACCATTGAAGCTTCGGCAAAGGCTCGATGATGCCGCCCGTGCGCTCGGCGGTCGCGACATTCTGTTTAGTCTCCTCTTCTTTTTCAAGCAAGCTCTCGCTCTTGAGCCATTCGACGACCATCTCGCGCGCCTCGCTTGTCTTTTTGCCTTCGAGTCGCCCTGTGACCGTCATTTTCGCGTATTCATTGATGACGATGACTTCATGCGAAAGCTCGTGCCGATCGGAAATTTCCCAGTCTATCTGGCTGTGGGCGGGCGTAAGGCCGACCGCGCCCGTGCCAAACGCTGGATCCACCTCCTTGTCCGCGACTATTTTTATGTGAATCGGTACATCGCAGAAAGTCACGTCGTATTCTTTGCCGACGAACGCTTTGTAGCGAGGGTCGTCCGGATGCACCGCGACGCCGACGTCGCCCACCTTGGTCTCCGGGCGCGTAGTCGCGATGGGGATGGGGAAGTCTTTGCTGTAGCGGAAAGTGTAGAGCTTTGCGGTACGCTCTTCATACACAATTTCGTCATCGGAAATGGTCGTCTGGCCTTTCGGATCCCAGTTCACCACGCGCAGTCCGCGGTAGATGAGGCCGGCATCGTACATCTTCTTGAAAACGGCACGCACGGCGCGACTCCTCTTTTCGTCGAGCGTAAACGCTTCGCGCGACCAGTCGAGAGAGGCGCCCATCGTTTTCAGCTGGCTGATGATCGTGTCGTGACTCGCTGCGGCAAATGCCTCGACACGCTTCAGGAGCTCCTCGCGCCCGAGATCGTGGCGGCTCTTCTCCTCGTCCTTCTTGATTTGTTTCTCGACGACCGACTGCGTCGCAATGGCCGCGTGGTCGGTGCCCGGCACCCAGAGCGTGCGGAAGCCGTTCATGCGCTTGTAGCGGACGAAAATATCTTCGACCGCGAGCATGAGCGCGTGGCCCATATGGAGCCGGCCGGTCACGTTTGGCGGCGGAAGCACGATTGAGTAGGCGGGCGCGCTCTCTTTCGTTACGTCTTGCTTCACGCACTCATCGGGATTGAAAAGGCCGCTCTCTTCCCATGCGGCGTAGATGCGCGACTCGGTCGCGGTCGAGTCGTAGGGCTTTAGGAACTTCTCGTGCATTCCCTAAAATATAGCAAATAAAGGCTATATTGGTTGCCTATTGACTTTATTAATTAGTTGTGCAAGATTCTATTCGGATTCTTTCAACTTAAATAAGGAGGTGTGACGTGCGTAAAGTAACGATTTCGTCCGAGGCCGAGTCAGTGATTACTGCCCCGAAAGGAGAACAGAAAAGAAGGATCGCAAAACTCTGCCGCCGTTGCGGGTTAACGGGGGAAGCCCGCGCCGTCGTCGATCGATTCGGGGAACTCGTCATCGAGATGCGCGATTGGGAGACAATGATCTCGCCAACCCGTGACCTTATGGAGGTGAAAGAACTGTCCGTAAGCCTTGGTCCATAAGGGAGGTGTAAAAAACAGCGAGGTAACACCTCGCTGTTTTTTCTCTACTGTGCCAGTGACCGATTGCCATTTGCAGACAGTGTTTCGGGGTCGGCAAAATCCTTGCGTAAGGCCCGGAAATAGCCGGCGAGCGCAATCATGATGGCGTTGTCGGTCGTGAGCGCGGCGGCGGGGATGCGGAGAGTTACGTCCGGGTGTTCGCTCCCGGTCTTTATCGTAAAGACGCGGCGGATGTGAGCATTCGCGGAGACACCGCCGCCGATGACAAGCGTCTTTGCCCCCGTCTCCTCAAGAGCGCGCGACGTCTTCTTCCAGAGCACGTCCGCGACCGCATTTTCGAATTCGTGTGCGATATGCTGTTTTTCGCTCTCGCCGATTTCTGGATGCTTTTTTAGAAGATACAGCACCGCCGTCTTGAGGCCGGCAAAAGAAAAGTCGCAGGTTGCGTCATGCATCATCGGCCTCGGCAGCGCGAACGTGGAAGCTTCGCCTTCAATTTCGCGTATTTTTTCAGCGAGGCGGGAGATTTCGGGGCCGCCGGGGTAGGGGAGGCCGAGCATGCGCGCGACTTTGTCGAACGCCTCGCCGACCGCGTCGTCGCGCGTCTGTCCGACGAGCTCATACTGAAGCCACTCTTTCATGAGGACGAGCTCCGTGTGCCCGCCGGAGATGAGGAGCGCGAGCACCGGCATCTCCACTTCAGAAATTACAAGGTCGAACCTTGTAGAAGTCGTTGCCGTTGTCGCGAGCGCGGAAATGACGTGCCCCTCCATGTGGTTCACCGCCACAAGCGGCTTGTCCCACACGAGCGCGAGCGCCTTTGCGAAATTGATCCCCACCCAGAGCGCCGGCTCGAGCCCCGGGCCCGCCGTCACCGCAATCGCGTCTATCTCCGGCGGCTCGCATTCGGAAATGAATGCGAAGAACTGTTCCTCAAGCCCAGGCTCGCGCTCAAGAATCTTGGCAATCTTCGAGCACATCTCCTCCGGAATTGCCTGCGTGTCTTCATGCAAAAGTTCCGCTTCCTCAAGCGCCGCTTCGAGTATGGGGACGAGATTCTTCGCGTGCTCGCGCTTCGCAAGCGCGGGGAAGACGCCGCCGTATTCCTTATGCTTCTCAATCTGTGAGAGAAGCGCGTTGCCGAGCACGCGGAAATGAGCACTCCGCTCGTCGCCCTCGGCCTCGACCACTGCGATGGCGGTTTCATCGCATGATGTCTCTACCGCTAAAATACGCATACAAGTAGTCTCGCATGCCCCGTAGCCGACCGCGTCTTCGCGGTCGTGGTACCGGGGTCGCGCGATGTCTCAATGGCCAGTATGTTCATCTATTTTCTCGACGGGCTTCCACGGCACTTTTCCTCCAAGCGCGATCTTGAATCCTGCCGCCGCCGGGTGCCCGTTCCCGCCGTGTTTGCGCGCGAGCGCGGCCACGTCGACGGTCTTGTCGCTCCTCAAAGAGATGCGCAGTTCCGAGGCATCCGCCGAAACGATGATGGCTATAGGCGGTTTCGCTTGCACGAGCCGGTTCCCGATGTCGCTCACGAACTCTCCGGAGGAGCCGACGAGGAAACACTCATAGCCTTCAAACTCAACCACTTCTGCGTGACGTACGCCGTTTTCAATGACGTGCTCATGGTATTCCTGAAATATCGCGCCTTTCTGTATGATGCGTTCCCGCTCCATGGGGTCGTCTAGCTCGCGCACCGCCGCATCCCAGTGCTCGAATGCGGAATTGAGAAGGGGAGAATTGTATTCGTACGCGAGTATCGCCCGCGACTGCGGCAGAGCGAATCGGTACAGATCGCCGTCTTCGATATACGTCAATAACGTGGGAACGGGAGTGCCGGGATGAAAATAATTCCACGCGATAACTGCGCCGGAATGATGTTCATCAAAGACGTAGTCCGGCATGCTCTCCACGACGTCTTTTATTCCCAAATGATGATCGAGCACGGTTACGGATGCCGCCTCCGCGGCGATTGCGTCCATGGTGTCTTTCGGGTAGCAGAAGTCCACGAAGTAGAGCTTTCTTCCCGCAAGACCCATCGGTGCAGGATGGCCGTGCTTGACGGGAATATATTCGGCCGCGTCGCCGAATTTCTTCCACGCGGCATACGCTCCGCCAAGCCCATCCGGGCAACCGCCGTGGTAGAGAATCGCCGTTTCTTTATGAGTCTCGTGCATTAGGATTCAGTGTACCCCGTAGTGAAGCAAAGCTCTACTACAGGACGTACCGCCTAGCGTACAAACCCGGCAGTACAACTTGGCATTGCGTAGTGTTCTAGGAAAACCAGTCGAGAGAAACACAGAGCTGTATATTGAGAATGTCGTCTGCGAGAGGTAAGTGTGATCGCGATGAACTATGCCAAGTTGTCCTCACCGGGCAAAGCGCACGTAGATGCCGGCGGGGACGACGCGCTCAGAGGCGGATTCACGTATGAGAAGCTCGCCGCACTCGCCGCCAATTTCTCCAAAAGCGCTCTCGACCGCCTGCGCGAATGAGCGCGGCGCGTATCCGGCGGCGTAGCCGTTGAGGAGGAAGAACGATCCGGATTTCTCCGACAGAAGTTCTTTGAGCGAGGCGAGGAGCGCAGGCAGATTTTCTTCAATCTTCCACACTTCGCCTTTGGCACCGCGGCCGAAGGCCGGCGGGTCGAGGATGATGCCGTCATATTTCGCACCGCGCCGCGCTTCGCGCTTCGCAAATGCAAGCGCATCGTCGAGCATCCAGCGGATGCGGCCCTCGGGAATCTCTGAAAGCCGCGCGTTCTCGTGCGCCCAGTCGAGAGACTGCTTTGATGCGTCTACGTGCGTGACGAATGCGCCCGCGTGCCCAGCCGCGAGCGATGCGACGCCCGTATACCCAAATAAATTCAGCACCTGCGGCATGTGGGACATACTATGTCCCACATCGGACGCGGGATGCACGATGTCCCGGCACCGTTCGGAAAGCCACTGCCAGTTCGGCGCCTGCTCGGGAAAGAGTCCTGTGTGCTTGAAGCCGGTGAGCCGCACGAGGAGTCGGACTGCATTCCACGAAATCTGCCATGATTCCCCATCACGACCAGCAAAACTGGTCGTGGGGCGAGCGCCAGCAACTGGTGCTTTAGCCGGCACGGATTTCTTTACGTGCCATTCACCTTTCTTTTCATGGAATGCGAATTCCGCGTGCGCCGTTTTCCACAATTCCGGACGCAGCTTGCTCCACAGCGCTTGCGTTTCCGGCCGAGCGACGACGACGTCGCCGAAACGCTCAAGCTTCATCCCATCGCCTGAGTCGAGGAGTTCATAATCGCCCCACGGTTGAGTGTGTAAATGTTGGTCGTATTGCATACCCGTCACACTAAAAAGCGTCGTTCGTCCTCTCGCTTATAAATTCTTTCCCACCATGGAACCGATGCGCCGTTTCCAGACTTTCCATACAGCGTCCGCCACACTGCCGGAGCAGTGAGTCGGATAACGCCTTTTTAGTGTGTCGGGTCATAACGCTTCCGGGTGTTTCTTCGACCATTCGTAAAAGACGACTGACGCGGAGACGGCGGCGTTGAGGGACTCGGTCCGCTTGTGTATGGGGATGGAGAGCGTAACGTCGCATGCTTCAAGCGTCTTCTCCCGTATGCCCGCGCCTTCGTTTCCGACGACAAACGCGCTCGGCGCGTCAAAGACGTCGGTGCCGAGCGCGGTCGTCCCATCCATCGCGAGGCCGTAGACCCAGAATCCTTTCTCTTTGAGCACTTTGAGCGCGTGGTTCACATTGCCTATCGTGACGAGCGGAATGCGGAACGTCATGCCGGCGGAGCTCTTTACGACCGCGCCTGTAAGGCCCGCCTGATTGTGCTCGGGGATGAGCACGGCTGAGAGTCCAAATGCTGCGGCTGAGCGAATGATGGCGCCCACGTTGTGCGGATCCTGTACTTCACTGAGCACGGCGACGGCCGGATTCTTCAAAGTATCAAGCGTCTTCAAGAAAGCGTCGAATGATATAAGCAGGGCAGAGGGGTCGATGGTAAATATGACGCCCTGATGCGCCGCCTCCTTTCCCACAAGCTCTTTGCCTTTGCCGGATGCGAGCGGCGCAGTCGGAATCTTGTGCTTTTCAAGAAGGACGCGCAATTCCGCATCCCGCAAGTCAGCCGCCAAGTGCACTTTCCGGATGATGTGCGGCGTATTCATAAGCGCTTCTTTGAGCGCGTGTTTTCCGTAGACGAACACTTTCCCTTGGGAAGATTTCTTTTCGCGCTTTTGTCCGTATGTTCTCATCTAGATTAAGTTTTATTTCGGTGGGCGGTACAGGGATCGAACCTGTGAACCTTCCCGACGTCAACGGGACGCTCTACCAACTGAGCTAACCGCCCGAACGAGCTTCAAAATCCTGCACGACGCTATCACGGAAGCCATGTGCAATATACATGAGACGTCGCTGTATTTCCACCTTCCCGCACGTTATGAGACACGCTCCTTTATACTGCGGATAGGAAAACGCCGTGCCAGTACAGTTCTGACATAGTAAAATAAAATAAAAGGCAGCCCAATGGGCTGCCTTTTCTAATCCGGGGAGCGTGAGGGCATGTTCCACCTTCTGACCGGATGCGATACAGTGAAAGGGACACTTATTATTCATTTCGCAACGCGCATGACGTTCAACACACATTTACGTTCGAAAACGGTTTCGATTGAAACAGGAGAGAGGCATATTGAGTATGAAGAAATGAAAGATACAACCGGCTTCACAATCGTGTATGATCCGCAGTCGAACGGCGAAGTCGTCATGCGCGCGCGTGCCGAAGCCGAGCCAGCGCTCGAAATCATCTTCGCCAAGACATCGGTCGACGAGGCGCATATTCTCTATATGGAAGTGACAGAGCTTTTGCGTTCACGCGCCAAGGTCGGTCAGACTCACGAGCAGATTCGCGCAGCCATCGCAAAGCTTTTCGGTATATTCCGTGGTGAGAAACCGTCGATTGAAGTGGCTTCCGTCGTCAAGCCGGCGCAGATGCCGGGCGATTACGCACCGAATCCTGGCAAGGAGCTTGCGATTGATGTCGACGGCGTCACTTACCTGCGTTTGCCAATCAAGACGCGCATTATCACGATGCAGGACACCGACATACTCCCGCTTGTCGACGAGTACGTGCGACCGCATCTGCAGGAAGGAGATATCATATTTGTAAGCGAAAAGGCGCTCACGATTACACAGGGCAGAATCGTCGACATGAGCGATATCAAGCCGACGCGGTTCGCCCGCTTCCTCGCGCGCAATGTGGGGAACTACTACGGCACGGCCGACTTTCACGGCTTCGGACACGGCACCGACCTGGCAATGCAGCTCTTCCTTGAGGAGGCGGGATATCCGCGCGTGCTCTTTGCGGCGGCAGTCTCGGCGATTACGCGGCCGCTCGGCGTCCGCGGTCTTTTCTATCGAATCTGCGGCCTGCGAGCCAAGTCGATAGATTGTCCAATGTCATTTCTCATCCTTGAGTACGCGCATTCGGCGAAGCTCGCTCCAAACGACCCCGATGGTGCGGCGCGCAAGATACGCGAGCTTCTCGGGCACGAAACCGTCATACTCGATGCCAATTATCGTGGCGCTTTCTCGCTCGGCAAATCGACGAGCGCGATCTCGGAATCATTCGTCGGCAAGCTGTTCCGTGACAACCCGCTTGGCCAGTCTGACGAGATGACGCCGTTCTGTATCGTTCGGAGGGGTGTTTCGGTCTGAAGGATACGGCGGCTTGACGCCATATCCGCAATGGGCACTTCTCTCGCTCTTTTTTGAAGAGACTCATCCTGGAGAAAGCAGACGATTTGCAGGCTCGCCGGGCGCTGGTGAGCTTGTTTTTCGAGGAGACACCTACCTACCTCGAGTTAGTTAATGGAACAGCGAAATTACAGCCCCTCTTCAGGCTTTCTGAGGAATTCAAACGTGATAAAACCCAATTGGTGACCCCACGGGGAATCGAACCCCGATTTACGCCGTGAAAGGGCGCTGTCCTAACCGTTAGACGATGGGGCCGCACGTACTCAGGAATCCTAGCATTTTCATGCTCAAATGCTAGAATCGCGGGACACGGAGGGGTCGCATAGAGGTCTAGTGCAGTGGTTTCGAAAACCACCGTGGCGCAAGCCACCGCGAGTTCGAATCTCGCCCCCTCCGCCAAGGATACTTTTTATCGGGATGACCCGAGTTCCTCGATGCTTTGGCGCTGTGAATGTAATAAGATAGGATTGACGTGCTATGGCTCAAAAGAAAATTCAAAAAGAAATTTACAATTTTCTTTCCAATGCGGAGTATCATCTCGCAGCAGCATTGAGAGTCGAAGTGATACGAGACAATCCGCAGTCGACGCGGCGTTAGCGGATCGGCGTCCAGTCGTCGGCGACGGCTTTGTCGAAGAGCGTGACGCTGATTGTGTTTACGATCCAGATATACCAGAGGCGCGCCCAGCCGAGCTTATGCGCGCGCCGCGCGCCGTGATAGATCATGAGCGTGGGATCGAAGACGGTGCGGCCGACTTTCGAGAGGCGACAGAAGAAGTCGCCATCCTCGCGCGTGACGAGGTCTTCGCGGAAGCCGCCGACTTTGTCGAATGCGGCGCGCGAGACGAGCATGAATTTCCCGGACGCTTCGCCGCGCCCGAGCACGTTATTTTGGAAACGGATGACGGCATTGAGGTAGCCAAAGGAGAGCCGGTCGGCCCAGGTCTCGATAGCGGGCGCGGCGCGCTGCGGCCCCGTGACGCCGACTACCGTCGGATCTTCTTCAAAGTGTTTAAACGCGCGTTCGAAAAACGCGTGGGGCTCGGGTATCTCGGTATCGGCATCAACGAATGCCAGGTATTCACCGTGAGCGACTTTCGCGCCGTCGTTTCTGCCGATGCCGGCCGTGTGTTTGGTACCGTCGAACACGACGACGACGTGCGCGGCCTCTCGTGCAACGGCGACCGTGCGATCTTTGCTTCGTGCGTCGGAGACGATGGTCTCATGGTGGATGAGAAGCTTGTCTTTGAACTGCGCAAGCGTCTTCGCAATCGCTTTTTCTTCCTCGCGCGCAGGGATGATGATGGAGAGTTTCATAGGAATCTATCTCAAAAATAATGGCGTTGCGAGACTCGCCCCGCGCGAGCGAGGTACCGCGGCGCAGGACGAGGCGTGCCTGAAGCACGTCGAGGCCGAGCCGTTCGGTTCCGCAGCCGTGCGGGGCGAGTCGCAGTAGCCAAGTTTCGTAGAGTATTTCATAAACGGTTATTTTTGAGATAGATTCACTTACCAATCGACTTCTTTAAGCTTGCGATTCACCCAGCGCAGCCCGAAGAAGAAGAGGAACGGCACTGCGATTGCGACCGCTATCTGAAGGTCCTTCGGAATCAAATGCAGCACATCACCGAAGTAGTACCCGATGCCCATCAAGAAGAGTATCCATACGATGCCTCCCAGGAAATTGATGGTGGCAAAGCGCGCAAACGGCACGCGCATCATGCCCGCCACGATGAGCACCGGCACCGCGAGCCCGAGGCCCATGGTGAGTTTTGAAATGATGAGGATCTTCGTGTGGTAGTGATTAAAGCGCCGTTCGACTTTCTCGATTACGTCTGGCGTCGCGCCGAAGAAGTGGCCCCAGCGGTCGAAGAATGAGCGTGCAGCGAAGTGGCCGATCACATACCACATGACATCCGCGAGGAAATCACCGGCCATGAGCGCGAGGTATGCGGGCCAGAATTCGACGGTGCCGATGTGCCAGAGAAGGCCGGTCGTCATCATGACCGCCGAGCCCTCGAAGAAGGATCCGAGGAAGATGAGGACGTATTTCGATTGCTCTACAAGCGCGAGCAGGGGAGAGAGGATGTCCATAATGGGGAAGTAGGGACAGTATAAACTACGCGGCGCACGTCTGTATAAAGTTCAATAGCTTGGAATCGCTTTGAGCATTTCTGACGGTGTTTTGCAGTCAATGCCCATGTGCGGACGTTCGGTGTTGTACCAGTCGCAGAAGACGGGGATATCCTTCGCCTCGGCAAAGCACAACCCCTCCTTCGGCATCTCCTCCTGCAAGGTGCGGTTGAATCGTTCGAGATGCCCGTTCTCGTTCGGCGAGCGCGGATGATTGTGCCGATGTGCAATACCCCGGCGGTTTAGATGATCGGTGAACCAGAGTTTGAATTCCGGACCGTTGTCAGTCTGGATCGTTTCGATACGGAACGAGAAATACCGCCGTGTTTTGTCGAAGAAGCGAGTCGACGCGACCGCGTTCGCCGCGTCGCTCGCCATCGCGTACCCGGTACGGGAATACACGTCGAGCGCGGTGTACACGTACCGCTTGATGCCGTCGGTGCCGAAAAAGTGAATGGTATCCATCTCAACCAGGGCTCCCGGATGGTCGGCGTCAGGCCGCGATGCGTACGTCCGCGTCCTCGCCCAGGCGCTCTTCCGCTTCAAGGGCGCGCAGTATGTGCCGATGATTCGCTTCACGCTTGAGAGCGAGACCGTCACGCTTTCTCGTTTCAAGAGCGCGTGCACCACGATGGCGCAGCGGCGTACCTCCAGGCGTTTGGCGATCACGTGGGCGACGAGCTCGGGAGGAAGCGCCCGAGGCGAGGTCTTCGGTATGGGCGGCTCGTTCTCGACGTGTTTCCGGCGACTCCATTTCACCACCGCGCTCTGTGTGTATCCCAAATGCCGGGCGACCTTGCGGGTCGACCATCCTTGCGCAAGCAACTCGCGGGCGCGTCGTCTGACTTCGGGAAGCTTGGGGTTCGTGGTGTATGCCATATGCCTTGGGGTGATTCCAAGGTATTGAACCATTACGACGTCTTGACAATTGTCCACTGCATAGTGTAGAGTATTCGAGGGTAACTCAATCTTTGAAAAGGAGGTGGGCCATGACGCCCATTCTGATTTCCTGGCCAACGCTTGTCGTTCTGGAGGCGATGGTCGTGCTTCAGGGACTTCTCGCCTATCGTGATGGATTTTTCTTTCCATCACAAATGTTGGAGCGTACCAAGGCGGGCTTGTCCTTTATCGAGCACGCCGGCATGTGGGCCGATCTGATTGTGCTTTCTCCGCTCCTTGCGATCATCGTGGCCTATCGGGGCGAAGAATGGTCGCTGGCCGACATTATGATCGCCGGCGTCTTTGGTCTCGCGGTGAGCGTGGGGATGCATGAGCAGTACAAGCAGATTCCGTGGCCGGAGGCGCATGTGCAAAACGGGGGGCTGACCCTTGTGGGGTGGATTCACGTGGTGTACATGGCCGTGGCGGTCGGGAAGCTCGGGCTCTATTTCCTCAGCGGAGAGTACACATCGTACATGTGGTGGGTCTCTCTCGTGGTCGTGGGTATCGTCTTTGTCGGCAACCACATGCTCTTCGGCTCCAATCCTCCGGAACACTATCCTGGACGGCCGATCGAGAATGTGGGCGGATGGCTCGCCATCGCGGGGACGGCGGGGTTGACTTTCGGGGCAACCACCCTCCGCTACTTCAGGGTTTTCTAGCTTCCAGCTCCTTTGTTTTACAGGGCCGCACAAACCATCGGGGTTTGTGCGGCCTCTTCCTTTTAGGTACTATCTCAATACGATATGAAAATCAGTTTCGTCATCCCGGCCTACAACGAGGAAAAGCGTTTGCCGCAATGCTTGGCGGCAGTTGAAAGCGAGCTCGCGCGCACGCCGTGCGATGCGGAAGTCATCGTCGTCAATAATGCGAGCACCGACCATACGGGCGAAGTGGCTCGCAGCTACTCGTGGGTGCGCACCGTCGACGAGCCGAGGAAGGGCCTCGTGCGCGCGCGCCACGCCGGACTTGAGGCGGCCACGGGCGACATCATCGCGAATGTGGACTCCGATACGATGCTACCCGAGGGATGGCTCCAGACGGTGCTCAATGAATTTTCAAAAGACGACAATCTTGCGGCCCTGAGCGGCCCGTTCATTTACCATGATCTCTCGCTGTTCCATCGCGCCCTCACGCGCCTCTTCTACACCGCCGGGTATCTTTCGTACCTGGTGAATCACTACGTCTTTCGTTCGGGCGCGATGCTCCAGGGCGGCAATTTCATTGTGCGCCGAAAGCATCTCGAACAAGTGGGCGGATTCGACACCACGATAGAGTTCTACGGCGAAGACACGGACGTGGCGCGCCGCATCAGCAAAGCAGGAAAGGTGAAGTGGACGTTTAAATTGCCGATGTACGCTTCCGGTCGCCGGCTCAAACACGAAGGAATCGTTACCTCGGGGCTTCGCTATGCCGGCAACTACCTCCACGTCCTTCTCTACGGCAAGCCGCTCACGGAAACCTACACCGACATCCGCGTGAACGAGTAGAACCCATTTCAAAAATCTGAGCGAAGCGAGCGGTATGTCGTGGGAAAGGGCTCTCGGAGCCCGACGGGGCGAGAGCGAGCCGCTTTTTCAGCAGAAAAAGACGGCGTACCTTTCACGCGACATACCCGAGCGGAGGTTGAAATGAGCTCTAACGCTTTTTGATCCAGAGATAGATGTCTTCTAGCGCCTTCACGCCGTCTCCGGCGGCGATGTTGTTCTGGTGGTAGAGCTCGTCGGTCGCGTCTCCCGCAGCCCAAATGCCCTCGACGCTCGTGCGCTGATTGCGCGGGTCAGCCTTGATGCGCTTTACGGCATCAAGCTCTACGAGTCCTTCGACGAACCCGGTATTTGGAATGACGCCTGCTTCGACGAATACGCCCGAGACCGGAATTTCTTTTATCTCCCCGGAATCTTTATCTTTGTATTTGAGGCCGGTGACGAACTGCTCGCCCACGACTTCGGTCGGTTCGGCGTGCCGGATAATGCGCATATTAGGATGCGCACTCGCTTTTTCAACAGTCACTGGGTCCGCTTTGAACTCCTGATGCCGGTGGATGAGCGTCACTGATTTCGCATACGCCAGAAGCTGGAGCGCGGTCTCGAAACCGGCGTTTCCGCCGCCCACCACCGCGACGTCCATCCCGCCGAAAAGCGGGCCGTCGCAAGACGCGCAGTACGTGACGCCCTTGTTCTCGAAGAGCTGCGCGCCCGGCACGTCGAGCTTCCGGCGCCCTGCGCCCGAGGCGATGAGCACCGCTTTCGCGGTGAACGCCTTTCCCTTTTTCGTTTCCGCTGCAAATCCCTCCGCGGTCTTTTGAAGAGACACGACCCGCTCGCCGAGCTCAAGCGCGACCACGTGTCCTTTCACCGCTTCAAGATGCGCTTTAAATGCTTTTGCGAGATCAGCGCCGCTTATCTTTGGCGATCCGATCCAGTTCTCGATGCCCTCGGAGACGCTCGATTGCCCGCCGATCTCCTCTGTGATGAGGACTGCGCGCAGGCGCTTGCGCGCAGCGTACACTGCGGCGGCAATGCCGGCCGGCCCTCCGCCGATGATGATGAGGTCGTACATAGGGACAGTATGTCGTATATAGTCGACAACAGAAAGACATTGACAAATGATAATGAGTATGCTAGCATATATTCGTAGTTCTTTGAAAGGTTCAGAACTCATGAGACGAGCTTTTTATGGCTTATTCGTTAGGCCCTAGCAAGCTCGTCTCATCAGAGATCAGTCGCCGTCCCGACGAATCGGGCATCAACCACATGTGGAGGTATGCGATGGAGACCATCGTGAGCCGCACCTTGTCGGTACACAAGGAACACGAAGTCCTTCTCAAGCTCGAAGCGGCCGGTCTGTGCGACGATCTTGCACAGAAGGTCATCGACTCGAAGGAAAACGCCCTGGCGCAAAAGGTGATCCGCCTGATCGCCAATGGCGGCTTCGAGCCGTCGACGAGCCAGAAGCGCGCCCGTGAGATCATGGGCAAGAACTTCTTCGGCGTCGAGGAAGCGATCAAGCACTTCGGGGTCAACCCCTCGAAGCAGCAGAGCGCCTACCTCGCCGAGGTTCCGTTCTCGAAAGCCGTTCTCGAGGCGTGCAAGAATACACACGTTCTCGTCGCGGTGTTCCCGCTCTCGATCCTCGACATCCGGGGCAAGGTCGACCGCAGGATCTTCTCCTCCCACGAGGACTCCTGGTACAACAATCAGGCGTTCGCGAAGGAGAAGGGCGAGATCGGTTGGCAGCTCGTCCGCAAGACGCCGGTCGAAAATTCCACCAACAAGACGTGGAACGGCCAGCAGACGTTGCTGTCGAAGGACGACGAGACGCCGAAGGCGCAGGTGGCCGTCTACACGATCATCGGCCACTTCCTGGCGACCGGCGAGCGCCTGTTCGAGAACATTTACGTCAGGTGTTCCGATTTCGACTCGGATGTCCCTCACGTCATCGTCGGCCACTTCGACGCCGAGGGTCTCAATGTCAACTACAACTGGGACGATAGCCGCCACGATAACCTCGGTGTGGCCTCTGCCCGGAAGTCCTGAACCTTGAATTCTTGAGGGCTTGTCCCTCTTGATTCCTTGAGCCCTCGCGCAAATTTTTTAGCGCGGGGGCTCTTTGTTTTTGCGTGCGCGGCTCGCGTTATCGCTACACCCGGATAAAGTATTCATACGCAAATATCGCCAGGGCATAGATTTCCTTGGGTATGTGGCATTGTCGCAACACACCAGAGTACGCCGGAAGACAAAACGGCGGATGTTCCGTAAGCTACGCGGCAGAGTGAAAGATTTCAGGGCGGGACTAATCGGCGAGGTAACGCTATTTTCATCCCTCAACTCGTATCTCAGCGTGTTGGCTCATGCGGACGCATACGAAGTCGCCGAAGAGCTTAAGAATCAATTTTGGTTTTGGATGAAAGAATAACTGACAATTTCCTACTTTTTGTGTCTGCGCAGGAATGCCGGAATTGCGCCCCAGGCCTCCTCGTCTTCTGGCGCGGGCGTCGCGCTCTCGCGTTTCTGGGGAGTGGCGGTCACGATCGGCTCTTCCTTCTCTTCCTTATGCGAATCGCCTTTCGCAGAAACTGCTTTTTCCGCTTTCAGTTCAGGCTCATCGCGCTTCAAGATGTCGTGATAGATGCGGCCGCGCTCTTCCTCGCGCTTCTCGGCGGGTACGGAAAAGAGCGAGCGTTCGAAACCTCCTGGCGCCGAGTGGTGCGCAGCGCTCTCGGGGAAGCCGGTCGCGATGACGATGATGCGGATCTGGCCCTTCTTGAGCTTCTCGTCGCGCATGATGCCGAAGATGACCTTCGCATTCTTGTCGACGGACTCGTTGATGACTTTCGCGGCTTCCTGCACTTCCATGATGCCGAGATCGTCGGAACCGGCGACGACGAAGAGGATGCCTTTCGCGCCCGAGATGGAGACGTCGAGGAGCGGGGAATTGACCGCCCGAGTGGCGGCTTCCTTGGCGCGCTCGTCGCCCTCGGCGATGCCGATGCCCATGAGCGCCGGGCCGGCACCCTCCATGATGGCCTTGATGTCATTGAAGTCAGTGTTGATGTCGCCCGGCATCGTGATGATGTCGGAGACGCCCTCGACCGCCTGGCGCAGGATCTCGTCGCACATCGCGAAGGCGCTCTTCGCGGAGGTCTCTTTATTCACGATGGAGAGCAGCTTGTCGTTCGGGATGACGATGAACGCGTCCACTTCTTTCTTGAGTTCGGCGAGCCCGCGCTCGGCGATGTCTCTGCGCTGCGCGCCCTCGAAAGAGAAGGGCTTCGTCACGACCGCGATGACGAGTGCGCCGACTTCCTTCGCCATCTTCGCGACGACGGCCGCCGCGCCGGTGCCGGTGCCGCCGCCCATGCCGCAGGTGATGAAGACCATGTCGCTTCCGGCGAGCGCTTCCTGGATTTCCTGTCGAGTCTCTTCTGCCGCGCGTTTGCCGAGCTCCGGATTCATGCCCGTGCCGAGTCCGCGGGTGAGATTCTTGCCGATATGGATCTTGCGCTTCGCAAGAGAGCGGTGGAGGTCCTGCGCGTCGGAGTTGATGGCGATGAATTCCACCCCGCGCACCTTCGAGGAGATCATGTGGTTGATGGCATTCTTGCCCGAGCCGCCCACGCCGACGACGCGGATCCGTGCGAATGTCTCGACTTCCGGCTCAACGCGCTTTGACATAGATAGCCGCTATCATAGCAGAACCGAAAACTATGCAAATCTTGACAGCGTTCATTAAAATGTCTTAGGGCTAAATCAATTTTGCTGCAACATTGATCGCCCGAACACGCGAAGCGTGTTCTAGGGAAGGAATTGCTGGAAAAACTTTCCGAAAAACGCACGCATGCTTTTCTTCGGCGCGGTGGTGTCGCCGGTGAGGCCCCAGAGCGCGAGGCCGTATGCGACGGCCCATGTCGCATCGCGGATTTTCGTGTCGGAGGAGAGACGGAACTCCGCAAGCCGTGCCGGAAGCTTCAGCGATCCTTTCGCGATGTCGCTAATTGATCCCACGCCCGCGCCGCCGCCCGAGATGATGATGCCGGCGGGCAAGGGGCCGCGGCGCCCGAGGGATTTCAAGTGCTTGTCGATGAGCGCAAACATCATGTTGAGCCGGCTCGCGATGAGGTCGTCGACTTTCTTGCGCGAATACATCTGTCCGGAGAGCCGGCCGAGCTTCACGCGCTCTGCTTCCTCGAGCGAGATGCGGAATCCAAGCGCGATGTCGTCGGTGATGTGGCTTGAGCCGATCGGGAACACTTTTACGGAGATGGGAATGCCCTCGTCGTAGACGACGATGGAGACCGTCTCGGCGCCGATGTTTGCAAGCACGCAGCCTTTCATCTTCTGGTCGCCCTCAAGCAGGACGTAGGAGCCCGCGAGCGGGGAAGCCATCTGATCGATGATTTCAATGTCGGTGTCCTCGACCGCTTTCGCGAGCGCTTCCTCGTGCTGGGCGAGGCAGGTGATGAAGAGATAGTCGGCTTCGAGGCGGACGCCCTTCATGCCGATGGGGTCGCCGAGCACTTTGGTGCCGTCCACGCGATATTCGACGGGGATGCTGTGGAGCACGTGGCGATTGAGGAATCCGGGCGCGGCCGCTTCGCGCGCGGCTTTCGCCGCCTTCTCGAGATCGAGCGTTGTGATCTCCTGGTCGGCGCGAGAAATGATGGCGAAGCCGGTTGCGCGCGCTTCATCAAGGGAGATTCCGCCGACCGCGAGGAATCCGGCCTTCAGTGGGACGCGCGCCGCCGCCTCCGCCTGGCGCTTCGCTTCGCGTATGCTCGCGGAGACTTCCTCAGTATTGACGATGTAGCCGTGGCGCAGTCCCTTTGACTCCGCGAGGCCCGTGCCGAGTATGCGCACCTGCCGGGCGCCCGAGCGCTTATCCGAGAGTTCCTCGATGACGACTATCTTTACCTGGTAGGTCCCGATGTCGATGCCGGTGGCTATGCGTCGTTTCATTTAGATAATCGCGGACATTCCCCTTGGCGAATCGTGCCAAGAGCGTTCGTTCGCATTTCTCCATCCTAGCACCATGCGCCCATCCCTTCAGGTGGAGTGTGCCGTGGATAAATAGGTACAAGATAAAGGTTCGCGTGCTCATGCCGTATGCAGGGGCCTGCTTCTTTGCCTCGCTCGGGCAAATGATGATTTCGCCACTCTTGTTTTCGAGAGCGTAGGAGAGGACGTTTGGTACGTACGACTTTCCGCGAAGTTTTTTGTTGAGCGCGCGTGCTTTCGCAGGAGTGACGAAGACGAGCGAGAGATCCCATCCGGGAAGCACGCTCTTCGCGATTGCCGCATACGCAAAACGCGGCACACCGCCCCGCCGCGTCAGATTTTGTATTGAGACGCCCACCATCCCTCTAGCGCTTGCCGCCCTTGCCCCGCGCATTTCTTTTTGCAGCAGGATCTATCTTGCCGAGCTTCACCAACTCGTTGTAGGTCTCGCGGCGGACTTTGGAGATGAGTGCGCGCTTGTGGCCGACGTTCTTGGATTTGACGCGCTGCCAGTAGCGATTATTGCGCACGGCGCGCACGAGGCCGAGCCCCTGCGCTCTGCGGGTAAAGCGGCGGATGAGCGCGGCCGAACTTTCGTTCTTCCCGCGTCGAACTTCGACTCGTGTGCCT
>JAGWIS010000042.1 GCA_028866135.1 Patescibacteria group bacterium
CTCATCACCGCACAGGAACTCGCGACTGTTGTCCGGAGACTCAATGACCGGCCTCGGAAACGGCTTGGATTCAAGACTCCACGCGCGCTTTTCTGGAAGCGGTGAGTGTTGCACTTAGAATGCTAATTCAGTGAAAGTGAATTCACATCGCGAGGTATACTTTTTATATGCAGCACCAGGCGTTTTTCATCCAGGCAGAGGCGGAGCGGGGAATTGAAGCGGCGAGAGCGTGGGTGAAGAAAGAACTCGGGATGAGTTTGGAGAACAATCCGGACATCGTGGTGATGCGTTACGGATTGTTCTCGGTCGAGGATGCGCGCGGCGTCGCGGAGCTTGCAGCCGGCGTACCGTTTGCCGGCGAGCACAAGGTGGTCATCATCGCGGCGAGCCGCGCGTACCACGAAGCGCAGAACGCGCTCCTGAAAATATTTGAAGAGCCGCCGCCGGGGACGTATCTCTTCCTCATACTGCCGACCGCAGGCGGACTCCTGCCTACGCTGCGCTCGCGCATGGGAACACTCGATGCCCATGTGGGACATACTATGTCCCACATTCCGGAAATAGCGGAGCAGTTCATGAAAGCGAGCCGAGAAAAGCGCAGCGCGATGATCAAGAAACTCACGAGCGGAAAGGACGAAGAGGAGCGGCGGGAGAATCGTGACGAGGCGATTGCCATATTGAATGGTATCGAGTCGGCAGCGTATGGGCAGATAAAAAAGCGCGGCGGCGGAGCCGCCGCGCTCCTCTCCGACATTGCGATCCTCCGCGGGCATCTTTACGCCCGCTCAGCGCCAGTCCGCATGATTCTGGAGCATCTTTCTCTCGTCGTCCCGAAGGATTTGGTATAGTGTCTCGCAATGGCGTACGATTTTTCAAAACTGAAAGCGAATATCAAGGAAACCGAAGAGTGGCTCTCGCGCGAGCTCTCCGGAGTGCGCACCGGCCGCGCCACCCCAACGCTTCTTGATAGCGTGAAGCCGGAAGCCTACGGCGCCCGCACTCCGCTTCGTGAACTTGCAAACGTCTCAGTCGAAGACGCCCGCACGCTGCGCGTCATCCCCTGGGACATGGGACTCGTGAAGGCGATTGAGAAGGGAATCACCGATGCGAATCTCGGTATCGGCGTCTCCGTCGACGACCAAGGCCTGCGCGTCACGTTTCCGGAGCTCACGAGCGAGCGTCGCACGCAGCTCTCAAAGATCGCGGGCGACAAGACCGAGCAGGCGAAAGTGACCTTGCGCGGGCACCGCACCGACGCGCTCCACGCGCTTGATGCTGCAGCGAAAGAAGGCGGGATGGGCAAGGACGAAGTCATGCGCCTCAAAGGAGAGGCTCAGAAACTTATAGACGCGGGGAACGATGCTCTCGCAAAGATTCTTGACAAGAAGGAGGTGGAGATAGCGCAATAGGTTAAGGGAAAGCGGGAAACGTCATTTCGGAGCGTGCGCAGCGCGACGGCGCGAGCCAGAGCAAATTTCCAGCAGGAAATTATGCGGCTCCGAAATGACGTTTCCCGCGGCCCCTCTGCTACAATACATTTCGTGACTATTCTCATTTTCATTCTTGTTATCGTCGCGCTCATCGTAGTGCATGAGTTCGGGCATTTCGTCGCGGCAAAGCTTTCGGGGATGCGTGTGGACGAATTCGGCATCGGCTATCCGCCCCGCGCACTCACCATCGCGGAAGTTGGCGAGACGACCTACACCCTGAATTGGCTGCCATTCGGCGGCTTCGTAAAAATCTATGGCGAGGACGCGGAAGGCGCCGGTCCCCGCGCATTCTCGCGGCGTCCGCGCTTGCTGCAGGCGCTTGTGCTCATCGCCGGCATCGCGATGAACCTTCTTTTTGCATACGCCCTCATCACCGGCGCGCTCATCGCAGGGACGCCGCGCGCACTCGCCGACAGCGAGCTCGCGAGCGCAAAAAACATTGAGCTCATGGTGGCGAGCGTGCTCCCCGGCACGCCCGCATTTACCGCCGGACTTCTCTCAGGGGACTCCATCATTGCTGCGAAAGACGCAAAAGGGGAGTGGAGCTCCGCCGATCCGAAAAGCTTCTCGGCGTTCATCGCCGCAAGCGCGGGTGAGGAGGTCACGCTCACCGTAAAGCGTGGCGGCGCTGAGCGAATCATCATGGCGACGCCTGCGGAAGGAATTTCACCCTCCGATCCGTTCCGTTTCGCTCTGGGGCTCGAGGTCGCGCCGGTGGGCGTGCTGCCGCTTTCGCTTTCTGCCGCCGTTGCGCAGGGCGCGCGCCTCACCTGGAGCGCGACGCGAGATACCGCAATCGGGCTCGGGCATTTTTTCTATGGCGTCTTCACGCTCTCGGCGGACTTCTCGCAAGTTGCGGGCCCCGTCGGCATCGCGGGCGTCGTAGGATCCGCTTCGTCTCAGAGTTTCGGCGACCTCCTCTCCATCATGGCGATCATTTCCATTAATCTCGCGCTCATCAATCTCCTTCCCGTCCCCGCGCTCGACGGCGGGCGGCTTCTCTTCGTTATCATTGAAAGCGTCATCCGCCGCCCGATAAAAAGAAGCATCGCCCACTCTATCAACATGGCCGGCTTCGCATTCCTCATCCTTCTCATGGTGGCGGTCACCGCGCACGACATCTTCAAAATCGTCGGGTAAAAATGAAGAGGCGCTACTTTCGTAACGCCTCCGGAGCTGGCTCTTC
>JAGWIS010000043.1 GCA_028866135.1 Patescibacteria group bacterium
GAACTTAGTGTACGGGCATGCGCGGCCCGCAGCGGGCCGCGCAATCAACACATAAGGAAACGCCGGCAATCGCGTTCGCGATTGCCGGCGCATACCATCATTGCATCACGGTTTCGTCCGCACCCCGCACGGTCCGCAAGACGATACCCAGGCCTACCCACAGGGCGTTGACGACCGCGAGAACTCCCGCTAACCACGGGTTCATCGGATGCACCCACGTCGTGCTGATCCAGGCCAGAACGAAGCCCAGCAGGATGAAGCCTACCCCCAAGAAATTGAGCCGAACGATCGTACCTTTCTTGAGGCCCTCGACTCTGAAACCGAGCATGGGAGACTCCTTTCGCTTCTCGGATGATGTGTTGAGTGCTGTTTCCAACGGACACTATACCATTTAATACGTATATTGCAAATCGCCCGTGCACGACTATACCCCCTAGACACTAGCGAGTGAGAAGATATCTATCACCGGCTCCTCGTAGGGGTGGGTATGATGAATAGCGTCTACGACTTTCGCAACAAGAGCGTCATCACAAGAGACTTCAATACGTTCCTCTTCGACCTCTTCAAGCCTCCCTACTTCGCCGATAGCCGGATGAGCGCCTTCATCAGGCAAGAATCGCCCCACGCCGCGCATACTAAAGCTACAGAAAGAATAATTTCCGACCTTCCCGCCGCCCGCCGCGCCTATCGCCTGCCGGAGTTTGTACGCATCCGCGACCGGCGCCGTGACAATAATTTTCTTCATGCCTAAAAAATAACACGGTCTGGATTTAGAGCACGGTTCAAAATCTCTCAGATGCAAGGCGCGGGCAGACGACTTTCCGAATCGTACTTTGCGGTACGACGACGAAAGTCGGCGGGGCCGCAACGCAGCAGATGAGGATTTTGGACGTGTTCCCTAAAGCGCTACCATCGAAGCGATCGCGTCGCCCTCGCGCATCTTCATGATGCGGACGCCCTGCGTCGCGCGGGAAAGAATCGAGATTTCGCCCACGCCCGTGCGTATCACCTGCCCTTTCTTTGAGACGACGACGAGCTCCTCGTCCTCGAGATTGCCGGAGACGATTCGCGCACCGATGATCTCGCCGGTCTTCGCCGTCACCTCCGCTGTCTTGATGCCCGAGCCGCCGCGGCCCTGGACTTTGTATTCGGAAATCTTCGTGCGCTTGCCGTAACCCTTGCTCATGATGACGAGGAGCGAGGCATCCTTCGCCTGAAGCGCGGAAATGACTTCCGCCGAAACGACGCGGTCCCCTTTCCGCACGCTCATACCGCGCACGCCACCGGCCGTGCGGCCCATCTCGCGCACGTCTTCTGCTTCGAAGCGAATGCTCTGGCCTTTGGCCGTTACGATGGAGACGGTATCGGCGCTGCCGGCGAGATTTGCTGAAACAAGCGTGTCGCCCCTAAACGCCGCAGCGGCATCGGGCGAACCGCCTTTGGCGGTTTTAGCCTTCTTCAAATTGATCGCGATGATGCCGGAGCGCCGCACGTCAGCGAAGCTTTTCGCCGCGACGCGCTTCACGACGCCAGCTTCCGTGACGAAGACAATCGATGATGCTTCGAGCGCCGCGCCTTTCGGAACCGCGAGCACGCTCGTCACCGATTCTTCGCCTGCAAGCGGGAGAAAATTCATGATGCTCTTGCCTTTCGTCGCCCGCTTCCCTTCCGGAATCTCATACATCTTGATCTGGTACGCCTTGCCGAAGTTCGTGAAGAAGAGGAGATCGCTATGCGCGCTTGCGACGAGGAAATGCGTCACGATGTCTTCCTCTTTGGTCGCGATGTCGACGACGCCCACGCCGCCGCGCTTCTGGCGGCGGTACTCGTTCGGATTCGTGCGCTTCACGTAGCCGCCCTGAGTGAGGACGAGCATCGACTCCTCATCCGGCACAAGGTCCTCCACCGAAATGTTCTGCACGCCGCCGCGCATCACTTTCGTGCGACGGTCGTCGCCGTATTTCTCTGCGAGCTCTTCGAGCTCTTTCTTCACGACCGCGAGAATCTTTTTCGGCGAGGAAAGGATGTCCTTTAATTTCTTGATGAGGGCCTGGACTTCGGTGAGTTCGTCTTCGATCTTTTTGCGCTCGAGCCCGGCGAGCTTTGAGAGGCGCATTTCGAGGATGGCTGCCGCCTGGAGTACCGAGAAGCCGAACTTCTTCTGGAGCGCGGCGCTTGCCGCGGGGATGTCCGCCGCTTTCTTGATGATGGCGATGACTTCGTCGATGTGGTCGAGCGCTTTTGAAAGGCCGAGAAGGATGTGTTCGCGCGCCTCGGCCTGACGCAGGTCGAATTCCGTGCGGCGCTTCACCACTTCCTGGCGGTGCTTGAGGAAGTGCCCGAGCATGCCCGAGAGCGAAAGCATCTCCGGCACGCCGTCGACGAGCGCGAGCATGTTGTAGTGGAAGGTGCTCTCGAGGTCGGTGTGTTTATAGAGCGCATTCAAAACTGCCTGCGGGTGCGCCGTGCCCTTAAGCTCAACGACGACACGGATGTCGGAGGTGGACTCGTCGCGCAAGTCGCGGATGCCCTCGAGCTTCTTCTCCTGAACGAGCTCGGCGATGCGGGAAATGAGTTCGCTCTTGTTCACGCGATACGGGATCGAGGTGATCACGATGCGCGTGTCTTTCTTGCCATCGTCGATTATTTCGGCCTCTCCGCGCACCACGACCGG
>JAGWIS010000016.1 GCA_028866135.1 Patescibacteria group bacterium
CTGTTGTCCGGAGACTCAATGACCGGCCTCGGAAACGGCTTGGATTCAAGACTCCACGCGCGCTTTTCTGGAAGCGGTGAGTGTTGCACTTAGAATGCTAATTCAGTCCGTGTTTAGCAAGGGGCACAAATACGCTTGACGCACGGGTAGCAGGCGATAGAATATAAGCGTAGATCTTCGGCACCGCAGGTCTACGCAGTTGGTCCTTGAGATCACGAATATCGACCGCTAATCGACAGTTCTTTCGGGATATTGATCTTTGATCAGCTTCCCGGTCTTGGTGCGATTGACAAATGCCCTCCGGCTACCAGACCTTAAACATATCGCTTTCTTCCTCCTTCTTTCCCCTCAGACGTTCTTCTTCAATCTTCTTTCTTTTCCTCCGCTCTTTTTCGTCGCCGAGCCCCACAAAGGCTCGGTTATTTTTATGAATGAAAAATGAAGTACAATGAAGCGGAATGACATTGCTCGTCATCGCGTTCTTCGCCGGCATCCTCACGGTCCTTTCGCCCTGCGTTCTTCCGCTTCTGCCGGTCATAGTGGGCGGCTCGCTTGCGGGCGGGACGAGCTACCGCCGGGCGCTCACCGTCACCGTCTCGCTCGGGGTCTCGGTATTCCTCTTTACCTTCCTGCTCAAGGTTTCGACGGCGTTCATTATGGTCCCGCCCTCATTCTGGAACTGGCTTTCCGGCGGGATACTCTTTTTGGTCGGCTTGTTCTTCATCTTTCCGGATCTTTGGGACCGTATCCCGGGCGCCGCACGCGCAAATCGCGAGTCGAGCCAGCTCATGTCGAAGGGCTTCATGTGCCAGAATTTCTGGGGCGACGTACTCGTCGGCGCGGCGCTCGGTCCGGTCTTCACCACCTGCAGCCCGACGTATTTCGTGGTGCTCGCATCGGTCCTTCCGGCGAGCCTCGCGCTCGGTGTGGCGGACATCCTCGCCTACATCCTCGGTCTCTGCTCCTTCCTGCTGCTCATCTCGTTTGTCGGGCAGCGGATCCTCGACCGGGTGAGCCCCGCAGCCGACGGCTACGGATGGTTCAAGCGGATTATCGGGGTCCTATTCCTCATCATCGGCGCGCTCGTCGTCACCGATTCTCTCGCGGCGGTCGAAGCGCCGCTCTACAGCATCTTCGACGAGACGAGGATTGAGCAGTATTTCCTTTCTCGCGGCGCCGCCGTCGCGCCGGGGAATTCGCAAACGGCGACCTCGACGCAGAGCGCACCCGCCGCTTCCGATGCCAAGGCGGCCGCCCGATCGGCAGCGTATCTTTCGCCGGCCCAGAAAGCGCTGCGTTACTCGCGTGCCGCTGAACTCTCTTCCATCGATGCGTACCTGAATACCGACGGGAAACCCATTCTCCTTTCGCAGTATCGCGGCAAGAATGTCGTCCTCGTCGATTTCTGGACGTACAGCTGCATCAATTGTTTGCGGACCATTCCGTACCTCACGAGCTGGTACCAGAAGTACAAGGATCAGGGTCTCGTCATCGTCGGCGTACACACGCCTGAATTCGCTTTTGAGCATGTGGAGCAGAATGTCGCCGATGCGCTCACGCGGCTCGGGATCAGGTATCCCGTCGTGCTGGATAATGAGTACGGGACGTGGAATGCGTTCGGAAACCAGTTTTGGCCGCGCGAATATCTCATCGACATCGACGGCTTCGTCGTGCATGACCACGCCGGGGAAGGCGAGTACGACGTGACGGAAAAGGCGATACAGGACGCTCTCGCCGAGCGCGCCGCGCGGCTCGGCACAAATGTCGCAATCGCCTCTTCGACCGTGAACATCTCCCCGCCGGACCTGAGCGCCGTACAGAGTCCGGAGACGTATTTCGGTTCGGCCAGGAACGAATACCTCGGCAACGGGACGCCGGGCGCAAGCGAAGCCCAAACATTCGCCGCCCCGCAAAGCATCTACGCGAACACGCTCTATCTCGACGGGTCGTGGGATGTAGAGCCGCAGTATGCGGAGTCGCTCGGGGCGGCGTCGATCGTCTATGCCTACGGCGCGCACGACGTCTACCTCGTCGCGAGCGCCGCGACTCCGGTCACCGTCACCGTCTTTCTCGACGGCAAGCCGGTAGGCGCGCGCGCCGGAACCGATGTCGATCCGAAGACATCCACCGCGGTCATACAAGCCGATCGTCTCTACAGTCTCGTCCACGATTCGACTCCCGGCACGCACACGATCCAGATCAAAGTCGGAGGCGCAGGCCTCCGCGCATACACATTCACTTTCGGTTAGACCGCTTCAGCTCCGCTCGGCACCGCGCCGGGCGGGTAGGTCGTGAGAGCCGGAACGCCTTTGGCCCATGCCGCTAGGATGGGATCGATGAAGCGCCACTGCGCTCGCACTTCGCGCAGGGAGGGGAAGAGGCTCTGGTTTCCTTGCATGGCTGCGCGCAGGAGCGTCTCGTATTCGCCGACTTTGTTCGGCCGCTCGGGTATCGTTACGACGCTTCCGTCTTTGAGCGTTAACTCCGCTTCTTTGCGGGCGCGGGGGAGACGCTTTCCTGCCTCGAGCTTCACTTCGACTCCTGTCCAGCCCGGCGCATCAAGCGTCGTGCCGACTCGGCAGTACGTTTCGATGCGTGACTGGGGAGCCACGCCCGGGATGCTCCGATAGCCCTCGTACTGCGCCCGCAAGGTCTTCGTCGCTATCTCTGAAGGGGAGAGGAGCTGCATTTCTTCAAGGAAGAGAGCGCGGTCGTCGGGCGCTACTAGGTGCGCGAGCATCTGGAGCAGATGATTCTGAACCACGTCCCGCAGGGCGCCGAGCTGGTCATACAGAGGGCCGCGCCGCTCGACTCCCGAGTCCTCCCAAAAGCGCATGCGCACCTGCGCGATCTGCTCGCGCGGGACCGGCAGGGCGCCGAGCTCCCGCACCCAATCTTTGGCGAGGTAGTGGTCGACGAGGAATATATTTTGTGTGGCGGTGATGCTCTCGAGCTCTGCATACAGGCGCTCCGCCTCCGCGCCGCCGGTGCCGAAGGGTTTTTCTATCATCACGCTCGTAGCGCCGGAGCGTTTGTCGAACCCGGCCTGCTGCATATTGGCAAAAGCCGTGTGATACAAGGAGGGCGCGAGCGAAAGATACGCGAGGACGTCGTCACCCTCCGATTCTCGCGCGAGCGCCGCGAAGGTCGCCGGGTCTTCGACGTCTCCCTGCAAGAAGGTGAAAAGGGAGAGGAATGGCTCTTGAGCCTCCGGCACCACTTCTCGTATGTAGTCGCGCAGGCGGGCGTCGTCCCATGGCCGCCGCGATATGCCCAGGATGCGCATAGGAGCGGGCAATTCTCCCTTGGCGTGAAGTTCGTAGAGCGCGGGCAGTATCTTGAGGCGCATCAAGTCCCCGGTCACTCCGAAAGCGGCGAGTGTCATGCACAGGCAGTGTACCTTAAAAGAAAAACCGTCAGAATTTTTATAAAAAGAGAAAGCCGCCAACCCTGTGAGAGGGAAGACGGCTTTCGGTTTTCAGGTGAGAAATTTTTTAAGGACCAGGGCGGCGTTTCTGACCTTGGGATCCAGATCGTATGAGAGCATTTCCTCATACGTCACCCAGGCAGAGTCGTCATGCTCGGGGCTCAGCTTGAGCGTGCCGCCGACGAGTCTCGCGATACCAATGAGCGTCACGAAGAAGACTCCTTTGTAGGGATCGTCGGGGATGATGTAGCTGTGGGGAAAGAAAAGCTGTGCAGCGGGCTTTATGCGCAGTCCCGTTTCTTCCATCACTTCACGCTTGTGCGCCTGAGTGAACGTTTCGCCAGCATCAAGCTTCCCGCCGGGGACTTCCCAGAGACCAGGGAGATGGGAGTCGTTTTTCGCTCGCCGAATGATAATTATCCGCCTGTCTTTCCGTACGATGAAGCTTCGCTGCACGAGGATAATGTCCGCCCGTTTTCGTGCCATCCGTCTCGCCTCCTTTCTGCGCCTCAGAATCGTTTTCCCGAAGGGAACTGCCTGTTCTGTTTGATGTATATCACGGTCTATAAATTATAAAAAGGACGCCCCCGCCAGAAGCAGGGGCTAATCTCCTTTGAGAGAGTTGTCGAAGTGCGTCAGAAATCTTCGGAGGCGCACCGGTTGGAGCAGTACACTGCGGTGCTCGCCGGGTGGAGGGGGTTGTGGCAACCGGGGTTTTCGCAGCGTCTCCCCAAAGGGTTGGTCTTGGGGAACAGCCATCCCTTATCGTCGCACACCTGGCACCCAAGTCCTCCGCACTTGTTGCATTGCACGCTGTCGGACGGATAGTTCGTGTCTTTCGGGATTCTCATCAAGAGGCCTCCTTTGTGGACCGGTTGGTTCACAGGGTTTTTAATAGAAAACCTCTGGCCCCACCATCACTTGGATGGCGCCGAGCTGGAAGTCGTCCGTCGGTTTCTTGTCGGTCCACTGTCCGTCTGGTCCGACCCACCGGACCTTTTGCGCGCCTCGGGCTCCCTTGTCAAAACCAAAGGACACGTGGGTGAGTTCGCCTTTGCACTTGCCGCACAGCCACTTTGCATTCATCGCGTCGTCTCCGGCATAGTCAGAAATGGAAACGAGGGCCCCGCAGTGCTCGCACAACCCGAGCCCCTCCACCCGTTCAACGTCGTACACTTTGCACCTCCTCCGTTTTCGGTTATAGGGATTTTGATCGTCAGTCCAGTCGGACACTACTACACGAACGCCATATTTTCAACCGGACACGTGGCATTCGGACCTGCGCGGTGTACCATAGCCTTATGTCTGAAAAACTCCCGCGTCCGGAATCGGCGCCCGAAGCGGATCCCTACAAGGCGTTCGAGGCGATTGCCAAGGGAAAGCAATGGTCGTCTGCGACGGAAGAGACGCTGCGGGCGCTCCTTGAGTCTCATGAGGCCGATATGTATATATGATGTATTTGAATTACAAAGAGTCCGGTCTCGCAGAGGAGGAGGAACTATCCGAGCACGAGCTCCGCCTGTACAACTGGCTTAAAGAAAAATTCGAGCCAGAGACGTAACGAAACGCCCGGGATTCTGGTTGTATACTATGAACACTCCCTTGGTGGAGGATTGTTCGCAGTGATTACTAATCAGATAATCGGTTCAAACATGCTAAAGAAGACTATAGCTGCATTCGGAATTATCGGCTCGCTGGCGTTTGCCGGCACGGCGTTCGCGCAGACGACTACGACTGAAGCGCAGGCGACGACCGCCGCGCCGGCGGCATCGGCGCAGCGGATGCTGCTTCAGATCGGTCCGGCAGGCAAAGTGCTCCTGCGCGGCACGATCGGTTCGGTTTCTTCAGGCTCGATTACGGTTAAAAGCTGGGGCGGCGATTGGACGGTAAACGTTCCGACTTCCGCGCGGGTGCTTCCGCAGGGCGCCGCAATCACTGATTTCAAGGCCGGCGACTTTGTCGGCGTTCAGGGATCCGTCAATCAGGGCGCGAGCTGGACTGTCGATGCGACTCTCGTCCGCGACTGGACCGCCCGTCAGGCGCTGAATCAGGAGATCAAGTCGAACGTGCAGGCGGTGCGCGAGACGATGACGAGCGGTCCCCGGACAATCCAGGGAACCGTCTCCAATCTCGACTCGACCGCGCAGACCTTCACGCTCACTAACGCGGCGGGCACGGCGTACTCCGTTTCGCTCTCTTCGGGCGCGAAAATCCTCGCGCGGAATTGGGCGACGCTCGATTTCGGCAAGGTGAGCAACGGCGACACGGTCCGCGTGTACGGCACGGTCGCGAGTTCAGCCATCTCGGCGTCTATCTTCCGCGATGTCTCGGTGAAGTAGCGATTCGTTTGTTTGAGCAAAACAACCGCCGAGTTCCGGCGGTTGTTTTGCTTTCGGAAAGGGCAGAGAGTACCGGAGCTTGTTTGGTATGAAATGATGAAGCCGCCAACCCTTTCGGGAAGGCGGCTCCGAGTGCAATGTGCTTCTGAATCAGGCCGGCTTGGCGTGGTTGGCGAGGTAGTAGCTCGCGAACGCGCTTGCGAGCTTCTGACGCGTCTTCTGACAGCGATCGCCGTCACCGCAGTCCATCGCGTGGTAACCACCAAGAGGACGTTCGAGACATCGTGCCTTGTCGTTCTTCAGGAAGGCGGCAACTTGTAGCGCCTCCTCTTGAGTTTGGATAACGAAGCGTGCGTTTGTGACGCTATAGTCAGAGCCGCTACACTTCTTCCCTCTGAAATCATGGTCGCGCGCCACGCGATAGAAGGGACTAGCCTCAACCTCCACTTCTTTTCTGCAGCGGCCGGTGCAAATCCCCACGGTCTTCAGTTTGGGTATCTTCATCGCAACCCTCCTTCTTCGATAGGGAAGTTAATTACGAGAGTGTCTTGCGGCATGGTAAGACAAGACACCTGGCGCGTCAATTTTGCCGCGCCGAATAATGATTATCACGCCCTTACGAGCGTTTTAATTTACCGATGAAATAGTGAAGGATTGAGGCAAGGATAGTCCAGTAGATAATGAAGAAGAGAGCGATAAATGGGGGAGGCGGGTCTTCTTTCAGGAAATCAACTTGCGGCAGAGCTAAAGGACCTATCAATACAACTTTGATAGGCAATATCGCCGTGGATACGGCTCTCTTCCACGCTAGTGGCGAGTCGCCACCAGTCCTGAGGACAGAGTCGGGCGGCTGAGGGAAGCCTCGTGGGCCCGTTGTTCCCAAAAGAGTCGTCGTAATAAAAAGAAAGACAAACCCGCAAATGATAAAGAGAATAATGAATTTCTTTCTTGAGACTTCCATGGGCGAATTACCCGATACAACACCAAATACCATACGTTGGTTGCAGAGATTTTGGTTGGCCGTCTAGAGGATGTTTGGACTTCTGCTATGTTTACCAGATGAAAGAGGCAAAAATGAGTAAACAGGGAAGCGTGGGAGTAATCCCCACGGACACGCTCTATGGAATCGTCGCTTCGGCTTTCAGTGAAGAAGCCGTGGAACGTGTTTACACACTAAAGAAAAGAACTCCAGCAAAGCCCTGCATCATTTTAATCCCGTCATCGGCTTATCTCGTTCAGTTTGGCGTTGTCCTTACCGCAGAGCGCCAGAACCTATTATCCCGCTATTGGCCGGGGCCCGTAAGTGTCGTGTTGCCATGCGGCGATGATGTTCCCGAATACCTTCATCGCGGTACTCACACACTCTCCTTCCGCGTTCCTGATAACGCCGCACTGACGCAGTTCTTAAGAGAGTCGGGTCCGCTCATTGCACCCAGTGCCAATCCAGAAGGCATGCCGCCTGCCAAGACCATAGAGGAAGCAAAGAAATATTTCGGGGACCAGGTAGATTTTTACCTTGACGGCGGTACCTGTACCGGCATGCCCTCTACAGTCATTGCACTAGACGAAAACAATACGCCAACGATCATTCGAGAGGGCAGACCAATTAAACTGTAGCTCGCCTGTACGAATTCGCTCGAACCCATTTTACGCACCACCCTTGACCTTCCGCGCCTCGCAGAGCTTCGGTAGCGGAAACAGCTTCGAGGCAAATCCAAATACTTGCCCCGAGTGCCGCGCGGACGCGGCACTCCTCCCACCCGTGCGCGCATGCCCGGCCTCCAAGCTCCGCAAGGAGGCCGACTCCCTAGAAAATTCACATCGCACTAACCTTCTTGCGCATTTCCTCGATAAACTCGGACTTGAATGTAACGTATGTGCGGCCATCTTCCTGGCGTTGCTCCATATAACTCGGGAGAGGTTGCGGCTTATGAATTTCGGGATCGTCGGTGTCAGCTTCGACCCTCAACCCAGGCAAGGGCATAATTCTTTGGGCGACTGCTTTCCCGACTTCCTTTCCGCCCGGCTTAAACCTCAAGTGTATCGTCCATATACTCAAGAACGGATGCTCACTCCGCACGTTTTGCCTAAGCATATTTATCCATTCCTCGCTTTTTTCGTGATTCACAAAAACTAGCAGACTGAACTTTACCGGCTTATCGCCATATTGTTTTTGTTTCTTCTCCACAACCTTCAGGGCTTCGTCAAACGATGTGAAGTGAGGGTAGACGCCAGTTAACTCCACGGCCTCCATTTTCATATCATCGGGACTTTCTGCAAAAGACATGAAATCAAAATCCGGATACGCTCTTACAGACTGGTCGTATTGAGCTAGCCACCAGTCCCGCCCGCCGTAATATTTCTTTAGTGCAAGCGTGAAGAAATACGCCGCAAATCCTTCTCGCGCCTTCTTTACTTCCTCCTTTGGGCTCTTGAAAAAGTCTTCGGGGCCGACTGTCTCTAAAACTTTTCCGACCTGTTCAAAAAGCGTATGCGGATGTGCAAAAATTATCCCCGTCATTAGCGGTTTCCTTTTGCTCGGTTGTGAGTCTTGCAGAGCATCTGACAGTTCTCGGCCGATGTCTTACCGCCCTTGCTCCACGCCGCAACGTGATCGGCGTCCATTTCGTCCAGTTTCCAAATCTTGTCTTTGTTTGCATCGTGCCCAAGGGCGCAGAGCGGGCAGTTTGAGGTGTGCTTCTTTTCAGCCGCCTCCGTTTGCGTCGCGTAGGTTGCTTTCTTGGTCGCCTCGTCGAACACGCGAACCTCAAGCAACTTCGTGTCGGTAGAGTCGCCGAGGATATACTCAAAAACCCCTTTGCGGTTTTTGATATAGGGGTCTGCGTAGAGTTTGTGCACTTCAGCTGATACTTTCTTGGGGTCGTAAGATTTTTTGTGGTATGTCTCGTACAGACGTCCCCACTCAAGTCCACGCATCTCGCTCTCCACATCCGTAAAGATGCTGGAAACCCAGTCAATTACGCTGTTGAAATACGTCTTGAGTTCGGTGATGTTTTTGTCGTTGCGATGGCGGCTCATGTAGTCGCCGATGTTACCCTTGCTCACCCAATCAAGCGCGCGTTCCAAGAAATCCTGGCGATCGGCGCTACCCCTGATATACGCCCGCCACTTTTCTATGTTGGAGTTTTGGCTGTTGCTAAACTCTTCCTTGCCGAGCGTCACAAACGGCCCCGAATATACGGCGTTCAAAAGTTCTTGGTCGTTGAGAGGCACGCCCGCGATGTTGATAGTCTTGAACCATTCCTTAATTTCACTTTCCGTACCCTCGCATTCGTAAATAAGCAGCTTCGTCTCCTCAATTTTCTTCCGCAAGTCGGCAGGCATTTTACTAAAGTATTGCGGGGTATCGTTCGCATGGATAGCAAACTTGTCTGTGACGAAACGTCCGATACTCGTTATTCGCTGTTGTCCGTCTAGCACTTCAAAAACGCCCGGAGAAACCGTATTGAAATAAATCAAACCAATAGGGTAGCCCCTAAGGATTGATTCGATGACCGCTACATCTTTCTTGCCGTCAGCATAAATATAATTGCGCTGATATTCTGGCTGGATGGTGAGCTTGCCAGACAGGCCGAACAACCCTTTGCCTTCGAGCTCGTTGTACACGAACCCTCCGCAGATATCTTTTACCGTTATTTCAGTTTTTAGGGTCGTGATCATATGTCTTTATGTTTAATAATGATTCGTGAATAAGGAACAACAGCGGTCTTACCAGCCATAATATAAAACCTCCATACTGAAGAGTGCCCAGGGAGCGAATCGTCTATTTCCTTTGGTATGGGACTAATACCCAACTCCTTTCCTAGCGACCCGATTCCAATCCCAATAATCTCAAATTGCTCAGGACAATACTTATCCATGAACGATACAGGGACGCCCATTTCTCCTTTATAATCATCCGGAATTGCACTCACAAGTGGCACGTCAATTGCGTCATAGTTAGAGTATTTTGGATAACGGTCAACCTCATATTTCTCCTTTAATTTTCTCACTAAAGTAGTATTAAATCTCAAATTGTCTTTTTCGGACATGAGCTTTAAAGGATGATGCCTAACACCGTGTTCAATGTTTGTGTACCACCTTATCCCATTAACTCTCCAGTAAAATTTGCCGTCTTTCAAATATGCGTTTTTTTCGCTAGACATCTTCTGTGAGTCATACAGCTCTTTAGGAGCAATAAAATATGCAGCGCCCGAGTTAAAACATGTAGCTCCGAGCCATATCAAGTTCTTTTTGACCAAAGGAAATACCTCTCTGTTAGCAACGGTGTTTAAGTTCCCAATGATTATGAATTTTTTGTCTGCCTCCAGTACCCAAGACAAAAACTCTCTAAACAGACTAAATGGAGGGTTGGTAACAACTATGTCTGCCTCGTCCCTTAGTTTCTCTACCTCCTCACTTCTAAAGTCCCCATCACCTTTGAGATAACTCCATTCCAAATCTTCCACATCTACTTTTCCATCTCCGGTTTTGTCACGCGTGAGAGTAAAAATCTTCCCGTTTTTGGCTGTCTTGCTTTTGTCGAATCTTGGGTCGTCCGTTTCAAACAGCGTAGGCTGATAACCGCTGTCATACTTTTTGCTTTTCGCAGCGTAACTCGTGCTTATGAGTTTCTTGAGCCCGAACCTATCAAAGTTTTGGGCAAAATATTTTGTGAAGTTGCTCCACTCGGGATCATCACAGGGTAAAAGAATCACTTTGTCTTTAAAGACATCGGGGTCATATTCTATGTATGAATTTATCTCTTTTTCAATATCGTGATATTGAGTATAAAATTCATCATTTTTCGCGTTTTTTGCATCCGCTAGATTGCTTTGCGCCATAACTCAATAATGTCATAATTTCTTCATTTTTGAAACTCGCCACCCTCGCCCCGCCGCCATTCAATTTCAAAAGGCATTCCCCCCGCGAAAAATAAAGAAAGCATGGAGGCGGCGGAGGCGAGGGGCCCGGCGAGTCCGCGAGCCGGGCGAGCGCCGAGGCTCTGCGAGGCGCGAGAGGATCATGGGTGGCGCGTAAAATGAGTTCGAGCGAATTCGTACAGACGAGCCCAGACTTGGTGAGGGTCAGAAATACGGGAATTTTCATGCGCGGCGGCTACCGCCGCGTAGAGGGAATGCGCCGTGCCGGAGACTTTTTGATTCGGAAATACAAACCAAAGCCCGAAGATTTTTTGAAGAAAAGAGAAGCGGATTTTTTGGCGGGGAGAGAGGGGGCCCAAATACATGCGTGCTTGGCCCACCCTCCCATCCGCGCACGCGAGCCCCTTCGCCGGCGGGTCTGAAACCGGCGAAGCTCCCTTTATCCTACTTGCTGAATCCAATCGCGAATATACATGCCGACGCGTTCAATATCGGTCGGTGCCAGTTCTCCACTGTGCATGATGATATTCCGTGATTTTTCCAGGGTGCTAATTATCTGCTTTGCCCAGTCAATGTTTCCGATGTGTACTTCGAAAAAAGCCCAATTTTCTGGCTTTGCCATTACCGCTATCAGGTCACCGAATTCGGTGTAGTAGATCATGGAATCTCCTCGGGCAGTCAACCACCGGACATCTTTTTCGGCTTTCTTTCTGTTTTCGGCATTAGTCCGAATGTCCTTTTTCACGCAGTCTTCCCACCAATTTTCTCCTTTTTCCTCCAAGAGTTTCTTGGCAATAAATTCTCTCACCGAGTTTTCAAACGCACAGATTGCGGTGTAAACAACAGCCATTTTCCGAGACTTTACGACGAGCTCCTCATCCATAAGAGAAAGACCCAGTCGTTTATATGTCTCAATACGCCATTCTTCCGAGAAATCTCCCTTGGGTTTACGACCGGCCTTATCTAGAGCTTCCTCCGTCAGAAGGCCTTTAAACGTAAATGAGTAAAGGTCGTCGTGTGGCATGTTTAGAAAAGGTGTCTTTTCAGGCTCTTGAACAAAACATCGTATACGGCCGGATCTCGCGATTCAGGTAGGTGCAGTTGTATATTGTAGTGGAGCTGTGTCTTAGGGAGCTTGACACCGACCTCCTCATCTTCTGTATCCTCACTCTTCACAACCGGCTCCTTAGGTTGTTCCGTCGGGACCTCCGCTTTCTTTTCCTTCTTCTCATCACCCTTTTTTGTCGTGGCACCCCATTCGGCGTAGGCGACTAGTGCTGTGAAAGTGTTAGCCATGAGGCCGAGCACTTTGTCAGAATTTTTACCCTGAGTGAGGGTTCTAAATTTATTTTTTACGTCTTGAACAGAAAGCTCGTTCGCTTTTATATTTACAGCAAAGAGATCGCTGTAAGCCTCTCTTATTGCTTCCGCAAGAACTTGCTTCGACTGGGACTGGTCAAGGAACTTATAATATCGCTCGGTCGGTACTCCGTTCGGGTCAAGGAATCCAAGCCCCTTGAGTAAACTTATATATAGGCGGTCGTTCGTACTTTTGAACTCAAGACTTTCCAATACTTTCTGTGTAAATGCTTCCGGTGCTTTGGCCGTGATGAGGCTGTTGAAAAATGACTCGAGGTTCTTTGTTGTGATGAGATAAGAGGAGTTGAGAGCCATATTAGGAGAAATTTATTTACCTGATAAATATACTTTACCTTATAAGCATACTCTTGCGGTAAACCAAGTCAAACTGCGGTAAAATATAAGCATGCGCTTATTCCTGTACGCCCGCAAGAGTACCGACACCGAGGACATGCAAGTCCTGTCGATTGAGGCGCAATTGGCCGAGCTCCGCGCGCTCGCGCGGCGGGAAGGGCTAGAAATCGCGGAGGAGTTCGTCGAGAAGAAAAGCGCGAAAATGCCCGGCCGCCCTGTGTTCAATGAGATGATGGCGCAGATACAGCGCGGCGAAGCGCAAGGCATCATTTGCTGGAAAATCGACCGGCTCGCGCGAAATCCGGTGGACGGCGGGCAGATACAGTGGCTCCTCCAAAGCGGCGTTATCGCGCATATCCAAACGCACGACCGCGCGTACTACCCAGCCGACAACGTGCTTATGATGTCCATGGAATTTGGTATGGCGAATCAGTTTATCCGCGAGCTTTCCGTGAACACGGCACGCGGGCTCCGCGCCAAGGCGCGGCAAGGGCACTTCCCGGGCACGGCCCCGGCAGGGTATAGGAACGACCCGCGTACCAAGACCATCGCGCTCGACCGCAAGAAATCGAAAGTGATCCGCGCCGCGTTTGGGCGGTACGCTACCGGCACCCAGCGGCTTGAGGACATCGGGCAATTTCTGTACGACAACGGCGTCCGCAGTCTCTACGGCAACCGCATCCACAACGACCGCGTCAAATTCATCCTCGCCAACCCTTTCTACTACGGCCACTTTCTCTATGCGGGCGAGCTTCACGAAGGGCGGCATACGCCCATCGTGGACAAGCGACTCTGGGACAAGGTTCAGAAGGTAATGGAGGAGCGCGGGCATCCGCAAGTTGCCGCGACCGAGCCGCAGGTGTTCTGCGGCCTGATGAAATGCGGCGAGTGCGGCATGGCGATAACGGCCGAGGTGCGCGTGAAGCGTCAGAAGAACGGCAACGTCCACCGCTATGTGTACTATCGCTGTACGAAAAAATCGGCGTCTCGCTGTTCGCAGTCCTACGTCCGCGAAGAAACGCTCGCCGCCGATTTTTCCGAGCTCCTCGCGATGTTCGTGCTCCCGAGCCAGTGGGCGCGGGATTTCGAGCGCCGGATGGAGGAGGACAAGCACGACGCGGAGCGCGCGACCGTTGACGCCGTGCGGGCGCTCCGCGAGGAACTGCGCGAAGCGGATCGAAAGCTCGACCGCCTCACCGACCTCTACATCGCGCAGGATATCGAGCGCGACGCCTATCTTTCGCGGCGACGCGCGCTTATGTCCGACAAGCGGACAATACAGGAGCAAATCGAGCGTTTGGAGCGCGACGGCTCCGCATGGCTCGAACCCATGCAAGCATGGGTAAAAGAGGCGGAAATGCTAGAGGAAATTAAAAACGGCCCCTCTCTCCCCGCCAAAAAATCCGCCCTTCAAAAAATCTTCGACTCGAACCTGCAACTCAAAAATCAAAAAGTCTCCGGCACGGCGCATTCCCTCTACGCGGCGGTAGCCGCCGCGCATGAAAATTCCCGTATTTCTGACCCTCACCAAGTCTGGGCTCCGCG
>JAGWIS010000044.1 GCA_028866135.1 Patescibacteria group bacterium
GGGCGATGACGAGCCAGTCAGAGGGTCCAATGTGGGTATATGCCATATACGCCTGAGCGTATGCGACTTGCAAGAAGTGTTGCACTTAGCCTGCAAACTTTGTTGCGGTTAGCGTGAGAATTCAGTTTCGTAAAATTGACTTTCCATTGCATTGTGCTACATTACTTTCGGATTCGTCGTACGCAATCATCAAGTTAAACGGAACAATCGATTCGCCATAACCTTTTATCTGAAAGGAGTCGTCCATGAAGATGCGGCTGATGGGGATGTTCTTGGCGCTTTGCTTTTTATCCTTCTCCTTCGGTTGCCTGACCAAAGAACAGCGGGAGGATGCCCGCACTCCGCGCAAACCGGAGGTTTACGAATGGGGGAGCTATGACACCTTCGTAACCGTGAAGGAAGTCCAGAAGATCGACGACGGTCTCAACGTGGGATACGTCGTCGTCGAACGCCGCTCGGACTCAAGCCGGTTTTCCGTCCAGGTCGCCCCCTATCAAGAGATCCGGCTCGGCTCGCAGGTCAGGGTAAAGGCGGTGCGATGGGAAAAGACCCGCGCGCAAAGATTGGGCCCGGAGCCCGAATTCCTGATTGCAAAATTATGAAAGGAGGTTATCAACCTTTCGGGCCCCTGGCGGAGACGCCAGGGGCCACTTTTTACCGCTTCGCCAAAATGCTTTTTTGATACGTATCCAGATGCTTGAGCGCGATGCCGGTGCCGCGCGCGACGCAGTAGTACGGGTCGACCGCAAGCTTCGCCATGACGCCCGTGCGGCGGTAGACGAGCTCCGGCATCTGACGCAATTGCGAAGTACCGCCCGTGAGGATGATGCCGTTGTCGATGATGTCGGCAGCGAGCTCGGGCGGCGTTTCCTGGAGCACCTTCCGGATCGCCTGAGTCATCTCGCGCAGTTCGCGCGCCATCGCCTGCACCATGTCGTTTGTGGAGAGAACCACCGTGCGCGGCAGCCCGCTCATCAAATCGCGCCCTTTAACCGGCAGCGACAGCTCCTCGTTCATCGGTACTGCGGCGCCGATCTTTATCTTCACTTCCTCGGCGGTCTTGTCGCCCACCGCGAGATTGTGCTGCTTCTTTATGTAGTCGGTAATGGCGCGGTCGAGCCGGTCGCCCGCGCACTTCACGCTGGTCGAAGCGACGATGCCGCCAAGCGAAATCACCGCCACGTCTATCGTGCCGCCGCCGATGTCGACGACCATGCGCCCCATCGGCTCATGGATGGGAATGCCCGCGCCGATGGCTGCGAGGATGGGCTCCTTCACCACGTACGCGTTCTTTGCTCCGGCGCGTATCGCCGCCTCGATGACCGCACGCTTCTCGGTGGAGGTAACGCCTGCGGGGACCGAGACGAGCACCGTGGGCTTAAAGGGATTTCTGCCGAGTGCCTTCTTCATGAAGTACCGGAGCATCGCTTCGGTGACGCGGTAGTTGGCAATGACGCCGTCTTTCATGGGGCGGTACGCGATGATGTCGTCCGGCGTGCGGCCGACCATTTTCTTTGCCTCCGCGCCGATGGCGAGAATCTTGTTATTGCCCCTCTTGCCGTGCTCCTTCCCCACCGCCACGACCGACGGCTCGTTGATCACGACCCCTTTCCCAGGCACGAAAACGAGCACGTTCGTAGTCCCCAAGTCGATGCCGAGCTTCGGAGAAAAGAAAGACATTGTCTCCATAGTATCCTCCTCGGCTCCTCGGTGCAAAGATGCTACGATAGCGCCCATGGAAGAAGGAATTAATTTCATCGTCGAAGGAGGAAAGAGTCTTTCGGGAAGCGTTGAAACGAGCCGCTCCAAAAACGGCGCCGTCGGCCTTCTCGCCGCCTCCCTCCTTAATCGCGGACGGACGACGCTCGAGCACATGCCGAAAATCGAGGAAGTGAACCGCCTCATCGAAGTGCTGCGCTCGATTGACGTATCGGTAGAATGGGACGGATCGAGTCTCGTCATCCACGTTCCAAAAAAGCTCTCGCTTGATTCGATCGATCGCGAGGCTGCGACCAAGACACGCAGCATCCTTCTCTTCATCGGATCACTCCTCCACCACGCTCGCGCGTTTGAGATACCGCAGTCGGGCGGCTGCACGCTCGGCACCCGCACGGTGCGCCCGCACCTCTTCGCGCTCGAGAAATTCGGGGTTTCGATCGAGGCTCTCAGCGATCGTTTTTCCGTGTCGCATGAAGGACTGCGGCCCGCCGAAATCATTCTGTATGAATCAAGCGACACGGCGACTGAAAACGCGCTCCTCGCCGCCGCCCGGATTCCCGGCACAAGCATCATCAAATACGCGTCGGCGAATTACCAAGTTCAGGAGCTCTGCGGATTTCTGAAGGCGCTTGGGGTGCGGGTTGAAGGCATCGGCACGACGACGCTTACCGTGAGCGGCATCGCTGACATCGCAAAGGACATTTCTTACAGCGTCGGCGAAGACCCGATCGACAGTATGTTTTTCATCGCAGCTGCGGCGGTAACGCATTCCGCGCTTACGATCCGTCGGGCCCCGATCGCCTTTCTTGAAATCGAGCTCGCCATCCTTGAAAAGATGGGGTTGAAATTCTCCGTACAAGAAATCGGAATGTCTGAAAATGGCGTGACGCGCCT
>JAGWIS010000017.1 GCA_028866135.1 Patescibacteria group bacterium
CTTATCTTGTCGGAGGACTTTTGAGTTCTTCGCTAGCAAGTAACTCACACTCTAAATCTAGGAGGGAGGTGTTGCCTTTGACTCATCAAGACCGGTCTCCGTGACAGTTCCTTCTCTCGAGTCCGCAGCACTTATTGTTCAACCATTCGGACACTCAAAGAGAGGGAATTATGCTCAAATCGGTTTCTAGTTTCAAGGGAGGGGCTTCAAGAACAAAGGCCAACCATGCCAGGGGGTGTCTTCCAGACATGACCCAAGGAAGGATGAGGAGACAGCACAGAAAGCCCCCTCACCATCGGCCTCTGCGCGCAAAGAAGGAAAAGCCGAGAGATGTTGTGCCGCAGCACTTCGCGCCCGATGTGTCGTGTGCGCTACGCGCGCCACAACCGCCGATGCTGCACGAGGCGATGCTTCGCGCCCTCCGGGCTTTCTCCAGGAACCCCTACACTGGACAGAACGGAAGGAGGGGATCTTGAAAAAGAAGGAAGGTACCCTCATCCCTCTCCCTGTATTGTCGCCAGCGCGCGAGCTCGAAGCGCGCCAGCAGCTTGAGGCGCGCGGGATAGTCCTTCGCAGTTCGCTTTGCTTGTTCTGTCTCAAGCGTTGGTGCGAAGGAAACCCAAACCTGTGCTCAAACAATCTCCCCAACCCCTTCGCCCTTGAGTACGTTGGGGAAAGGCCTACAGAGGTTGTTTACATCTCTGCCGAGCAGGCAGCGGCATTCAGGGCTGTCGAGACAGAGCCACTCATCGCGATGGTTTTGAGTTGATTTAAAGAAAGGAGAAAAGCCCGGACATCGCAAGGTGTCCGGGCTAAATCTTTTCTTTTATTGCTGCTATTGACTCATTTTTGATGCCGTACTATATTAGACACATCGAAAGCCCGCAGGGCTTTTTTATTTAAACCACCCGCCATGTACTCACCCTTCACGTATCTGAAGCACGTTCGCGAAGAGTTCGCGCACATCGTCTGGCCAAGCAATCGCACCGCGATCGCGCATACGCTCGTCGTCATCGTGATTGCTGTGGTGATTGCTCTTCTCGTCGCCGTTCTCGACTACGCGTTTGGCGGAGTGCTGAGCAAGGTCGTTGGCGCATAATCCTATGAACGACACCCAGCCCATACACAGCGGAGAGATGGATTTGCCGGAGGAGATCGGTATGGCCGACATCGCTCCGTCCGTGCGCAAAGAAATTCGCGACGAGACGAAGCCGCAGGAGAAAGATGCGCGCTGGTACACCGTGCACACCTATGCCGGGTACGAGAACGCCGTCGAGCGCAATTTGAAGCAGCGCATCGAGTCGCTCGGCATGGAGAACAAGATTTTCGATGTCATCGTGCCGACCGAAAAGAAGATCCATGTGAAGGGAGGGAAGCGTATCGTCGAGGAAGAAAAAATTTACCCGGGCTACATCCTCGTGCGCATGATCGTCGACGACGACTCGTGGTTCGTGGTGCGCAATACGCCGCGTGTTACGGGATTCGTTGGTGCGGGCAACACGCCGGTCCCGATGGAGGAGTCGGAAGTATCTTCGCTCATGAAGCGCATGACGGCAGAAGCGCCAAAGCATCGTATCGATCTCATGAAGGACGATCCGATCGTAATCGCCGACGGTCCGTTCAAGGACTTGGAGGGTAAGGTGGGCGAAATAGACGAGGACCGCGGAAAGGTGAAAGTGATGGTTTCGATGTTTGGACGCGAGACGCCGGTCGAGCTCGACTTCCTCCAGGTCAGGAAGCTCTGATTTGCCGCATTTGACCCAGGACCCTTACTAAGATAAGTTTCATCTCTATATGGCCAAAGTAGTCAAGAAAATAAAGCTCCAGATCCCCGGCGGCCAGGCGACGCCGGCGCCTCCGGTCGGCACCGCGCTCGGCCCTGCCGGCGTGAACATCGGTCAGTTCGTGACCCAGTTCAACGAGGCGACGAAGGACAAGCGCGGCAGCATCATCCCGATCGAGCTCTCGGTCTACGACGACCGCTCGTTCACCTTCACGATGAAGAACCCGCCGGCCTCCCGCCTCATCCTCAAAGCGCTCGGCATCGAGAAGGGCTCGGGCAAGGCGCGCGAACAAAAAGTGGGGACTATCACTCAGGCGCAGATTGCGGCGATTGTCGCGGAAAAGATTCCGGACATGAATGCGGCTTCTCCGGAGGCGGCGGCGCGCACCATTGCGGGCACCGCGCGCTCGATGGGCGTGGAAGTGAAGTAAGATACTTCCACGAGCCGGAGGTCGACGGACCGAGGCGGGCTCGCGCAAATTTTCAGCAGAAAATTATGCGTGAGTCGGCGTGAAGTAATTTTTGAACTCGCTTCACGGAAAACGACGCCGTACAGCGTCGTTTTCCGTTGTTTGCGCACAAACTCTTTTGCCAGTATAGTCCGTCCAGACTTGTTGTTTTACGTTAAAAAACACAAAATCACGAAAGGAGAGAACCGTGAACCAATACGTGACGGAGGGTCTCGCATCTGCTCGAGTCGTGTGCGACAGCTCGTACAAGGGTTCTCGCCTGGTTTCGGTCGAGGTCGAGTTCCCACGTCCATACTTGGCCGAGTTCAATACCCACACGCGTTTCTCGCGCAATTCCGCGAGTTCGCGCGCGATTCCGGTCTGGAAGCGTCTCAAGGCGGCGCTTGTCCGGCCGTATGTACCCGCTTCGTTCGCTGCGAACAAGGCGGGGATGCAGGCCGGCGAAGCATTGTCGGATACCGATCAACAACACGCCGTCAGAAACTGGCTCATCGGCCGTGACATAGCCGTAGCACAAGCATTCTTTCTTGCTGGCGGTCGCGAAGAGTTTTTGTCGGCAGCGAAAAAGGGCGGGTATCTTGACGAAGCCGTACCTTTAGTCGAGGACATCGACGCAATCGTTGAGCGTTACGGGCTCAAGGACGTCTTCTTTCGACAGGATCGTGGAATGCACAAACAACACGCAAATCGCGTTCTCGAGCCATACGCCTTCCACGTCGTCATCGTTACCGCTACGCACTGGAGGAACTTCTTTGGGTTGCGGGCCAGCAGGATGGCTCAACCCGAAGCGCAAGATTTCTGCATTGCCATCGCGAGGGCGATGATGGCCAGTACGCCGCAACGGTTAACCTGCGACGAATGGCATCTGCCTTACATCCGGGCGGAGGATCGGGAAGAAACGGCCGATCAGATGCTTCTTGCCAAGGCATCGGCAGGGAAATGCGCTCGGACGAGCTATCTCACCCATGATGGCGTGCGCAGCTTGAGCAAGGATGTTGAGCTGGCGGAGAGCCTGCAAATGAACGGGCATATGTCTCCGTTTCAGCACCCAGCCCGGCCGTTTAAGAAAGGAGATCCGGAAGGCTCACATGGGAATTACTCTTCTGTATGGACGCAATATCGCAAAACGCTTCCAAACGAGGGTGATTTCACCAAGCTGGTGTCTAAGGAAGACCTGCTTCTTGGCTGTCGAGGTGATCAGCAGCTTGCGGAGTTCATTTCCGCGTATCCGGAATGAGCTGCGTAGAGCCTGAACTTCCATTCCGACTCAGGGCGACGGTGAAAACCGCCGCCCTTCACTTTTCTTGCCTTTTGCCGTTTTCGCGGGTACAGTCCTTGCGGACGTACACACAACTCTCAACCAGAAATAAAAGAAAGGGACATCATTATGGGAAAAACGGGGGTGTTGCCAAAGCAGACGCTGCGGGAACTTCTCGCTTCTGGGTGCCTCTCGGGAATCACGGAACGCTATCTGAATCCCGCCTCGATCGACCTGCCGCTCGCGGAAGAAGCCTATCGTCTCGAGAGCATATTTCTCCCGTTGCACGAAGGAGAGAAGGTGCGCGATCTCTTGCCAACCGTCGGCGCGACGCCGCACCGGTTCGACACCCCGCTTGAAGTCGGTGTGCCGTACCTGTTTCGCATCGCCGGGGAATGGAAACTCCCCAGCATGGTGTATGGCTACGCGAATCCGAAGTCGTCGACCGGCCGCATCGGGTTCTTCTGCCGGACGATTGCCGATGGCATCGACATGTACGATGCGTTGTTTCGGCCGGGATGGTCTGGCGAATTGTGGTTGCTCGCTCGGCCCGACTATTTCCCGGTCTTGCTGCAACCCGGTTTGGCATTGTCGCAAATGCGGCTCTTCGACGGGAAATCATTTCTCGACGACCTGCATACCGAACTCGCGATAGGCGATGCCGGCCTCGCGTTTGATGAGGGCGGGAAGAAGTTGTCGCTTTCGGAGACGCGGCGGCATGACAACTCCTTCATGCTGACGATCCATGTGGAAGGCATGACGGGGTGGGAGTGCCGGGGAACTCGGAAAGTGCTCGATATGAGCAAGACGGGCTTCTACGATCCCGCGGATTTTTTCGAACCGGTATGTGTTTCCAACGGGAAATACATCCTTCGGAAAAATTGCTTCTACATTCTCACCACCAGGGAGCGGATCAAGGTACCTCCATATCTTTCGGCGGAGTTGCGCGCTATCGAACCACGGCTCGGGGAGTTCCGGTCGCATGCGGCCGGGTACATCGATCCCGGATGGGGTTGCGGCGCCGACGGCGAGGGATGCGGGCGTCCCATCACGCTCGAAGTCATCCCGCAGGAGGATACGCTCATACGACACGGGCAGCGGATCGCGCGACTGCGGTATGAGTACATGAAATCTGTTCCGGAAGTCCGCTACGACGATTCCGGCGGCTCTCATTACTCCGACCAGGAAACGGCGCGTCTCTCAAAGCACTTTAAGAAGCCCGTACAGCTCTAACTCCTGAGGCTAGATGCCCCCGCGCCGACACCGGTCGTCGCGGGGGTTTCCTTTTCCTTCTTTTCGTATACGATGGCCCTGGACTGTTCACCAGATAAACACACAAGGAGGATCGGTTATGGGGAAATACGTCATATTCGACGGCATGGACGGTTCTGGAAAGGGGACGCAAATTGACGTCCTAAAGGAAAGGTTTGTCGATACGGCTGTCTTTACTCGCGAACCAGGGGGGACGCCATTTGCCGAGGAAATACGGAAAATCGTTCGTGACAACCCGCTCGCCGAGCGATCAACGGCCCTCGGGAATTTACTGCTCTTCTTCGCAGCCCGTGAAGAACTGCAGCACAATCTTGTCGCTCCCATGCTCCGGGTCGGCAAACACGTGTTCTCGGATCGTGGCGACTCCTCGACATTCGCTTTCCAGCTTTGCGGAGAACAGCATAAAGAGCTTTGCAGCCTCTTTGTTGATCTCAGGCAACTGGTATTTTCTGGTCCTGGGCGCCGCAGTCCTGACCTGTATGTCGTGTTCGACTTACCAGCAGGAATTGCGCGCGAACGTGTGATGCGGGACACAAGCAGAGCGACCACCCACTTTGATATGCGAGATCTCGCATACTACGAACGGGTCCGTGAAGGATTTCGCGCGTTTGCATCCCGCATTGAAGCGCCGGTTGCATTCATTGATGCAACGCTACCGCGAGAGGAGGTGCATAACCGCGTTCTGGAAGTGCTTGCCACGAAGGAAATATTTCCGATGTAAATGGTCTCCAACACCAACCCCGGCGCGCCACAAGCGCGCCGGCTTTATTTTCAGTGATACAATCCGCCCATGCATTTTTATGGTCACATACAAGAAGAAGATCCCGAGATATATGACGCGCTTGTTGGGGAAGACAAGCGCGAGGCGGAGGGACTGGAACTGATTCCTTCGGAAAATTACGTCTCGCGGGCGGTGAAGGAGGCAATGGCATCCTCACTTACGAACAAATACGCGGAAGGGTATCCGGGGAAGCGCTACTACGGCGGGCAAGAGTTTACGGACAAGGTAGAGATGCTCGCGATAGAGCGAGCGAAGAAGCTTTTTGGGGCGGCGTATGCAAACGTGCAGCCGCTTGGCGGCGCGAACGCAAACATCGCGATGTATTTTGCGCTCTTGCAGCCCGGCGACACGGTGCTTGGTATGGACCTCTCGCATGGCGGGCATTTGACCCATGGCCATCCGGTGACCTACCTCACCAAGATTTTCAATTTCGTGCGATACAAGATGAAGGACATCGAGACGGGTGAAATAGACTATGACGACATGCGTCGCGTCGCGAAGGAAGTGAAGCCGAAGATAGTGCTCGCGGGCTTCTCGGCGTATCCGCGCGAGCTTGACTATGCGAAGTTCGTCGACATCGCACGGGAGGTCGACGCAGTCTCCGTGATGGACATCGCGCACATTGCCGGACTCATCGCGGGAAAAGCGGCGAAGAATCCGTTCGATTTCGGATTTGACGTCATGACCACCACTACCCACAAGACGCTGCGCGGCCCGCGCGGCGGCATGATCCTTACGCGCGAATCAGAAGAACTTGCAAAGAAGATGGACAAAGCGATATTCCCCGGATTTCAGGGCGGCCCGCACATGCATCAGATCGCCGCGAAAGCGATTTCTTTCCGTGAAGCGCTCCATCCGTCGTTTGCAAAGTATGCAAAACAAATCATTGCCAATACCCACGCGATGGAGAAAGTTTTTAAAGAGCATGGCGCACGCATGATTACAGGCGGCTCCGACAATCACCTTATTTTGCTCGATGTGTGGAAGTCTTTCGGCATCTCGGGCGCGGACGCCGAGACGCTCCTCGATCGCGCCGGCATCACGCTCAATAAGAACGCGATTGCGGACGATACGCGAAAGCCGATGGATCCTTCTGGCATCCGTTTCGGTACGCCAGCGATGACCACCCGCGGACTCCGCGAGGCTGAATCTGCGGAGGTCGCAAAGATTATGGTCGAGGTGCTTACGAAGCGCGACGATGCAGTGGCTGCTGCCCACACAAAAGTCCGCGCGCTTGCGCTTTCGCACCCCATTCCCGAATCATTCATCTAGAATCTCTTCAGATAGTCTGCAATTCTTTTCCCATCCTCGCTTTCTTTATCGCCTTTAAAATAAATCTCGATAAATTCGACGCGCCCCTCAGTGGGGAAGTAAGCGTAGATGAGTCGTAGGTCGCCGTGCCGCAAATATCGGCACATCATTCGCGTTTTGAAGATTACGCATTGCTCGGATCGGTGCAAGACATTCCAGTGTCGTCCGTCAGTGCCCGCAGGCTGTTTCAGCAAGATCTTTTTTATTTTCTCGAGGTCGTCATCAAGAGATTTAAACCGCTTGAACAAACGTCCGAACTCGCGCGTAAAAGAAGCATGTTCGGAAAACTCCATAACGCGTTCGAATTAAAGCGGATCGTACTCGCGCACGGAGAGCTTCTCGGGACGGTAGAAGACATGTTCGTATTCAATATCTTCGCCCTCATCGGCAACGGCCCATGGCGTATCCTCGTGTGATATTGCGGTAAGTTGATCGGCAGTCAGATTGCCATAGCGTCTGAGCACATCGTCAATCATTTCAAGCTCTTGACCCGAAAGTTTCGTCAGGTCCGGTTCGCGATGGGGGAGAAACTTTTTCTGTTCATACGCGAAATGGCGGCTCTCTATCTCTTCAATTTCGTCGGCGTGCTTCATCTGTTCGACGACCTTCACGAACTCGCGCGGGGTAGGGCCGTAGTGATTCCTGATATAGGTAAGCCCCATGAGCTGCTCCTCATATTTCTCGTAGTAGTCGAAGTCGATGAAGTAGAGAAGCTTGTAGAGCGCGGTCATGCCGATATTCGGTCTACCCGCTGTCTTACCGAGGACATAGAGCAGGACCTGCTTGAACTTCTCGATATTCTTTTGCGGGACAGAGATACGAATGTCGCTTGATGTGCGCGCAACACCTTTCCGTTCTACCGCGAAGAGGTCTCTGACTTTCGAGTCTTCCGCGACAGTGAGGGGACGTTCACCCTTCTCTATGCGTATAAGGGTGGGGCGCGAGATACCGAGCTTCTCAGCTAGATATTCTTGGCTCATGCCGTGCATCTTCCTCAATTCTCGAACGTTCGTGATGAGTTGGTGAGTCATGGTTAGAGCATAGTCTACACAGACGCTTTTATCAATAGGATGTTCACAGTTGCAAAGATATTGTAAATATATATCATGCATTGTAATTCGGGCGATTGATCACCAAACGAAGATTATTAGCGGGCCCAATTATGTTTCTTGGTATGGCAAAGAAAAACTCAGTGCGTACAGGCAAGAGGTTGGCATCGAAAGCGGCTCGTGCGATGAAAGACAAGCGTACAAGCAAGTTGACGAAATCTCTAAGTGCAGGGAATCTGGTAAACCGCAAGAAAACCTCGAAGAGGTAATCTTAAAAAAGAAAAATCGCTGCGAGGCGATTTTTTCTTTAACCTTTCACTAATGCTTGATATTGGAACTATAGTACCTTCGCTTCATTCTAGGAAACGGCTATACTGCCAGAATGGAGGAGCGGATTAGAAAGGCAGTCAAAAAAGCGCTTGAGAGCATGGGCGCCGGCGACGTATCGTTTACGGTCGAGCGGCCGACCGAGGCTGCGCACGGAGATTATGCGACGAATGCCGCGCTCGCGGCAGCGAAGGTCCTCGGCAGGAAGCCGCACGACGTCGCGGATGAAATTACGCGTTTCCTCATCGACGCGCTCTCCGCAGACATCGCAAGCCATATTTCGGTGGCGGGTCCGGGCTTCGTGAACATTGCGCTTTCACGAGAGGCAGTCGCGCTTGCGATTGCCGAGGCGGACGCGCAGGGAGCGGAGTGGGGGAAGGCTAAAACCGCCGAAGGCGGTTCGCGCGTGCTCATCGAGTACACCGACCCCAATCCGTTCAAAGAGATGCACATCGGTCACTTGATGGGCAATATCATTGGCGAAGCGCTCGCGCGCCTCACTGCAAACGAAGGCGCGACGGTCGTCCGTGCAAACTACCAGGGCGACGTCGGTCCGCATGTCGCCAAGGCATTATGGGGACTTCGGAAAGCAGGCACTACGGAGCCGACGACAGCAAAAGAAATCGGCGAAGCGTACGCGGCGGGCTCGCGCGCGTACGAAGAATCGCCGGAGGCGAAAGCGGAGATAGACGCACTAAATCAGTCGGTGTATGCCGGGAGCGATGCGGCGCTCATGGAATTTTGGCGCAAGGGCCGCGACGTCTCGCTCGCGGCATTTGAGCGTCTCTACAAAATCCTCGGGACGCATTTCGACTACTACTTCTTCGAAAGCGAGACCGCCGAGCCAGGACTCCGTATCGTGAAGGATGGCATTGCTCGCGGAGTATTTGAAGAAAGCGAAGGGGCGGTGATTTATCGCGGCGAGAAGAAGGGCCTCCACACGCTCGTCTTCATCACGAGCAAAGGAACGCCGACCTACGAAGCGAAAGACATCGGTCTCGCTTTCCTAAAAGAAGAGCGGGTGCAAAGCGATCGTTCAATCATCGTCACCGCCGCGGAGCAAACGGGGCACTTCAAAGTCGTGCTTGCTGCGCTTGGAGAGATCGCGCCCTTGATTGCCGCAAAGACGGCGCACGTCACGCATGGATTCCTCCGGCTTACGACGGGCAAGATGTCGTCGCGCGAAGGGAATGTCGTAACCGCTGACGCGCTTCTCGCCGAGGTTATCGGTAAAGCGAGCGAAAGGAATCCGGACCCGCTCGTCGCTGAGCAGGTCGCTCTCGGCGCCATCAAATACATGATTCTTCGCCAAGCACCGGGCTCGGACATCATTTTCGATGAGGAGAAGTCGCTCTCGCTCGAGGGCGCGTCGGGGCCGTACTTGCAGTATGCGCTCGTGCGGGCGAAGAAGATTCTTGCGTACGCGCCGGGGAAGGGGGCTGGCACGAAGGAGCCGGAGGCGCCGTATGCGATTGAGCGGATGATTCTTCATTTTCCGGAAGTAGCGGCCCGCGCCGCGCGCGAGCTAGCGCCAAATATCCTCACGACGTATCTCACCGAGCTCGCAAGCGCATGGAATTCGTTCTATGCGGAAGAGCAAGTCCTCGGAAGTCCGGAAGAAGCGTACAAGCAGCGCGTCGCGCGCGCGTTTGCAAATACGATGACGAACGGTCTCTCGCTTCTCGGCATTCCCGCACCAGAGAGGATGTAAACAGTGGGCTGTTGCGAGAAAACGCCCCGCGCGCTAGATTCCTCTGCGGGTAGTACAACAATCATTCAAATCGAAAGGGAGGATGTGGCATGTCACATTGGAAAGGGAGCGGCCGTTTCCATTTTTGCCCCGCAAACGCTACGATAGGGGAGTTATGGGAGACACTCCGGAAAAGTCAGAGGCCGCGAAGCGCGAAGAGGCGATACTCGCGTTCTGGGAGCGCGAACGCATCTTCGAAAAATCGCTCGCAAAGAAATCCCCGAAAGGCGAATTCGTTTTTTATGAAGGCCCGCCGACGGCAAATGGCAAGCCGGGCATCCATCACTTGGAAAGCCGCGCATTCAAAGACGCCATTCCGCGCTACAAAACGATGCGCGGCTATCGGGTCAATCGCCGTGCCGGCTGGGACACGCACGGTCTCCCTGTGGAGCTTGAGGTCGAGAAGCAGCTTGGTTTTAAAGGGAAGCCGGATATAGAGAAGTACGGAATCGCCGCATTTAATAAGAAGTGCCGTGAGAGCGTATTCGCATACATCGATCTTTGGGAGAAATTCACCAAACGCATCGGCTACTGGGTCGACGAAACGAAGGCGTACTTTACATTCGACAGCTCCTACATGGAAGTCGTCTGGCATCTTTTCGCGCATGCAGCGAAGGACGGACGGCTCTACAAAGACTACAAAGTCCTGCCCTGGTGCCCGCGCTGCGGCACGGCGCTTTCTTCGCACGAACTCGCGCAGGGCTACCAGGACGTCAAAGATCTGACCATAACCGCGAAGTTCGAGCTCGTTGACGAGCCCGGCACGTTTTTGCTCGCATGGACGACGACGCCATGGACGCTTCCCGGAAACGTCGCGCTCGCAATTGGTGAGAACATCGTGTACGGAGTATATGAAAAGGACGGCATGCGCGTCATTCTTGCGGATGCTCGCGCGAATTCTGTGCTTGGAGACGAATGGAGACGTACTGCTGGTATTTCGATCGCGACACTCGCAGGAAAGAAATACAAGCCGCTTTATGATTTCGCGAAAAATGTTGCGCCCGAGTCGGAGAAGCCAAAATTTGAAAAAGCATTTCGCGTATATGCAGCGGATTTTGTTACGACCGATGAGGGAACGGGCATCGTGCACATTGCGCCGATGTATGGCCAAGACGACTTCGAACTCGGACAGAAAGAAGGCCTACCGAAAGTACATTTGGTAAATCCGGAAGGGAAGTTCGTCGAAGGGGCTGGATTTCTCGCAGGGAAATCGGTTGTCGAAGAAGGGACGCAGGTCGACATTCTGAAAGATCTCCAAGCACGCGGTCTTGTTTTCAAGAAAGATTCCCATGCGCATACGTATCCTTTCTGTTGGCGCTGCAAGACGCGGCTCATCTACTACGCTCGCGATTCGTGGTACATCCGCATGCAGGATTTGCGCGCGAAGCTCGTCGCGGAGAATAAAAAAATCCACTGGGAGCCACAGTACATTCGCGAGGGCCGCATGGGCGAATGGCTCGCGGGTGCGAAAGACTGGGCGATAAGCCGTGAGCGCTACTGGGGCACGCCGATGCCCGTCTGGCAGAGCGCCGACGGGGCTGAACGACTCGTCATCGGCTCGATTGACGAGCTCAAGAAGCACACGAAGAAATCCGGCAACAACTATTTCGTTATGCGGCACGGCGAGGCAGAAAATAACGTGAATCGGTTGCTCAATGACGACGACTCGATCGCTGGCGATCTCACGGAAAAAGGGAGAGAGGAGGTGCTTAAAACGGTAAAACGTCTTAGGAGCGCCGGCATAACACGTATCATCCATTCGCCATTGCGGCGCGCTGCCGAAACAGCTAACATTGTCGCTCGAGAACTTGGCATACCTGAATCGCGCAATACAAACGATACGCGTTTGCGTGAGCTCGGACTCGGTATCTTTAATCGAGGGCCGATCGGAGCCTATCACGAATGGTTTGCAAACTCGGAACCGAAGGGAACTTATGCACCGGAAAACGGCGAAAGCTGGGTACAGTTAAAAAAACGTGCCGGATCGGTCCTCTGTGAATGTGAAAAAAAGTACCAAAACGAAGGTATTTTGTTCGTAACACACGAGACGCCCGCATTCATGATTGAATCAGTTTCCCTCGGGGAGACCATTTCGGAAGCATGTGCACGCCACGGCCGCATCGAGAAAGACGCTTTTGCGCATGCCGAGAGTCGTAAGGTCGACTTCGTTCCACTTCCGCACAACGAGGACTATGAGCTTGATCTGCACCGGCCCTATATCGACGATGTTGTGCTCGTGTCTTCAAAAGGAAGCGAGCTGCAGAGAGTCTCGGAGGTTGTGGACGTGTGGTTCGACTCGGGCGCGATGCCCTTTGCGCAAGCGGCGAAGGAGCGCGGCAGCGAGCCACTCGACGCATTCCTGAAAAAGGTCGCATATCCTGCTGATTTCATCAGCGAGGCGATCGACCAGACGCGCGGCTGGTTCTACACGCTGCTTGCGGTTGGCGTGCTCGCAGGACGCGGCGTTGCCTACAAAAATGCCATCTCGCTCGGCCACCTCCTCGATGCTGAAGGACAGAAGATGAGCAAGTCGAAAGGCAATGTCGTCGATCCGTGGGTGGAAACGGAGAAGTGGGGCATCGATACGATTCGATTCTGGATGTACAGCGTGACGCAGCCAGGCGACTCGAAGAATTACGATGAGAAGACGGTGAAAGATGCGGCGAAGGCGCTCTCGTGGCTCGAGAACAGCGCGAAGTTTTATGAACTCTTCAAGGACGTTCCTCGGACGGAGAGCAAACAGACCACAGTGGACCGCTGGATGGACGCTCGGGTGCATGCGGCAATATCGGACGTTACGGACGCTATGGACGATTACCGGCCGTTCGAGGCGACGCGCGCGATCGCCGCGCTCTTCGAGGATCTTTCGCAATGGTATGTGCGGCGCGTGCGCGAACGCGCACGTGCTGGCGATGCCGCCGCGCTCGACACGCTTGCACATGCACTAAAGACATCGGCACTTCTCCTCGCACCGTTCGCGCCGTTTCTTGCCGAGGAAGTGTATGCGAAGGTGAAGAGGGCTACGGATCCAGAAAGCGTGCATCTTGCGACGTGGCCGGAAGCGAAGAGTCGCTTTAGTCTCCGGCCGCTATTCTCGAAAGGTAAAGAAGATACGATCATTGCTGAAATGGTTCGTGTCCGCGTGCTCGCGTCGGAGGCGCTCCAGATGCGGCAGAAGGCGGGCATCAAGGTGCGCCAGCCGCTTTCGAAGCTGACTATCCCGGAGAAACTCTCTCCCGAGCTCGCGCAGATTCTTGCTGAGGAAGTGAACGTAAAGGAAGTCGTTATCGCCAAGGAGCTTGCGCTCGACACCGCGCTTACGCCGGAGCTCATCAAGGAGGGCGATGAGCGGGATTTTGCGCGCGCAGTTGCTGAGGCGCGGAAGACAGAAGGATTCTCTCCGCGAGACAAAGCGCATGCGGAGATGCGTCCGGAAGGGAAGCATTCCGCCACGCTCTCAACTGGCACAGTCCGTTTTGACCTTATTAAGGATGCGGCATAAATACGAAACAAGAGGCATCGTGCTTTCTCGCGCTCCCGCTGGAGAAACAAACGCGCTCGTCACCCTTCTTACGCCCGGGCTCGGGATCGTGCGCGCTCGCGCGCAGGGGCTCCGCCGTTCCGGCGCGAAGCTTGCTGCCGCGCTTGCGACCTTTGCCGAGAGTGAAGTGGTGCTCGTGCGCGGGCGTGAGGGATGGCGGGTTACGGGAGCGGTTCTTGAAGAGAATTGGTTTATGAAGATGGGACATGCAGACGCGCGCCGCAG
>JAGWIS010000018.1 GCA_028866135.1 Patescibacteria group bacterium
CCGCGCTAAGGTGAGCCGACATCGAGGTGCCGAACTCCGCCGTCGCTATGGACGCTTGGGCGGAACTAGCCTGTTATCCCCAGGGTAACTTATATCCGTTAATCTCTGGCCGCATCTAAGGCGTACCATCGGTTCACTAGACTCTGCTTTCGCATCTGCTTGGGACGTACCCCTCGCAGTTAAGCTCTCTTATGCTCTTACACTATCGCCACGGTTTCCATTCGCGGCTAGAGAACCTTAATAGACTCCTCCGTTACTTTTTAGGAGGATAGCGCCCCACCAAAACTACCCGCCACGCACGGTCCCCTGTTGGATCCCAACAAGGTTAGACACTGCAAGATTCAAGAATGGTATTTCACTGACGACTCCACGCCACCCGAGAGCGGCGCTTCAAAGTCTCCCATCTATGCTACGCATGAATCCCGCAGGGCCAATACGAAGCTGTAGTAAAGCTCCTGGGGTCTTTTCGTCTAACTACAGGTATCCGGCATCTTCACCGGAAGTGCATTTTCACCGAGCGAGTCCTCGAGACAGTTTTCCAGTCATTACACCATTCGTGCACGTCGGAACTTACCCGACAAGGAATTACGCTCTTCGATTCCTTAAAGACACGCGAAGGACCATATCTTGTTCCAAACACCGAAATGTCTGGACTATGACGTATGGCCTCTTAGAGTCACATTGGACAAAGTATGAATTGCTTCATACTCAGGTAACTTGGTGTATTTCTCTGTTCACCCTATAACCGTCCTAGTCCTTCCGGGTTCGACAAAGTGTCGAGCCCGGAACCTTAGGACGATTATAGTTATCGCCGACATTCACCGGGGCTTACACAGTCCAGCACAATCACCGAAGTAATTGCACCAACCATGGTTAACCTTTCGGCATTGGTCAGGTGTCACCCCCTATACTTCCTCTTACGAGTTTGCAGGGAGCTGTGTTTTTGGTAAACAGTTGCCAGAAAAACTTTCACTGCGGCCCCCCACCCTTGCAGGCAAGGGGCAGGCCTTATCGCTAACTTACGGCCGCTTTTTTGCCGAGTTCCTTGAGGACATCTTACTCGTTCGTCTTGGTCTTCTCGACCGGACCACCTGTGTCGGTATGCGGTACGGGCGTCTATAGAGTTGAATGCGTAGAAGATTTTCTTGAAACCGCGCTTTGCGTTCTCTCTTCCCCCGAAGGAGAAAATTGCGCTACTGCTCGGGGTAATGCGCGCCGGATTTCCCTAACGCGCGCCCTCGCAGTAATGACCGGAATCCAATTACCGGCAACCCATACAGCAGTCCGTCACTCCTTAGCCCCTATAAACGGTCACGGAATATTGACCGTGTGTCCATCGGGTTCGGCTCTCGCCATCCCCTTAGGCCCGACTAACCCTCAGTTGATCACCATAGCTGAGGAAACCTTGGTCTTTCGACGTGCGGGGTTCTCACCCGCATTGTGGTTACTTGTACCGGCATTCTCACTTCTGTACGCTCCACCTTGGGTTATCCCTTAAGCTTCAGCGCGAACAGAACGCTCTCCTACCGCTTGTGCGCTTCATTGAGGAGCCGAGGGGACTCCTCGGCTTCATGTTTACCGCCTCCATTTCTAAAATTCATTCGAATCGAATGGCTATCTCTTTGCTGTCTAGACTGAAGAGCTCGGGATAGGTTGAGTAACAACATGTATCTCGTTGCTTGATTACCTTCCACGCTTTCTTTGCCAAGACTCCAGCCTCCATATCATCTTCTGCGATGATAGTGGTTGCGACAATGGACTGTCCGTCGAATGAACTTACCTTGTAGGTCAGTAGGTACTGTTTCATCTCGCACCTCCTCATCGTTAACTTTGTTGAATGAACATCTCCTCAATGAAGCGCACAAACCCGCAATTTCGGCACGACATTTAACCCCGATCATCTTCGGCGCAAGAACCCTCGATGAGTGAGCTGTTACGCTTTCTTTAAATGGTGGCTGCTTCTAAGCCAACATCCTCACTGTCTATGGATCCTCACTTCCTTGTGATGTACTGAATGTCGATTTTGGGGCCTTAATTGGCGATCAGGGCTCTTCCCCTCTCGATCGATGGAGCTTCGCCCCCACCTTCTAACTGCTGCGCGAGCGCGTGGTATTCGGAGTTTGATAGGAACCACGAGATTTCTCCCTGTTGGTCCCTTCCAGTGCTCTACCCCCACGCGCACTGTTCGCAACGCCAGCCCAAAAGCTGTTTCGGAGAGAACCAGCTATTCCCAGATTCGATTAGCTTTTCACTCCTTGCCACAAGTCATCCCAAGACGTTGTACGATCTACGGGTTCGGGCCTCCATCTGTCTTTCGACAAACTTCACCCTGCTCATGGCAAGCTCATCTGGCTTCGGGTCGTCCCAACACTGCCGGTGGAGAAAACTCCACGGACGCGCTGTTAACACTCGCTTTCGCTTAGCCTTCGAGGCGTAACCTCTTAGACAAGCAGTGCAGGGACACTCGCCGGCTCATTCTTCAATAGGCATGCCGTCACGGATGCAAGCATCCGCTCCGACCCCTTGTAAGTACACGGTTTCAGGTCTATTTCACTCCCCTCTCGGGGTGCTTTTCACCTTTCCCTCACGGTACTAGTTCACTATCGGTCATAGGACGTATTTAGCCTTACCGGTTAGTTCCGGCAGATTCACTCGAGCTATTCATGTCTCGAGCTACTCAAGAATACGAACAAGAGTCGTCATGTATTTCACATACGGGGCCATTACCCTCTGGGGCGCTGCTTCCCAGCAGCTTCTGTTATACAGACGATTGATAACTCTTCTCGTACAAGTACGATGTTCGCATCTTACAACCCCCGCACACTCACTTTGCCATCGTTGTTCTCGTGCCAACCGATTCGGTGACAGTATGAACGCCCCATTGGACCAGGCGCGTCCAGAAATCAATTTCCGGAACAACGCATGGCACAATGGCAAAGTGAGTGTGCGGGTTTGGGCTTTTCCCTTTTCGCTCGCCGCTACTCGGGGTATCACGAGAGTCGCGTTCCATTCAAACGAACATACGCTTGAATGGAACGCAACTCCGATTGTTCTCTTTTCCTCCGGGTACTGAGATGTTTCACTTCCCCGGGTTCGCTTCGCGCGGGCGTTACCCCACGGATTCCAGTTCAACACTGGAGGGTTTCCCCATTCGGATATCTCCGGATCAAAGGCTACAAACCGCCTCCCCGAAGCTTTTCGCAGGTTAGTCGCGTCCTTCTTAGCCGTCCTAGGCCAAGGCATCCACCGTGCACTCTTATGTCTCCCGTACGGAGACCTGCATATCACACGCACTTCCCCCGTAGTGAAATTTCGGCTTGCGCCTATCGGCGCGTCCAAAGGACGAGCCGAAATTCTACTACGGGGTTCACACTCTCCCCGCGGCAGCGATGCCGCGAGGTTTCAATTGCCAATGCATATTCGCCCCGTTAGATAACTTTTCAGATGTGCGTTTATGATATGCGAATCATCACGTACCATAAAGCACTACCTCACCACGACGTGTAGCCTGTTGAGTATCTAACGGGGTTCGTATGTCAAAGAAATCCGTATCTCCAGAAATGAAAGAACCGCCTGAAGCGGTTCTTTCGCGTTTACACGCGCGGCCTTACGGCCTATCCGCTCCTAAAAGTTGGGTTCTTTCGGTTCGTAGACACGTATAGGCGAGTATAGACGAGCGCCCTAAAAAGCGCAAGGCCGCAAGCGGGGCTAATGAAAACAGCCCGTTTGCCGGCCGGCAAACGGGCTGTTTTCGTGGGAAGCCCCTTTAGTCCTTGATCTCCGAGTGGAGACGATCGAGGTAGCGGGCTGCCGCTGCCTGGCCGCCAAGACCGAAGGAAAGGCCGATGGCGAGCGATGCCGCAATGACGATGCCGGTGAAGAGCGTCTGGACGAAGACCGTCGCAACGTTCAGCTGCGCGAGCGCAGCGAGGATAGCGAATACCCAGATCGCATAGCGCGCCACTTTGCCGAGGAAGCCAGCCGCATGGAGCGAGGCTGCTTTGGCCGAGCCGACGACGACGCGTTCCGTCGCTTCCGCGACGACCGCCGCGACGAGCAGGATCAAGACCGCGATGATGACCTGCGGGAGATAGCCGAGGACGATGTCGCTGATGAAGAGGTCTACCGTCGTCAAGTGGAGCACGTCGAGAGACGCGACCAAGAAGACGATGATAAAGAACCACTCAACGAGGAAGCCAAGGAATCTGCCGGAGGAAAGCTCGAAGCCCGCCCGTGCGAGGACGCGTTCGATGCCGGTCGAGCGGAGCGCCTGATCGACACGCAGCGCATCGACGATCTGCGCGACGACGCGACCGAGGCCGACGCCGACGAGCCATCCGACGATGAAGATGACAATCGCAACAACCAGGTTGGGGATGAACGCGACCAATCCGTAGAAAAGATTCTGGAAGGACTGGCTAAGCACGTCCGCCCATGTAGTGAAAACCATAGTAAGTGACTCTGTTTATTTATGCGGCTAATCGCTCGCGTACTCCTGCGAGCTCTGCCCAGAGTATAGCATTTTTAGAGCCCTATCTTATCCGCAAGGAGGCGGTGTGGATAGTCAAAAACATCCCGAAGGAGGCGGTCATAGACCTCGAGACGGTAGCGGAAGTCAGCGGTGGCAAAGGAGGCATAGCGGATTTCCCGCCCCAACTCGGCTTCCAGGGAGCGCACGGCGCTTGCGAGGGCCCGTTCATCAAGATGATCTCCCACGATAAGGAGGTCGATCTGCGTTTCGAGGACGCCGGTGAAAAGGCCCGAGAGAGCGACGAGACGAAGCGCGCCGGCGCGCTTCAGAGCGCCGAGCATATTCTGCGGACTCACGTTGGTGGTATCGCGGATGAACGCATCGATGGCCTTCAAATGCTCGAAGCGCGGATTCGTTTGGTAGCGGGTGGGGGTCGGCGCCCCCTTCTTTCGCAAGAATCCTGCAGAGTGCAGATCCGCAAGCTCGCGGCGGACGGCTTCTTTGGAGAGCTTCGCTCGTTCGGCCACCTCGGCAAGAGTGAAGGAGGCATCCTTATTGAAAACAAAGAGACGGAGGGTCTTGAGGCGCGCGTTCGAGCCGAAAAGCTTTGCGAGGGGTTCCATGAATGTCGCCAGTGTAAGCGCCCCGTACGAAAAACGCAAAACGCGTTTCCGCCCTTGGCGGAAACGCGTTTTTGTTGCATCGCACGTTACCCTTAACGCCTTTCTTTGATTCGGCTTTGCGCTACGTTGAGCCTATTCGGCGCGCGCAAAGCCAGAAAGGCGAAAGGGTCACTTTGAAAAACGCTTCGCTTATTTCAAAGTGACTTTCGCACCTGCATCCGTAAGCTTCTTTGCAAGCTCGGCGGCATCCTCCTTCTTCATGCCCTGTTTGAGCATCGACGGAGCGGCGTCGACGAGATCCTTCGCTTCCTTGAGGCCGAGAGCAAGCGCCTCCTTCACCACCTTGATGACGGCGATCTTGCTTGCGCCTGCATCGGTGAGCTCGACGTCGTTAGTCGACTTCGCCTCCTCCGCCGGAGCTCCTGCCGCTGCGGGACCCGCGACCGCGACCGCTGCCGCGCTCACGCCAAACTTACCCTCGAGCACCTTCACGAGCTCGGAGAGTTCGATGACGGTCATCGCCTCGACTTCCTCGACGAGCTTCTTGAACTTGCTCGGCACTTCAACCGCGGTCTCCGCAGCCGGTGCCACATTCGTTTCTTCCATAATGATTTTGTTATGAGCGGAGCGAATTAGAAAATCTTATGCCCTGTTAAATACATTTGCTTTGCAAATGTCCCGCTCCGCGGGATTTAACAGGGTTAACAAATTCATAGTCGCTATCGCTCGTTGAATTTTTAAACTGACTTCTTCCTAAACCCTTTGGGTCGGACGAGCATCTGCTACGCAGATGCTTTAGTCTCGCGAATCTTGTCGAGTGCGATGACCAGGCCTTGTATAGGCGAGTTTATTACATTCACGAACATGCCGCGCAGCACGATCATAGGCGGTATGGTCGCAATCGCAGTCATCTGCTCCGCATTCATGAATGCCCCCTCGAATACGCCTCCGAGAAGCGAAAGGATGCCCTTCAGCTTCTTGCCGTGATCGTAGACGCCGCGCGCAGGCGCGGTCGCGTCGTCTGTCGTCCATGCGACCGCAATCTCGCCCGGTAGCATCGGAACCTCGCCCTGATAGCCGCGCTCTTTGAGCGCACGGAGGATGAGAGTCTTCTTCGCGACGAAGTAGCGCACGCCCGCCTTCGCGAGTTCTTTGCGCACCTTCGAGACGTCCGCAACCGTGAATTTCGAGAAGCCGACAAACGCAATCGAAGACGCTTCTTTGAAAGCATCCGTGAGCTTCGCGACGATTTCGCGCTTCTTATCTTTTGATATTGCCATTGTAATAGCGATTAGGGTTTAGCCATTAGTCCTTAAGGTCATTCGCACTGAGCCCTAGTCGCTAGTGGCTAATTCCTCGTTAGATGCACGAACGTATGAAGAGGGAGTTCCCCCCATGAGATAACCGCTCCCGAACGCAGCGTAATCGCGAGGATTTTCAGTTCTCGAAACTAGGACTGCACTCGCGAAGATCTATCTCACGGGGTCCTTGCGTAAGATTCACGCCCCCGTGAGATGGCGGCTGCGCCTATCTCATGGGGCTACTTACGGTCTTCGGTTCGTACGAGGAGCACTGTAGCAGAACCAGGAAAGAATGTACACCTACCCCATCGCGGCGCTCGCGACGTGGAGAGAAAGGAGCGCGACCGCGACGATGGCCGCGAAGCCGCTTGCGAACTTCACGAATTCGATGAAAAAAGGCAGTGCCCGTCTTTTATTTTTTTGACTGTTCATAGGCTTCGATGGCATTGAGGAAATTCTGGTCAGTCGGAAGCAGTCCCGGGCTGCTCGTGCGAAGCGAGGCGACGATCGCATCAGCGGCAGCCGGATCGCCGGAAAGATACGTGACTTTCGCGAGGTCATAGATCGACGCATAGTCGGTGGGCGCGAGCGCGGCGACGTCATTCAAGAAGAATCGGGCAAGAGCCCAGTCCTTCACGCCGATGTAATACGCTGCGGCGCGGCGGGCGGTATCGAGGTCCTGCACGTAATCCGCCTTTCCCTTCGCCGCCTCAGCCGCTGCGCCCTGCGCGTCGCCTGAAGCGAACATGAGCTGAGCAAGCACGAAGTGCGGTTCAGCGAGCGTCGGCACGAGGGTAAGATAACGCCGCAAGACGTCTTCGGCCGCAGCGTAGCCGTCCGCGCGCCCAGACGAGCCGACAGGGAATGCGTTCGCTTCGCTAATCGAGAGGTTAGCGAGGACGAACCAGGGTTGGTAGCGTTTCGGCGAAAGCCGGACGGCTCGTTCGAGCGCGCTTGAGAGTAGTCCCCTGTCTACCGAAACGTCCGCGGGCGCGAGCGTGAGGATGTGGGCAAGGTAGAGCGCCGTCCGCGCATCGTACGGGTACTTGTCGAAATTCGCAGAAAGGATCGAGCGCGTTGCTTGATAAGCGTCGACGCGCGCCTGCCCGGTGAGCATACTCGTCTGGTAGTTGCCGTACATGTCGTAGGCTTCATACCCGTATTCGATGTCCGCGTAGGTGCCAAGTGCGATGCCGTGCGAAAGATAGCTGATCTCCTTGGGAGCGTCGATAATCGGATACTTGTAGGCCTGGGCGAGATCGTATGCGGCGAGCGCTGGGCGCACGCTTGCGGGAATAATGAAAAGCGCGAGCGCGAGCGCGAAGAGCCACGACGCGGGGCGCATCCATGCGGGGAGTGGAAGCGCTTCGGGAAACTCCTCTTCAGAGGAAACAGCAAGGAATGCGGCAAGAAGGGCGAGCAACAGCCAGAAGGAGGACACGGTGTCGAAGACGAAGAAGTTCTGGACGGCATAGGTGAGCGCGAGAAGGGCGAAGATGAGAGCGATACGCTTCTCGCTTCCCTCTTCGCGGTCTCCGGAAGGACGGGAGCGCCTCATTCGCAGAGCCGTAGTGAAAAAAGCGGCGATGAGCGCGAGATAGAGCGCGAGTCCCCCGACGCCGTACTGCGCCGCGTAATCGAGAAACGCGTTATGCGAGCGGTCGAACCATTGTTCGGAAATCTGCGTCGGATCGTAGAAACGGTTGAAGAGCGTGTCGATGTGTTCCGCCCCGACGCCGAGCCAGGGGCTCTTCTGTATCTCCGCCGCCATATGCTCCCAGATGAACAAACGGCTCTTTATGTCCGTGTCATTCGTCCCAATCGACGCGATGCGCGCGACGGGCTCGAAAGGCGCATGCGCAAGCTCTCCGCGAAACACAAAGAAGAGTCCGCCGAGAAGAGCGAGGGTAGCGAGCACCCCTACCGCTGTAGTACGCGTGCGTCCCTCCCCTCGGAGGGCGACAACACAGAGATACGCGACAGCGGCGATGGCGAGAGCAAGCATCGTGCCGCGCGTCGCGGTCAAGACGATTGCGATTACCTGGAGCGCCGCCCCGCTATACGCGGCGCGGCGCCACGAAAGAGAAAACTCTTGCGCCGCGGCCAAGGTCGCGAAAAACGCGATGCCCAGATATCCGGCGAAGAACGCCGCGTTGCCAAGAAGGCTCCCGATGCGCCCTCCTCCCATGAGCCACTCCCCGATGCCGTAGAGAGCCACGAAGCTGCCGATGATCGCGACGGCCCGCAGCAGCCGCCGGAAGAATGCCTGGTCCGCGCTCAGGAGGATGAGATAGAAGCTCAGGACGGCGCATGAGAGCATCAGGAGGCCGTCGCCGCGTATGAAGAGGCTCCAGAAACTGCGGTAAAAATCGATGCCGTACGCGCTCGCGACATACGCGAGCGCGAGAAGCAGGCCCGGAATCCATGCGGCTTTCCGGGAGAGGCGCGCCCAGAAGAATGGCTTGCCGTGCGCAGCGAGTATCACGAACACGGCGACCGCCGCGAAACTGAGCGCATAAAAAAGCAGCGTCTTGGGAACGAGATACGGGTAGATGAGATCTCCCCAGATAACGACCGGCAGGATGACGGGCGAGAGGAGGAGCCAGGAGTACGCGCGTTCAAGAAAGTTCATTGCTTTGCTTCGAGCCGCGCTATTTCCGCGTCGACTGCGGACATGTCCTTCCCGGGAGAAAGCGTTTTCACGAGTTCCCAGGCCTTGACGGCTTCCGGGTAGTGGCCCTGCGCCGTAAGCCAGGAGGCTTCTATTGCAATGACCGGAGCCGTGTCACCGAACTGTTTGTTTGCGTCCGCAAACGCGTTTATGATACGCGCCGTGTCCGCCCCAAACTGCCGCGTGAGATATTTGAGCCGCTCGAGGTGGTACTCAAGCATGCCGGGCTCGACGGAGACTGCCGCGCTGTATGCATCGGCGGCGGTCTCGTACGCGCCGAGCTCGTCCATGAGATGCGCGAGATTCACGTAAGCGAGTCCTTTCTTCGGGTGTATCGAGATGGAGCGGTTGAAGTTTTTATATGCTCCGGCTCCATCGCCGAGCAAGTTATCATCGTTGCCGAGACCGATGTAGAGATCGTAGTCGTCGTACGTGCTCGTTCCCATGAGCGCCTCCAGTTTGGCTTTGTCGGCGGCGGCCTGCGCCTCAAGATCGGCGTTGCCCGCGTATGCGCCCTTGAAATCCCAAGAAACGATCTTGTCGGACGGATTGATGGGGAACGACTGGGTGCCCGACGAAGCCGGCCGCTTAACGGTGGTGGTGGTCGCGACCGGAACGGTGGATGTCGCAAGAGGAGACGTTTCAGCCGCTGCGAGTGGTTGCGTCGGTTTCTGGTGCAATTGCGAAAAGCCGGCAACACACACGATCACAAGGAACAGCGCGGCGGCAAGAAGCCATGGTTTTTTCACGCTCTGCATATAGCGGAGAGGATACCATACGCAAGAGAATCGCTCACGCAAGGCGTGAGCGATTCTCTTGCCTCGCTTTTTGAGCGACTACTCGCCCGCTTCTATCGCGGCGCGCGTTTTCGGCCCGAAGTAACCGGTTGCCGGGGTGATGTTCTTAGCTTTCTGATATTTTATGAGAGCCGCCCGGGTCGCAGGGCCGAAGGTCTCCGTCTCGTTGCCAAGAGAGCCGGCCCCGCTTGCCGAGATGCTGTACCCGTGGCTGTTGAGGTATTGCTGGAGCGCCTTCACATCGCTTCCGACGGATCCCATCGCGAGATACTTCTTGAACGCGTGCACTGCCGCGCTCGCCACCGAACCGGCAGTCTTCCCCTGGAGGGAAGCTTTCACCATCGCGATCGTCGATGCGTCCGCATTGAATGATGCGAGCACATCAAGAATCGACTGGACTTGCGAGGCCGAGAGCGCCTTAGCGGAAGATGCGGCCGGAGCGGCAGGCGTTGCCGGGATGGCGGGTGTGGCCGGCGTAGCGGGAGTCGCAGGCGCGGCTGGAGTCGTCGTTGCCGTATGTGCGGGCGCGGCCGGGGTTGCCGGCGTAGCGGCGGTTGCCGTTGGAGAAGGTGCTGCCGCAGGAGCGGGGGCACCGTTCCCCCCTTGCACGGGGCTATAGAGCGCGGAAACGACGGCCGACGTGTTGCCCGCGGCGTCGCAGGCGATCGCACTCACGGTCGTCGAATTGGTGAACGAAAACGAGGAGCTATACGCGGTTCCATGCGTGCAGGATGGCGTCGAGCCGTCGGTCGTGTAGTAGACCGTGACGGTGTTGGTATCCGTGGATGCAAGGCTTATCGTCGCGGTACTGCGAAAGACCAGTCCGGAAATGCCCGTGGGATTCGTCGGAGCTATGGAATCGTAAGTGACATTCGATCCCGTCAGGTTCGCCTGCGTAACGGTTGTCGTCGCCTCGGCGCCTGTCGTACCGCCGACGGAAATGTTGAAGGTTACGGCGCCCTGACTCCACGCGTTGATGCTGCTCGTCGTCGTCGAGTAGGTGAAGGTGCCGGTGCCGGTGCTCGTCATCGTGGTCGAACCCAAACCAAAGATATTGATCTGCGGAGTGATGAGGGGGTTGGCGCTCACGGTGAGCTGGTATCTCACTGAGTCACCCTGCTTGGCCCAGGCGGTCGACGAGTTCGTGGAGGTCGCGGTGATGGAAGTCAGCGTGACAGCCGCGGCCGACGCGGCGCGCGGCATGAGCGAGAACGAGAGAAGGAGCGCGGCGACGGCCACGAGGCCGAATAGCGACGCATCAAGGGACCGAACGGAAAGCGCTTTCATGATTTTGTGGGTAATGACAATAATTATAAATGACTGCGAGTCGTCTCTCGAATTATATGCCGGATATATGGCGCGAAAATACTTATCCACACACGAAACGAAAAACCGCCTCATGAGATGGGCGGTTCTCGTGATGCAAACGCAAACAACCCCCTCTTTCGAGGGGGTTGTTTGCGTTTGCTAGGCCGATTCCCCAGCTGGAGGCCCAAAGGCCTTTGACTCAGGCTGTTCCTTTCAGGAACTCACCCGAAGCGAGACTACTTGGAGTAGCTGGTCGCGTTCGTGGTGAAGTTCCTGAGGAGGTAGCCGTTCACCCAGTCAGACGTGCTGACGGAGTGGCCGGATGCCGAGCGATCAGACCAGATCGTGTTCGGAGCCGCCGAGCCTTCATGCAGGGCAACCGCAGCAGTCGACGAAGCCGAGCTGTCGGCGGCCAAGTTGATGGTGAGCGAGCTGCCGGTCGTCCAGTTGCTGACCGTGCCGAAGAGGGCGTAGGTCTTCGACGATCCCGCGCCGATCTGCTCGAACTTCGGCTGCGTCGAGTTCTGGCTGAGGTCGATCGTGACGTTGGTCTTCGTCGTCGTCGCCGACGTCGTGTTGCTGTCAAGCAGGCTTACGCCGCTTGCCTCGTTCGTGATGTACATGGACGAGAGCATCGGGCCTGCCGCAGTCGTCGCCGACGTAGCGATGGTGAAGTTCAAGCGCGTCCACTCGACTGCGCCCGCCGGATCAGCCGTGATGCTGAAGCGGTAGAGAGCGGAGCCCGAGGACGGCTGTGCCGACGGAGCCGCGAGCATCGCGAAGGTCGGAATCGACTTGCGGGTGTAGAACGTGCCGCCTGCCGAAATCGTCGTGCTTTGCGCGCTCGGGGTCGTCGTCGCGGCACCGGCGCTGTTGATTGCGCGGAACGTAGCGTTGCCGCCGTTCGTGCCGCCGAGGTCAAGAGCGATGCGGATGCCCGTACCCGACTGACCGTTCGACGCGAGGGTCGGCACGCCGACCGAGACGCCGAGGTTAGCCGAGTCGTTCGCCGGCACGTACATCGAGAGACCGGTGAAGGTCGCGGTCGAGTACGCGAGCGTCGAGCTGACGTTAAGCGCATTCGTCACCGTCTGCGGTGCGCCATTGACGTCGTTGTAGGTGAGCGTCACGTTCGTGACCGACGTTGCCTGCCCGTTCGGCACCAGGATCGCGAGATTCTGGACCGTGTAGGAGGAGTTCGTGGCCGCGAAGTTGAATTGGCCGACGCTGACCGCGCTTGCTCCCGCAACAACGTTGTTGCTGACCGGATCAGCTGGGCCGTTCGTCACCGTGAGGGTGCCCGTGCCGAGCGTGATGGTCTGAAGAGCCGTCGTCGCCGGCGAAGCCGAGGTGCCCGTGATGTCGCCCGTGCCCGAGGTCGAATTGCCGACCGACGGCACGATGGTGCCGGTGTTGGCGCCCGCGACGATGTTTCCGTAGATGCTGAACGTCTTGGTCGAAGAGGCCGGGATGCTAACAGTTCCGGAGAACGAGTTGCTCGTGGACGGCGTCGTCTGCACGGTGCCGAACATGTTTCCCGCGTCGTCCTTGAGGGTCAGGTTAGTGATCGTCGAGGAGACCGCGTTCGGGAAGGTGATGTAGATCGTGTTCACCGTGACGCTTTCAGTCGAACCGGTCGAGAGCGTGAACGCGCCGAGCTTGGCGTTGTTCGCACCCACGATCATCGTCTGATTGCCGTAGCCCGAGTACTTGGTCGCCGTGAGCGAAGAGCTCGACACCGTGATGGTGTTGCCCGAGACTGCGGACGCCGGAACGTTCGTCGAGGTAAGCGAGGACTGGCCCTGGCCGTTGTTCGTTCCGACGCCGAGCGTGACCGTCACGGTCTCGTTGGCCGTCAGGTTCGTCGAGGTCGATGTCTTCGCGTCAGCGAAGATGTCAACCGTCGTCGTCTGGCCGCCCGGAAGGATAAGCGAAGAACCGAGGGAGAAGTCCGTCGTGTTGCTCGAGCTGTAGCCGATGTTCTTCGTCGAGCCCACCTGAACGCCGTTGACCATGATCTTGCCGTTTGCAAGACCGCCGGTCGTGCTGTTCGAATCAGCCGCGTAGAGGGTGAGGTCCGTGACCTTCACGTTTTCACCCGAAGCGAGCAGCTGGAAGGATGCCC
>JAGWIS010000019.1 GCA_028866135.1 Patescibacteria group bacterium
CTTGAAGACCTCGCGTTCCCCTACGTCGACCCAGATGCCGCAACCCACACCGCAGAACTGCGCAAATTGAAAACGCAGGAGACCGAGAGCGGACTCGCCAAAGTGCAGAAGGAAATCGAAAGCGAGCTCGCGAAGAAGGGGCTTCCGGCAGGCCGTACCGACATCCGCATGAAAGGCCTCTGGAGTCTTCATCAGAAACTGAAACGGAAGCACGACGACATCAGCCTCATCCACGACATTGCCGCTCTGCGGGTGGTCGTGCCCACCATCGAAGACTGCTATGCGACGCTTGGCGCCGTCCACGCGCTCTACAAGCCGCTCCCGGGCGAATTCAAAGACTACATCGCCTTCCCGAAACCAAACGGCTACCAGTCGCTCCACACGACCGTCGTCACTCCTGACGCGGGCATCGTCGAGATCCAGATCCGCACCGAGGAGATGCACCGTCGCGCGCAGTTCGGCATCGCGTCCCACATGACGTATAAGCAGCTCGGCAAAGACGTGGAGAAACTGGAGAAACAAACCCAAAAGAGCCGCTTTTCATCGCTCTCCTTTTCTTGGGTGCGCTCGCTCATCCCTTCGCTCATGAAAGTCACGAAAAAGGAGGAGGGTGCGGCGAAAAATCCCGCGAAAGTGCCGCTCTGGCTCGCCGAGCTCGCCGAAGCGCACACGGAAGTCGCCGGTTCGAAAGAGTTCGTCGAAGGATTGAAAGAAGATTTCTTCTCGCATCGCGTCTTCGTCTTCACCCCGAAGGGCGATGTCATCGATCTGCCGGCAGCCTCCACCCCAATCGATTTCGCATATGCGATTCACAGCGACCTCGGCGATCATCTCCAGGGCGTCAAAGTGAATGGAAAGCTCGTTTCGTTCGATACCGTCCTTGGCAACGGCGAAGTGGTGGAAATAGTGCGACGCGACGCCGCGCATCCGTCCGCGAAGTGGCTCGATATCGCGCGCACCTCGCTTGCACGACGCCACATCCGCGCTGCGCTTGAGAAGATGGACCCCGCAAAATCATCCGAGCGAAAAAATCGCCACGCCCGAAGGTGACATCAAACCGAGAACCCGCTAACTGAATACAGTTCGTCCTCGGACGGCTCGTCGGGAGCAGCAGGCGTAATGGGATCCTCGGAAAGCTGCGTCGTGTTTGGAAATATGTGTGCGTGCGATTCTTGAGTCTTCTCGGACGCCTGCTGCGCTGCAAGTGTGGCAGCGAGCTGCTGCAAGTCATCAGGAGAAAAGAAATCGATCAAGAGACGCCCTCCTTCCGCGTTTGTCTCGATGATGACGCGCGTGCCGAGTGTCTCGGTCAATGATTTTTCGAGTTCCACCATCTCAACTGTCTTTCGGTGATGCGTGCGCACGCGCTCCTGCGCAATCGAGCGCGCGATGCGCTCGGCGGCGCGTACCGGCAGCCGCTTCAGGATAATTTCCTTGAAAAGCGTCTCGCGCTCCTCGGGGCGGCTGTTGAGCGCCAAAAGCGGGCGGGCGTGACCCTCGCTGATTTCCTTTTCTACGATCGCGTTCTGCATGTACTCAGGGAGCGAAAGGAGACGGAGACTATTCGACACGTATTCGCGGCTCTTGCCGATCTTTGCCGCCGTCTCGGCGTGCGAAATGCCGAACTCGTCAATGAGCTTCTGAAGAGCTTTCGCGCGATCGATCGCGTTCAAGTCTTCCCGTTGCAAGTTTTCGATGATGGCGAGCTCGAGCTTCGTGAGATTGCTCTCGCCGTGGCGGATGACGACCGGAATCTGCTTGAGGCCCGCGAGCTTGCTTGCGCGCAGACGCCGCTCGCCCGCGATGAGCTCATACACGCTCTCGAGCCCACCGTCGGGCTTCTCCACGTCCGTGCGGCTGACGACAAGTGGCTGCAGTACCCCGTACTGACGAATGCTCTCCGCAAGCGACGCGAGACCGGTTTCGCTGAATTCCTTGCGTGGCTGGTACGGATTCGGCACGACGCGATCCACATCGATCCAGAAGATCGAATCGTATTTCGTCGGCACGTAGCCCGCATCGTCCTTCATGTAAAAGATTTTAGCATATGGTATCGTGCAATCCATCGCCGGGATGGCGGAATTGGTAGACGCAACGGATTCAAAACCCGTCGTCGCAAGACATGAGAGTTCGATTCTCTCTCCCGGCACCCGAAGAACGCTCTGCGTTTTTCTTGACTTTTCCTAACCTCCATGTTTTGATGGTCACCGGAAGCGCCCGAAAGTTAATGGGAGAAACTTCACAGGGAGGGCTATCGATGAGGAAACATCTTGTCAACAAAAAAGGCAGGACAAGAATGATTCAGGCCGGAGATTCCGCTTATTTCGATCCTCATACCCGCTGTATATCGTTGCGTGACAGCGCTGGTAATACTATCGGATGGCCAGGAGACCAGACCGAGTGCAGCAAAAAGCGGGTGGAATTCTTGAAGTCCAACTGGGATTTTACGGGCTTCGTGGTCCTTATCGCGCAGCTCCACGGCCTCTGTGTCAAACAGGAGGAGTGCTCATCCAGGGAAGGGATCATGTTCAGGTTCTTTAAGTAGTCGAATTAAAGAGGCGCAATCGGTGCTGGAAAGACCCTCTTCGTGGGAAACCAGGAGAGGGTCTTTATCTTTGAATCTTAAATCAAGGAAAGATTTTATAGCTTCCCCACCAGATCGAGTCCCGGCTCAAGCGTGTCGTCGCCCGGCTCCCAGGAAGCAGGACAGACCTGGCCCCTATGCGTCTCGACGAACTGGGCTGCCTGGAGCTTTCGCAGCGTTTCGGCGCCCTTGCGGCCAATCGAGTTGTCGCTGACCTCCGCCGAGCGGAGCGTGCCGGAGGGATCGATGATGAAGGTGCCGCGCAGCGCAAGTCCTTCGTCCGGCGTAAGCGCTACCTCGCCGCCCTCGATGAGGACGCCGAACGCGGCGGCGAGCTTGCCGGAAGGATCGGCCGCCATCGGATACTTGATCTCCTTGATGCCCGGAGACACATCGTGCCACGCCTTGTGCGTGTGGACCGTGTCAGTGGAGACTGAGACTATTTCCGCGTTCGAGTCCTGAAATTTCGGATACAGCGCAGCAAGCTCCTCGAGCTCGGTCGGGCAGATGAACGTGAAGTCCGCCGGATAGAATACGAGGACTGCCCACTTCCCTCGGAGCTGCGAAAGGCTCATTGTCTTGATGGCTCCCTGATGGAAAGCTTCGAATTCGAAGTCGGGGATCGTTGCACCCACTTTCACCTGCGAGGTGTAGTCGCGCACCACGTCGTGGAACTCGCCGCAGTGCTCGCAATAGTTGCTTTTGGTATCCTTCATATTTTTTTGATTACGCTCATGCCATGATACCATCGCGCACAATGAAGGCACAAATCCTGTGTATTGCTGGCCCGACCGCCTCGGGCAAGTCCGCGCGCGCCGTGGAAGAGGCGCTCAAGCGAGGCGGAGAAATCATTTCGGTCGATTCAAGGCAGGTGTATCGCGGGCTTGATGTCGGGACGGAGAAAATCAGCGCGGAAGAAATGCGTGGCGTACCGCACCATCTGATTGATATCCGCGACCCGCAGGAGAAATATTCGGCGGGAGAATTCGTCGCCGACGCGACGCGGCTCATCAAGGAAATCGGGGAGCGCGGGAAACTCCCGATTCTCGTCGGAGGGACGCACTTTTATTTCGATGCGCTCATACATGGCCTCCCAATGGGGACCGACCCAAACCTGGAACTCCGCGAGAAGCTCGAAGAGCTTTCGACCGAAGAGTTGCATGCGCGGGTCGCGTTTCGCGACCCGCGCCGTGCTGCCGAACTCGATCCCAAAAATCGCCACCGCCTTATCCGTGCACTCGAAATCATCGAACATCTTGGTTCCGTTCCATCCCGCGCCCCAGTTGCAGCACCATCCGCTACAAGGTCGAACCTTGTAGCGGAATGGATCATCATCGATCCGCCTCGCGAGGAGCTGCGAGCACGAATCGACAAGCGCCTCGAGGGCGCATTTGCGCGCGGACTCATCGACGAAGTACGTCGGGTGCGCAGCGTGCTGGCTAAACCCGCCAAAGGCGGGTCGCCCGACGCGTCCCAGAATGAGGACGCGTTTAGGGGAGACGCGCGACTAGACGAGCTCGGCCTTGAGTACCGAATCGTAGGTGAATTCCTGCGCGGAGAGCGCAGCCAAGCGTCGCTTCTCCCTGCCCTCTCGGCAAAACTCTGGCAGTACGCCCGGCGTCAAAAAGCGTGGCTCCGGAAGCTTTACTCGCAGAGCATCATTCCGGGAGCGGAGTAGCGCCCGGACAGAAGCTGAACCCGAGATTTTTCCCCGAAAACTGCGGGTTCACGTACGACGGAACGCTTACCAGATAATTGAGGCTGCACAATTGCTGCTGCGTGATGCCGAGCGTCGAGAGCAGGAATTGTTCCATAACGGCACGCGCCTGTCCTATCGGTTCCTTGGTAAGAGCGATGGCGAACGATTGTATCGCGCTGTTGTAGTAGACATTGAAGTTTTCCGCCGGAGCCGCCTGGCACTGCCGTTGATCCGACAAACAGTAGCCGAGATTCCCGGCCAAAAGATATCGTCCAGCGTTCGCAGCATCGGGGATGGTCATGTTGTTGTGTATGAAGTCATTCACCACCACCGCACTACCGTCCTGAGAGGCGATTGTCATTGTCATCGCCTGCGCGGCCGGCGGCGGCGTAGCGTACTGCAGCGAGGAGCCGGTAGCGCCGTTAATAGGAAGCCCCGCAGACGACTGAATGGGCTGCGGTACGGCGTGCGGTAAGAATGCGAAATACCAGATGACCGCCGCGATAACGGCTATTCCGAGGAAGATGAGCACCGCCCAGATGATGAGTTTAATGTTCATGCTGCTTTAATTACATGCCGCCGGTGATGCAGCTCGTCTGTTTCGTGCTGTTCGAGCTTGCTTGCCACGGACTGAAACTGCCTCCGTTCTGCTGCAGGAGGCAAGCGGCGGCGGCGGCGCTGCAGTTGATATTTGACGCCGCCTGCACGCACTGCTGCGCCACCGGGCTCCCCGGTATCGGATTTCCTCCTTTAAATCCGGAAGCGCAGTTGAGCGAACTGCCTGAAAGGCCGACCGCCGAATAACAGGCGGGATTTTCATAACATTTGCTGTTACTCTGCAGAGTGACTTGGAACGCGCCCGCCGCGCTCGAACCTTTGCTCCATTTATAATTGAGATTGGCCGCGCCGCAGCTGCTTTCCGGCTGGGCGATACAGGCTAGAGTGGTTGCTTGCGCAGGAGTAAGCGTATACCCGCCCGCGGCAGCTCCGGCAGAGATAACCGCGGGATCGCAGGCGGTCCCCGCCTTTCCTGAAGGCGGCATGCTGGGCAAGACCGGAAAAGGAGTCGAAGGGGGCGGAGCGACATTTATGCTCGCCGGTGCCGCCGCCTGGTTCAAAGTGCCGTAGGGCAGGGCGCCCCGCACGGGGAGACAGGGGGCGATGCCCCCGGAGGAGATGAGATTCGACCATGTGCCCAACACGGTGACGCCATTTTCGCTTTGCGCGGACGAATTGTAGAGCACCGCCATGATCATGTCGACTATCATCCAGCCAGCGAGCGCGACGACGATGCCGACGACCGTGTGCGTCAGGATATTCTTCGCCTCCTGCTTGCCGCTCGGATTCACGGGATTTACCACGAAAAGGAAGCCCGAATAGGCGATCATGACGGGAGCGACGAAGACGATGGCCAGCGTAAGGAGAAGACTGATGAGGTTGTTGATCACCTCAATGAGCATGCCCCAGCTTGCGGGACAAGAGCTGGTATCTTGCTGGGTGGGGCCAATGCTACTTACGTAGCTTTCAGGAATAACGGGGCCAAAAAACGGTATCCCGCCCGCATGCGCGAAAGAAGGCAGCGTGAGCGAGCCCGCAAACAGAAGCGCGAGAAAAAGGGATGTGCGTGAACGCATACGCTCATCATACCGCGCGCCCAGGGCGGCGCGCGGCTTTTCCCCCACCCCGCTATCTGCTATCGTTTCAGCACGGGCCTATAGTTTAGCGGTAAAACAGCGGTCTCCAAAACCGCCGTCCCAGGTTCGAGTCCTGGTGGGCCCGCCAACCAGTGACAAGGTAAGTGTCCGAGTGGGGTATCCCACTAGAGAGACCGAGACGGGTCATGCAAAACGTGAACGGATGCTATCCGTTCGTGTTTTGCTTTCCCGATTAAGCGGGTTCTTCGATGGAGAAGCATACTCGCAGTCCCGGGGTCCGCAGAAAAGTGTATACTGGGGATGCGCTTACGAATAGCATGAAAAGCCTCCTTGCATGGGCAGCCGAGAAACTGGACTCGAAGGCCGGCAGAATCATTGTAGCAACCCTTATTTTCGGAATCGGGATGGGTTCCGGATACTTCTTATGCACACGAGCCGGCGAGGCCGGCTCGTCGTTTTCCCTCTTGTTTGTCAAAAATACGCCGTATGAGTTCGTCAGACCGCTGCTCGGCATCGCGATACCGAAGTCGTATGATCAAGGCAAATGGGATCCCTTGCGCGCGGAAGTCCTGCAAACTGCGGCAGCGCTTCCGGAAAGCGCGCTCGTACGCTATGCGTATTATTTCAAGGACCTGACTACCGGGGCCTGGACGGGTGTCAATGAGAAAGACCAGTACGATCCCGCGAGCATGCTGAAGCTGGTTGTCGCCATCGCGGTATACAAGCAAAGCGAGACTACCCCCGGCTTCCTTTCCCGAGAACTCACCTACACGCAGGACTTGGCAAACATAAACGCGGCCTTCCCGTTCGCGCCGCCCGTCGCTCTTAAGGTCGGAGAATCGTATACGGTCCCTTTCCTTCTCAAGGAGATGCTGTCCGACTCGGATAATGCGGCGAAGGACCTTCTCCTCTCATCAATCGATCAGGCGACGATCGACAGAACGTATACCGACCTCTCTATTCCAAAACCGGACGACTTGGATTCGAATGGGTATACCATATCTCCCGTCGATTACACGCGATTCCTGCGTGTCCTATATTACGGGACCTACGACATCTCCTGGTCGAATTCGAACCGGCTGTTGCAGCTCCTCAACGGAGCGACCTTTACGAACGGGCTCGTCGCCGGGATTCCGAATACGGTCCCGGTAGCGCATAAGTATGGAGAACACGTCATCGGTGCAAACGGAGTCGAACAAGGCGTGGAATTGAGCGATTGCGGCATCGTGTACCATCCGAAATCCCCGTACACCATCTGCGTCATGACGGAGGGGAAGAATCCTCTCGTGCTCGCAAATTTCATAGCCCGGCTCTCGCGCGTGACGTATGACGAAGTTCAGGCAAATTCCGCGAGCGAGTAGCGGCATCGACCGCGCCAGACCATACCGAAAACCGCCTGTGTTTGGCGGTTTCTTGATTTTATCTCTTTGCTTCTTTGAAAGTAACGCGCTTGCGGAGCGTCGGGTCGAACTTCTGGAGTTCGATTTTACGCTCGGTGGTCTTTCTATTTTTGCGCGTCCAGATGACGTGGTTGGACTTCGTGGATTTGAGCCGAAGCAGGCGGTCTTGTGACATGCGGAAAATCTATCAGAACTAGCCGATTTTCGCAATGGAGCGAAGCGGCGCGGTGATTTTTGAGGCTCCCGCAGGCTGACGAGCCGAGGGCGAGGCGATTTCCCAGCAGGAAAATACGCCGTACTTAAAAATTGCCCCTCCTCGCGGAGCCCCCTCAATACGATTTCTTCATCCCAGCCGCAGCTTTACGAGACAAACCCGAGGCGGCGCACTCGCTCCGCTCGGCCTATTCCGGCTCTGCGCCGCGGATACTACGCGACCGCCGTGGGTATTGTAAACTGAAGACCGCTACGTTACCGGTAAAGCTGCAGCGGGATTCCGCGAGCGGCGTTGCGCCGCTCGCTTCACGTCGAAATGCGGCTCGTCGTTCTTGATGGAGACGCTCACCGTGCCCCCTTCCATGAGACCCTGGTCGACCATCATCGAGGCGAGCGGGGTGAGAATCTTGTCCTGAATTGTGCGACGGAGCGGGCGGGCGCCATACTGCGGATTGTACCCCTTCTCCGCAAGCCAGTGGCGCACGTCGTTTGAGAAAGAGAGCGCGATACGCTTCTGCGCAAGCCGCTTCGTGACTTCCTCGACTTGTGCGTCGACAATCTTTGCCAGCGCTTCTTTTGCAAGCACGTCGAAGATGATGATGTCGTCGAGGCGGTTGAGAAACTCGGGACGGAAATGCTCTTTCAGGGCGCTCATGACGCGATCTTTCGTCTCCTCGTAGCGAGTCGCATCGGTCGCGCCCGCGGTGCCGAAGCCGATGTGCGCGAGCCGATCGATGAATTCCCCGCCGATGTTGCTCGTGAGCACGATAATCGTGTTCTTGAAATTGACCTTGCGGCCCTTGCTGTCGGTCAGGTGTCCCGAATCGAGCACCTGGAGCAGGATATTGAATACTTCCGGATGCGCCTTCTCGATTTCGTCGAAAAGCACCACGGCGTACGGGCGATGACGGATGCGCTCGGTCAAGGTGCCGGACTCTTCGTAGCCGACGTAGCCCGGCGGCGCGCCGATGAGCTTCGCCACCGAGTGCTTCTCCATGAATTCGCTCATGTCCACGCGGACGAGTGCGTCCGCATCGTTGAACATGAACTCGGCAAGCTTTCTCGAAAGCTCCGTCTTCCCCACACCGGTCGGCCCAAGGAAAAGGAAGGAGCCGATGGGGCGATTCGGATCGCTGATGCCCACGCGCGAACGCTTCACGGCATCGGTGACTTTCTTCACTGCGGCGTCCTGCCCGATGATGCTCGCCTTGAGCGTCTCCTCCATGCGGGTGAGCTTCGCGGCTTCTTCTTCGAGCATGCGGGAGACCGGAATGCCGGTCCAACGCGAGACGACACCGGCGATGTCCTGCTCGGCGACCTCTTCATTCAATACGCGGCGCGACTTCTGGAGCGTCTTCAGGCGCTTCAATTTCGTTTCCAAATCTTTCTGGATGTGCGGGATGCGGCCGTAGCGGATTTCCGCGACGGTGCCAAGATCGGCGGCCGCTTCGGCATTGTCTGCCTGCACCTTGAGCGCTTCGAGCTCGGTCTTCGCGGCGCGAATGCCGGTCAAAATCTCTTTCTCGTTTTTCCACTTGAGCTCGAGCTCACTCGTCTTCTCTTTGAGGTCGGCCACTTCTGCGTCGATGCTCTTGATGCGTTCCTTAATTTCTTTGGCGTGCTCGCTCTCGAGATCCTTCTGGAGCGCCTGTCGCTCGATCTCGAGACGGCGGATCTTGCGATCGGTCTCTTCAAGAAGCGGCGGTTTGTTTTCAAGCGCGATACGAAGTCCGGAGGCTGCTTCGTCGATAAGATCGATGGCTTTGTCCGGCAAGAATCGGTCGGTGATGTAGCGCGAGGAGAGCTCGACTGCGGCGACGATCGCGCCATCGGTGATTCTCACGCCGTGGAAGAGCTCATATTTGTCGCGGAGTCCGCGGAGGATGGCGATGCCGTCTTCAACCGTTGGCTCCTGCACGAAGACCGCCTGGAAGCGGCGTGTAAGCGCAGCATCCTTCTCGATGTACTTTTGGTATTCCTTGAGCGTGGTCGCGCCGATGAGACGGATTTCCCCACGCGAAAGCGCGGGCTTCAGCATATTCGACGCGTCGAGAGAGCCTTCGGCGCCGCCGGCGCCCACGAGCGTGTGAAGCTCGTCCACAAATAGGATGACCTTCCCTTCTGCGCGCTCCACTTCCTTCATCACGTTCTTCATTCGCTCTTCGAACTCGCCGCGGTACTTGGTGCCGGCAATCATGAGTCCGAGATCAAGGGAGAGAAGCTCCTTGCCGCGTAGCGACTCCGGCACGTCGTGGGTCGCCATGCGCGCGGCGAGCCCTTCGGCAATTGCCGTCTTCCCCACGCCCGCTTCGCCGATGAGGATCGGATTATTTTTGGTGCGGCGCGCAAGGATTTGGATAACGCGATTGATTTCCTGATCGCGGCCAATGACCGGATCGAGCTTGTTTTCGGCGGCAAGCTTCGTCAGATTCCTCGAGTATTTGGCGAGCGCGCGGAAACGCTTCGGCTCAACGATCTGGCCGTCCTTCGAACTCTTGAGCTCCTTGAGCACGGCGAGCGCCGCCTGCTGGCTGATCGAGAAGCGCGAGAAGAGATCGGCGGCCGGCCCGGGGTGCTCGATGACCGCCAAAAAGAGATGCTCCGTGCCGACGAACGCATCATTCATGCGCGCCGCGATTTTCCCCGAGGCCTCGAGTGCCTGCGCGAGGTCCGGAGTGAGATAAATCTGGTAGGACGGCGAGAGGACCGAGGCATTCTCAGGCGTCTCCAAGTGTTCGAGCACGGAGTCGGCGAGCATGTTGGTGTCGACCTCCATCCGGTCGAGCATCGAGAAGACGAGCGACTCCTCTTGGAGGACGAGGGCGGCGAGGAGGTGCAGCGGCGAGACGTGGTTCTGGCCGCGCTCTATCGCGAGCTCATGCGCGCGGCGGACGGCTTCTTTGGCTTTGGTGGTGAAGTTATTAAAAGGAGGCATGGCAGATATTACTTCGTCGCCGCAGTTGAAGTTGCGGCCGTCGAGGTGGCCGTGAGAAGCGCGGTTATCCTATCGGCGGAAACGAGCAGTCCGGGTGTGTCTCCGATGCTGATGCCGATGAGGTTTCCCGAGAGATCGACGACCGCGCTTCCGACGCCGATGTCCGGAAGCGTGGTGTGGACGCCCTTGCTGCTCACGCGCGCGACGATGCCGGTTGAAGCGGAACCGTCGGCGCCAAGCGCAAGCACCGTCTCGCCGAGCTTCAGATTGTCGGAAGCGATAAGCGATGGCGAAGCCATCTTCGGGAGCGCCGCGTCATCAGCGAAACCATAGATCGCAATGCCCTTCCCTTCATGCGCGAGCGAAGCCGGAATGTAGGCGCCATTTGTAAACTCGATCAGCGCTTCTTTCGGCAAGACGTCTTGCGATGCGGTCGCGACCGCGCGCGCCTTCGACAGATACGTGCCGATGGCGATGGCGGGCGTCGAGGTGCCGGTCTCCGCCGCATAGATAGCGACGGCGCGCGCGGCGTCTGCGCCGATTGCGGAGGTGACGAGATCCTGGTTCGACGGCGCGGGCGCCTGGATGACCGCAGCGGGGGCTGCGGCTGCAACCGTCTCGATGGTGTGCTCGACGACGCGATTCACCGTCTGCGTCACAAACGGAGGCGCCTTGTCCAAAAGCGAAACGGTCAGGATGCCGGTCGCAACCGAGGTTACGAAATTCACGAGAATCGTGAGCAGTATGAGTTGAGATTTGGAGAGTTCCTCAATGTTCATACCACCATAATGCTACCGCTGTTTACTATTGTCAATAAATGCAACCGCCCGGATAAGCGCCTCCGAAAAACGCCTCAATTCGGAGCGTCTGAGGCCCGGTCCCCATGAGATTCTGAGGGTCGAACGGGCGCGCTCCGGGTCGCCGGTAAGGGCGAAAACGGCACGCGACCCCTCCTCAGAATCAGTTTCGCAGGCGCTGCGGGAAGAAACGGCGAAACCGGCCTCATCGAGAAGCGCGACCAGATAGTCAGTGTCGCGGCCCGGGAGTGAGATGTTGAGAATGTGCGATGCTTGGAAGCGGCCCTCCTGCACATGGCAGTCCGGAATACGATATATGGCTTGCGTAAGGAAAGCTCGGTCCTGCTCCGCGGAAGCGCAGAAGGCGTCTCTTGCAGCGGCGGCCGCGCGAAGCGCGGCCGCGAACGCCTGCGCAAGCTCCGGCGCCTCGCTTCCGGAGCGTAGCCCGCGCTCTTGCCCGCCGCCACCATATAAAGGAGCAATGGGAATCGTGCGATGCGCGATCAAAGCACCGATACCGCGCGTAGCTGAAACCTTCGAAGCGTCAAAGGTAAGCATATCCGCACCGAAATGCGCTCGCGTAATTTTCTCGGTCAAGGGCGCCTGGCTCGCATCGACATGCACCAACGCCCGCCCGCCCATGTGGGACATAGTATGTCCCACATGGGACTGAAGAAGGTGCGCGACCTCATGCGTATTCCATACGACTCCCGTCTCGCCGCAGACTGCGTCCATCGAGACGAGCGCTGTCTCGGCTCGCAGCATCTTCGCGAGCGCTGCTGTGTCGACGCGATATTCTTTGATTGGTAACTCCTCAACCGTGACTCCGTACGCCTGGAGCGACTTCGCGTTCTCAATGATCGAAGCATGCGCACTCGGGAGATACAGGATATGAATGTCTTTTTTACCCGCTTTTTTAAGCGCCATCACATGTCCAAGAATCGCGAGCGCATTGCTCTCTGTCGCGCCGCTCGTGAAGATGACATCGTCCGGCTGGACCTCGACGAGGCGCGCGATAGTTGTCCGCGCGTCCTTGAGCATCCGCTTCGCTTTCCTTCCTTCTTCGTGCGGCGACGAAGGATTGCCGCTCACGCCCGCCGCAACATCGAGATAGGTTCTTTTCTTTCTCCAAAACATTTTTTCATTCTACACTGAATTAGCATTCTAAGTGCAACACTCACCGCTTCCAGAAAAGCGCGCGTGGAGTCTTGAATCCAAGCCGTTTCCGAGGCCGGTCATTGAGTCTCCGGACAACAGTCGCGAGTTCCTGTGCGGTGATGAGGTTGAAGTC
>JAGWIS010000020.1 GCA_028866135.1 Patescibacteria group bacterium
GGGTACCGTCAATAAACTTCGTCCCCGATAAAAGATGTTTACGTACCAAGGCACTTCATCCATCACGCGGCGTCGCTCCGTCAGACTTTCGTCCATTGCGGAATATTCTCGTCTGCAGCCTCCCGTAGGAGTATGGACCGTCGTTTCATTCCATAATTTCTTATGGCACAGACTATACTTTCACCCCCGTTCGTGCGAGGGGCTTGCGTCTTACAGAATCCAAAGATTCCGTCTTCATTCCGGGGTTCTCCGGAATTCCAGTCGTTACGGGGTCAAACACTCGTATCTCGCGCTTCCCTCCCGTAAGGGAGTTCAGACCGCGAATGTCCTGCACTAATGACAGGATACGAATATACGCTCTTTCAGACAGCGTGCTCGGTTTATGCTTCTCGTTAGAGCTCATTCCTTCCAATACCTCAAGAGCCAGGTTTGCCTGGTCTTTCTTTATCAGAAGAAACGGCACGAGACGCACGAGCACCGCCTGCACTTCGCCTCGGTTCTGAATAACCAGCTCCGCAAGATTTTTCCGCGCATTGGTACGGACCACTCCGTAACCTCCGAGCGTTTCTTGCATCAGCATCAGTTTATCGACGTGTCGCGCATGTTGGGTGAAATTCACCTTGATGCACACACGGTACGGGAAGCGTCTGCTGCGGTAACGCTCAAGCGTCGCCACAACGGACCCGTCTCCGTCCAAGAACCCGGCTAAGTACTCGTCTGAAAGATAGTGCTGACTTCCCACGGTATTACCTTTGATGGGTACAATTATATACCCATCAGTCAGGCTCCACCGTTATGAGCAAGATTTTTACTGGGGATTGCTCCCCAGGCGACAACAATTTATCGCAGTTCCATCGGTGGGGGTCAGCCTCTCAGCTCCCCTAAGCGTCGTAGCCTTGGTAGGCCGTTACCCTACCAACTAGCTGATACTACGCAGGCCGCTCCCGAAGCGAAAAACCTTTACCCGGACACCAACTCTGGCATCGTCTTGGTTTGCGCCGCATCTCGACTGCTCTCTTGCAATCGCGATTTTCTCGGCACTCACGCTCGCTTGTGATTCCCGTACGACGGCCTCCGGCGCAATGCCAGAGTTGGTGTACGGGTTTACCCTTGCGAGTTCAAGACCATGACACAGTTGGTATCCGGGACTATCGGGAATTACCCAACCTTTCGGCTGGCTATGCCCGACTTCGGGGGACGTACCTACGTGTTACTACCTCGTCTGCCGGTTACCTTGGACCTATCCTTGCGGACAAGCCTAGGTCCCCTTGACTTGCATGACTTATCCACGCCGCCAGCATTCACCCTGAGCTAGGATCAAACTCTCAATAAGAATAGGCGGAACAAAAGAATTCACACATCTTTTCATGCCCGCCACGTGCGTGGCGGGCTTTCACGTATTTGGGTTGTCAAAGAAACAGCGCTAGACGACAAATGAACTCTTCCGAGTCCATTTTCTCGGGCGCACGCCCGCCTTCTCATATAGGAGATGCGGTGGAGCCATAGTATATGACCCCCCGAGGGGCGTCAAGCAACTGTATAAGTCCCATATTATTGACACGCTGTAGCAGTGTACAATGAGAATGTAACCTTGATACTTAATACCATGTCCATCGAGAAACCAACCCAGAGCCAAGCGCCAGAGAAAGCCGAAAGGCCTGCCGAAGACGCTGAAAAGAAAGCGGTGTGGGAGAAGGTTAGCGCCATGAGTCCGGCGGAGTTCGATTCTTTTTCGACGGCCGCACGACTAACAGAAGCCGAAAGAGAGGCATTCAGTTTTGGTCGTGACATGGCGGAGTACCAAAAGCGGACGACAATGGCCTGGGACGAACGGGAGCGTCGCATGCTTGAAGAACATCCTAATTTATCGGCGCTCATAAAGGTGCTAAATCGGATCAGTTTCAGCCCATTCACGGGTAGCGCTCGCGTGACCGACATGACTGAATCTGAGAAGAGCGAAATGGATGATTTATTTGAAAGAGTCGGATCTTGGACACAGGAAGATCTCGATAGAGCATTTTCAAAGGCTCAAGGTCATCTCTAAACGCTCCGATATCCCTATCTTTGACGACCGCAATTACGTAGGGCTGTCCTATGTGTCGGACCAGATTGCTGTACTGTACGCATGAAAAAGCCGGTGGTGGTGGCCGTTTCGGGCGGGTTTGACCCCGTCCACATCGGGCATATACGGATGATCCAAGAGGCGCGGAAGCTCGGCGACAGGCTGGTGGTTATTCTGAACAACGAAGATTGGGTTCTATCGCACCGCACCCGAATCAAACACTCCCATCTCACGGAGCGGTGAAAGCCTTACTATAGGAGCGACGCAGCGGCGTCAAGGCGCAGGCAGCAACCGAAACCAAGGATCCCCTTCCTGGGAAATCTCCTCTCGCAGACATCCCCTATTTTATTTCCAAAAGTGTGATATAGTGCCCGCGGCAAACGTACGTTCTTACACAATTCAACCGAAGGGGGGTGAGGATCCGTGGAGGAAAAGCTACAGGCTTTTGAGTCGCGACCGGAGCGTTTTGCGGGGGAATTTGAAGCTATTTTCAGGCTCATCGGCGAGGGTCCGCTGAATGAATCCTCTGCAGAAAACGGCAAGGGCGCTATCTCTCGGCTTCTCACCCTGTGCTCCCTGATGCGCGGCACGGATACGCTCAAGGCATATGTCCGGGAACTGCTCATGACCGGGATGCTGACGGGATTCCCCCAGCACCTTCTCGTCTGTGTGGGAAAGGGGGAGTTCGGCGTCTTCGATCTCCCGGTCGCACGGGAATTCGAACGCTTGCAGATTCTCGTCAACCAGCCGGTGGCGATGAGAATCGCTCTTGCGGCGGGCGAGAAAAAGAAGGCTCGCAAACTGCATCGGCGACTCGTCCGGTGGCGAGAGCAGTTCGAAAAATTGTACGGAGAACCCGTCGGAAAAGGGATCGATATGAGCGTGCTGCAGAAACAACTCGAGCGATTCTAAGTGCCGGAAGGGGGCTGCCATCTGCAAAGATGAGCGGCCCCTTCACATTTTCAAAAACCGCACGAAACAATTTCGAGGCATCCGCAAGTTGCGCGCGTTTAGCGAAGCAGTATAGTTCACAGAGCCGTCACCCCTTGCCCCGCGAGATAGAACATCTCGCGGCATAGCAGAGATTTAATTTCCCAAGAAAAGATTGGGTCTTCTTCTGGTGCTCTACAGAGTTATCTCATGGGGCTTGCCTAAGGAACGCGCCTGAGCGGGAGTGTTTGGTTGTGCCGCTGAGTATGCGAGCCGTCCGAAAGGATGGCGATTTTTATTTCATCTGCAAAGCCCAAACCTACGAACGGGTGAATTTACGTGCAAGCGGAATGAGAAGTGGCGCAGCGAGAAGAATGGATGAGTACGTGCCGGCGATGACGCCCACGAGCATGACGAGCGCAAATACGCGCGTTGCGGCGGCTCCAAAGAGGGCGAGGGCGAGAAGTGCGAGCACGACGGTGAGCGACGTATTGATGGAGCGGGTCATCGTCTCACTGATGCTCTTCCCTACCGTTTCCTCGAACGGCTCTTTGTTATTCTCTCGCTCATTGCGCGCGAGGTGCTCGCGTATGCGATCAAAGATGACAATCGTGTCATTCACTGAGTAGCCGAGGAGGGCGAGGAGGGCCGTGATGAAAAGTGCGTCCGCTTCGACTCCCGTGAAGTGCGCGAGAATCGCAAAAAACCCGGCGGGAATAATGAGGTCATGTATGAGAATGGCGACGACCGTCAGACCATAGCCCCAGGACGGGACCGGACGCGAGACTTTGCGGAAGGCGATGGCGATGTAGAGCACGATAGCGAGCGCCACCGCTATGATGGCCCAGAGCGCTTTCGTCTCGAACTGGCCGCCGAGCGCGGGCCCGACGGAGTCGAACGAAAGTTCGGTCACCGGTGCACCGTCGCGGGAAAGAGCCGCGAGAACTGCATCGTGCTCAGCGGGGGTCATCGTGCGCGTACGGATGGAGACCGCATTCGTGCCGAACGCGCGGACAGAGATCGCGCCGAGCGACACCGTGGCGACCTGCTCCTGTATGGCAGAGAGCGCGGGCATCTCTCCCTGGTAGCTCACCTGCAAAAGAGAGCCGCCGGTGAAGTCGATGGCGCGCGGAATCCCGAATACGACGATTGCGCCGATCGCAGCAGCAAGCACGATGCCGGTGATCCAGAAGTAGAGCGTGCGGTGCGTAACGATGTTCATATATTTTTTATGCCGCTGCCAAGCAGGAATTTCCAGGAGCCGGTCTTTTCCTCCGGTACGAGCGCGAGCACAAAGACGCGCGAGAGCGAGACTGCCGAAACGAAGGATGCGAGGACGCCAAGCAGGAAGACGAGCGCGAAGCCCTGGACGATGCTCGTGCCGAGCCAGAAGAGAATGACGCCCGAGATGAGCATGGTGAGGTGGCCGTCCCGAATGGCCGTCCACGCGCGCGCGAAGCCCACATGCACCGCCTCGCGCGGTGTCTTGCCGAGAGCCATTTCTTCTTTGGTACGTTCAAAGATGAGCACGTTTGCATCGACCGCCATGCCGAGCGAAATGATGAGCCCCGCGATGCCGGAAGCAGTGAGCGTGATCGGAATGATTTTGATAATCGCAAGCATGAAGACGAGGTACTCAGCGAGCGCCACTGTCGCGATAAGGCCCGGGAGGCGGTACCACGCAATCATGAAGAGCGCGATGATCGCGAAGCCGATAATGCCGGCTTTGACGCCCGCCGTGATGGCCGCTGCGCCAAGAGTCGGCCCCACGGCCGAGCTGCTTTCAAGAGATATCGGGACGGGGAGCGCGCCGAAGTTCAGATTGCGCACCAGATCGCGCGCCTCCGCCGCCGTGAAGCGTCCCGTGATGGTCGCCTGTCCGCCGGGAATCGGCTCCTGAATGACCGGGGCGGAGATCGGCTGCCCGTCGAGGAAGATGGCGAGTTGCTGCCCGACGTTCTCCGTCGTGATCTTCTTGAAGAGCTCGGCGCCGTCGCTGTTGAAATTGAGGATGACCTGCGGCGTCGCGAGGCCGGCTGTCGCGCCTGAACCGAATCCGAGCGTCGCGCTTGAAAGATAGCGGCCCGTGAGGCCGGTCGGAATGAAAGCGGCCTGAGTTGTGGTTCCTACGGTTGTCGTAGTGGCAAGCTTGAATTCCAGAGTCGGCGTCTGCCCGAGTGCAGCGACGGCAGCTTTGATGTCGGTTACGCCCGGAAGATCGACGATAAGACGGTCTTCGGTAGTGCCCGAAAGCGTTCCCGCCTGCTCCGTCTGGACGAGCGGCTCCGCAACGCCGAAAAGATTGACGCGCCGATCGATAACACCCTGGAGCGCTGAAAGGGCGTCTGCGCGCTCGCCCGCGGGCGTCTGGCTCATGTCGGCGGCATAGACGAGCTCGGTGCCGCCGGCAAGATCGAGGCCGAGCTTGAAACGGTACGAACTGGAGGGATCCGCTTCCGTCGTCCATACGAAATACGCAAGCAAAAGCCCCACAAAGAGGGCGAAGGCTGCGGCCACCCGAAAACGAGTCATGATGGAGAGTATAAACGAAATGCCGGAAAAACGAAGTCTTGCGTTCCCTACGTATTCATTGTCCTTTCCGCAAGCGCGACCGCGTTCTCAAAAAGCTTCGCGACCGCAATGGGACCGACACCGCCCGGGACGGGAGTGAAGAGTGTACAGACCGGAGCGCACGACGAATCCGCATCGCCGGCGAGCGTGCCGCCTGACTCGGAGGTGCCAGCGTCGATAAGCACGGCGCCGGGCTTGAGCATCTCCGGCTTTATGAAATGCGGAGAGCCCACGCCCGAGACGACGATATCCGCCTCCCTGAGCGGAGCGACATTTCCGGAACGAAACGACAGGTGAGTCACGTCTGCCTTTTTATGCGAGAGCCAGGTCGCGCAGGGCTTTCCGACGAGCCAGCCGGAGCCGATGACGACGGCGCGCTTCCCTGCCGGATCGATGTTGCGCGCCCCAAGTATTTCCGCAACCGCGCCTGCGACCGGAGGAATGAGCGCATCATGCTCATCTGCTTCGAACTTCATTCGTGCGACGGTCGAAAGCACGTCCGCGTCTTTTGAGAGCGGAATGGCATCGCAGACGATGCGAGCGTCCGTGCGCTCTCCAAGCGGAAGCTGGACGATGACCGCATCGGCTTCTGCAGCGATGACCGCGCTGCGGAGCTCCTCCGTCGTCGCAGCGTGCGCATCGAAATGAAGTTCTTCAAGAACGCATCCTGCATCTTCGGCGCGCTTCTTCTTTATCGCGAGATACGATTTCGTCGCCGGCGTGTCGTTTGCGACGATAGCCAGGATGCGCGGGGCGCGCGGCAACATCTGCGCCCGCGCTTTGGCGCGCGCGAGCACCTCTCCGGCAAGGGTCCGTCCGTCGATAATCATAGGTTCATGCTTTTCTTTAATTCGGCAATGCCGTCCTCAAGCGATACGCTCGGCTGCCAGCCGAGAAGTTCTCGTGCCCGAGTGTTGTCAGCAAGCGTATCTCGTGGCTCGAGTCTCGCAGAAACATGCTCGACCGGACCGCCAATGAGCTCCGCAACCCGGGCGACCGAAGCGTTCCGCCCGGCACCGATATTGATGACTTCGCCTTTCCCAACCTTCTGAGAGCCAGCCGCAAGCATATTTGCCCGCACCACGTCGCGTACATGCGTGAAGTCGCGCGTCTGCGCCCCATCCCCCGTTATGGTCATGGGCATGCCTTGCGTTCGCTGCTTCAGGAATTTCGCGATGACAAGCGCGTACGCACCCTCAGCGCTTGCTCCCGGTCCGTAGACGTTGAAATAGCGGAGCGATACCGTCGGCAGTCCGAACACATCACTCCAAAGACGACAGTACAGCTCGCCGATATATTTCTGAAGCCCGTAGGGGCTTTTCGGACTTGCCGAAAGGTCTTCGGTGAGGGGCATGACTTCTTGATCGCCGTAGGCCGAGCTTGAGGCAGAGTAGATCACGCGCGCGACGCCTGCGTCATGCGCCGCCTTAAGGACCGAAACTGTACCATCGACATTCGCCCGGTTTGTTTCGACTGGATGCTCTATCGAATACTGAACACGGGGCAGCGCGGCAAGATGAAAGACGAATTTCGCACCCGCCATAATTGGAGCGAGCGCGGCAGTATCGTTGATATCTTGTTCAAAAAACGTAGCCCCCTCCGGAACCTTCTCGCGTTTCCCACCAGAAAGGTTGTCGACCACCGCCACGGAATACCCTTCTTTGAGGAGCGCGGCGGCGAGGTGAGAACCGATAAACCCGACCCCGCCTGTAACAACAGCCTTTGTGCGTTCCATGGTCATGTGCCGGAAAAAGAGGCGAGTGCCCGGATCGTCTTGACCGCGATCGCGAGATCGAGCCCGAACGAACGGTGCTTCAAGTAATACAAGTCGTAGGATACTTTCCGGATCGTCCGCGCGACGTCCGCCGGTCCGCGCGGCGCATCATAATCATGAATTTGCGCCCAGCCGGAAAGCCCCGGCGTTATCAGGTGGCGCATCTGGTACTGCGGAACTTCGCGCTCGTACACTTCAGCGATCTTCGGGAATTCGGGCCGCGGGCCTATAAAGGAAAGGTCGCCCGTAATCACGTTCCAGAGTTGAGGGAGCTCATCGACGCGCGACTTTCGGAGCAGACGGCCGAGTGCGGTCACCCTGTTTTTCTTCTGCAGTTCCGGATCGGCATTGTCGTCAAAGAGCATGGTGCGGAGCTTCAGGAGCCGGATCGTCTTTCCGCCTTTGCCGATGCGCTTCGGACGGATGAACGGCGTCCCTCCCTCGAGGGTAAGCGCGAGCGCGGCGAGAACGATGAATGGAACCGCAATCACCGACACAAGGAGCGCAAGAACGACATCGAACGCGCGCTTCATCGTGTCGTAGAACGTGTGGTGCTTCGGCAGAAATTCAAGCAGCGTTCCCGCATCGAGGTGGTCCAGAGGCACACGGTCGAAAATCTCCTCATAGAGCGAGGCGAATTCGAGGAAAGTGATGCCTTTGGTCATAAGGTCATAGAGCGCCGGCATCTCGCGCACGATAGCCGGATCGGATACGTCGACAACGACAATGCGCGCTCCCGCGTTCATGCCGGAAACGGTGGCGTCAAAGACGCCCCCTTTTGAAAGATTGCTGGTGTCTGTGCATGAGACGAATCGGATGAGATAGCGATCATTCCCGTTCACCTCGTCGCAAAGCTCGGAAACGGCGGGGCCAGATCCGATGAGGAGTGCGGGAGAGCGATTCCCTTCTCGTATTTCGCGGCTCATGCGATAAAAACGCCAGAGACTTTCAGCGACCACCGAGATGACGAGATACAGTATCAGGATGGTTTTTGGGGCAATCGCGAGCGGCAGTGCAAAAAAGAGAATGGCGGCGATGGCCACGGTCGCGGCTTGTGCGCCGAAGATGCGTATGCCCATGATGCTCCGGATGGGCCGCGTCTGCTTCTCGTACAAACCGGCGACGTAGAAGATCACGAGCGAAAGGAGAAATACCGGCACAAACGGGATGAGGTTTTCCTCGAAGTAACCGAACGGGGGCGGCGCGAAGTTCCGTAGGAAAAGGGCGGCCCAGAGGGACGCGACCAATATGAGGAAATCCCCTAGGAGAAGGAGAGCCGTTTCTCGGCGGTCGAAAGCCATGCCCGGTCAGTACAACATGGCATTGCCCCTCGTGTCGAGCAACGGCCACGCCGTATATGGAAAAGCTGGTAAACGCACGCTGCCCCGCATCTGCAACGGAGCAAAAACACGATGCCATGTTGTTCTACCGGGCATGAGTACGGATACTATAACGTGAAAATATATTGTACAGTTGCACCCATGCAGGCCATGAGGAACCCGCGCAAAAAGATACTGTTCGTTATCACGAAGTCCAACTGGGGTGGCGCGCAGCGCTACGTGTATGATCTTGCGACCGCGCTTCCCAAAGACCAATTTGACGTTGGCGTTGCGTTCGGGCAGCCGGGTCTTCTCGCCAAAAAATTAAACGAAGCTCGCATCACAACCTATCCCATCACGAGTCTCCAGCGCGACGTTTCCCTCTTCGCGGATGTGAGGGGTTTTTTTGAACTGCTCCGGCTTTTCCGTATTGAAAAACCGGACGTCGTGCATCTGAACTCTTCCAAAGCGGCGGGGGTGGGAGCGCTTGCGGCGCGCTTTGCAGGCGTGCCGCGCATCATTTTCACCGCTCACGGCTGGCCTTTTTGGGAGGAGCGCGATCCCTTTTCCCGCGGCCTTATCTATCTTTTTTCATGGCTGACGGCTCTTCTCTCACACAAGGTGATCGTCATTTCCAACTACGACCTATCCGTGGCGAAAAAAATGCTTTTCGTCGGACACAAAACCGTCCGCATTTACAACGGCATTGACTTCTCTTCCCCTCTTGATTCGGGAGATGTTATCCGTCGCTCCTTCCCGAAAGGCGCGCGCATCGCGGGCACGATTGGGGAGCTGACGAAAAACAAGAATCACATACAGCTCCTCAAACAGGCGCGAAAAGATCCGGACCTGTATGTCGCCATCGTCGGCGAAGGAGAATTGAGGACGTGGCTCGAAGAAAAAATAAACGAGTGGGGGCTCCTCGGGCGCGTGAAGCTTTTCGGATTTATGCCGGCACGCGAGGTGCTGCGCGGCTTTGATACGTTCGTCCTCCCCTCTCTCAAAGAAGGCTTGCCGTACGTGCTCCTTGAGGCGGAAGCGGCCGGGCTCCCTATCGTCGCGAATCGTGTGGGCGGCGTGGGAGAAATCCTAGATGCAAAAGACATGAGCGAATTCTCGCTTGCGCGGATGGTGGGAAAAACCGCTGCACTGTACCGTTAACCTCCCGGATATTCGTTTGCGCTCACGTCGCGCGTCGCGCCGCGGCCGTGGCGCGCAAGCGACGTGACGATACCGAGCGCGGCGAACTCAAGCACGAGGTGCGATCCGCCCGAACTCATGAACGGTATCGTCGTGCCGGTCACCGGCAGGAGCCCGAGACTGATGCTCGCGTGTATCGCGACATGCGCGGCGAAGAGAATGAGCACGCCGAGCGTGAAAAACGCATCGAAATTAGTCGCGGCCGCGCGCGCGATCTGCGCGAGCCGTGCGAAAAGCAACCCGTAAAGGGCGAGCAGGAGCGCGACGCCGACGAAGCCCCATTCCTCCGCGAAAGCCGCGAATATGAAGTCGGTCTGGTATTCGGGCAAAAAGCGCAATTTCGACTGCGTCCCATAGCCGACCCCTTTGCCGAAGAGCTCCCCGGATCCGACGGCAATCTTCGCCTGGTACGCGTTGTAGCCCGATCCGTGGATGTCACCTGCCGGATTCACGAAAGAGACGATGCGCTCGCGCTGGTAGGGCTTCAGTCCGCCGAACCACAACGCCGAGGCCGCGATGCAGCCGATAAGGCCCAGGACGGCGAGATGCCTCTTCGAAATGCCGGAGACGAGCATCATGCCGAGCCAGAGAGCGCTGAAGATGATGGCGTTCCCCAGATCCGGTTCGACGAGGATGAGGAGCACGAGGGTGAGCGCGTACGCTCCCGAAACGATGATGTGGCGGAAGTCGCCTATCTCGACATGGCGGCGCGAAAGGTATTTCGCGAGGAGCGCGATGAGCGCCAGCTTCGCGAGATCGGCCGGCTGGAATGAGACGGGACCGAGCGAGAACCACGCGCGCGCACCCATGACCGGATGCGCAAAAAGGAGGAGGAAAGCGAGGAGCGCGAAAGCCGCGCCGTAGAGCGCCATCACGACGGACGTCCGGCGGATGAAGCGCACATCGAACGTCGCGAAGCCGAAGTACGCGAGGAGCGCGACCAGGAGCCAGAGAAGCTGCCGCGGGGCGAGCGATGCACCCTGCCCGAAGGTGCTCATGGTGAGGATGCCGAGGAGCGCGAGCGCGAGCGCGGGGAGAAGCAGCGTCCAATCGAAGAGGAAGCGCGGACGAACGGAAAGCGTGTCAGGCATGTTCGATCAAGGCAGCGGAATGATCGGCACCACTTCTATCGAGGCGGGCGCGGAGGGAAACGGATTGTTCCAGGTGAAAATCGCGGTTGCCCTCCCCTGCGCGGGAATGGACGGCACGATCGTCCTTGATGCGGCAATGATGTCTCCTTGCACGCCGCGCACCATGACGATTGCTTGCACATTCGAGAGAGCGGATGTGCTCGAGTTGACGAGCACCGCCTCGACGCGCGGCGCCGAAGCCGTACCATCCTCTGTCGCACTCGAAACCGAAGGGATGATGCGCGGATCGCCGGCGACCCGGAACCACTGCGGCGCGGAAGCGTCGATGGAAAGAAATGCGCCAAAGACGACCTGCTTCCCGGAGGCCACCCCGGGAACGAAGACTGGCTCGGTCGCGGCGGGCGGCAGATCGATAGTCCCCGCCGCCTCCTGGATGAGGGCTTGGTTCGCTCCATAGAGCGTGATGCGGTACGGAACGTCTTTGGCGGCCGCAGAAGCGTTCTTGTTCTCAACTGAAGCGATGACATCGGTGCGACCGGCACTGTTGGTGAGCGCCTTCGTAAACAGAATCGTCGGCGGCTCCACCATCGCGGTGCAGAGGTATGGACACGGACCGCCGCAGTCGACTCCCTCTTCGCTCTGATTCTGGATGCCGTCGGTGCATGACGGCGTCTTATAAAACGTCGCTATGGACAGGAGCGCAATGATCGCCACGATAATCGCGCCAAGTACAAGCAGGATGAAAAATCTTCTGCGCGCGGCCCAGGACATACGACTAGTATACAGCGAACAGAAAACGACAAAAGCAAAGTACCCGCGCAGGTTTCCCTGCGCGGGCGCTTCTCCATATCAAATACTCGGTTCTGGCGGTTAGCTACCGCCAAGCGAGACGAGAGAAAGCGAGAGTCTGCTTTCGCTTTCTTGAAGCGAGCGCGGGAGGAAAGAAATTCGAGGCATGCCAATGCCGAAGAACTTTCTTACTCTCCCCATCTAGCCTGATCATTATGAACTTTGTGTTGGCGCTTACCTACTCTCCCCAACTGTAACGCTGAGTACCATTGGTTCTAGAGGGCTTAACTGCCGAGTTCGGAATGAGATCGGGTGTACCCCCTCTGACAAAGCACCAACACAAAATTCACAATGCTGATTCTGGAGAAGCCTGGCGCAGAAATCGGGCATGTCGCGCATCATTTCCTGCTAGAAATGTGCGCGACCCCGCCTCGCACCAATGTGCTCCGGCCTTGCGGCGCTGCGCTCGCTCGCGCCTCACCCTCCCGCCAAACCACCAGAACCGAACATTCGAGATGCCGGATACGATATATGCATGGCAATGGAAACGAGGTGTGAACAGCGCCTGTGCTACGCAGATTTCCGCACGGGAGACTGGACATATTAGTACTCCTCGGCTCCACGCCTTGCGGCGCTTCCACCTAGAGCCTATCAACCTAGTCATCTCCTAGGAGTCTCATAACGATTCCTAATCTTGGAGCACGTTTCCCGCTTATATGCTTTCAGCGGTTATCGTCACCCGACATAGCTACCCAGCGGTGCCCTTGGCAGGACAGCTGGCAGACCAGAGGTCAGTTCATCCCGGTCCTCTCGTC
>JAGWIS010000021.1 GCA_028866135.1 Patescibacteria group bacterium
CTTCTTCGCGAGCTCGCTTTCGATTTCCTTCTGCACTTTGGCGAGTCCGCTCTCGGTCTCCTGCGTTTTCAATTTGCGCAGTTCTGCGGTGTGGGTTGCGGCATCTGGGTCGACGTAGGGGAACGCGAGGTCTTCAAGGTCGCGCTTCATTTTCCCCATGCCGAGCCGGTCGGCGATGGGCGCGTAGATTTCCAGAGTTTCGAGTGCGATGCGGCGACGCTTGTGCTCGGGCACGTGCTCCAAGGTCTGCATGTTATGGAAACGATCGGCAAGCTTCACGATGAGCACGCGGATGTCGCTTGCGGTGGCGACGAGAAGCCGGCGAAGGCTCTCGGCATGGCGTTCGGCGCCGCGGTACTTATGCGTGCCAAGCTTCGTTACGCCGTCGACTATGAAGAGGAGCTCGCTGCCGAACTCTTTCTCTATTTCTTCGCGAGAAATGCAGCCGTCTTCTACCGCGTCATGGAGGAGTCCGGCGGCGATAGTCGTCGCGTCCATACCGTACTCGGCAAGGACTTTCGCCGCCGCCGCCGGGTGGATGAAGTAGGGCTCGCCCGAGTAGCGAACTTGCGCCGCATGGGCTTTTTTCGAGTATTCGTAGGCTTTCTCGACGAAAGCGATGTCCTCCGGAGAGGCGTCCGACATCAGGGCGATAATCTCCTTCACGGGCGTCATAGGAGACTACTATACCCCATGAGATAAAAAATCCCACGTTTTACGGCAGTCACGACTCGACGGAGGATAAAGAATAAGTTGGTGGACAATGAGAAAATGCTATCTCACGGGGTAGACACCCGCCTTTGTTTTATTTCAGGTATTCTGCGGCTTCGTCGGGCGTGAGAGTGCCAGGTTTCGTCGCTTCGGGGAGGTAGATGCGGCGGAGGCCTTTTTTCAGGAAGAGTCCTTGTTTTGATTTGTAGAGCACAAGGCTCTTGCCGGTGCGCGGGTGCTTGCCGACTTCTTTTACGATCTCGATGCCGCGCGGCGGCTTCTTCGGTTCCGCAAGAAGGGCAAGCGCCGCATCAAGCGTAATAGTGTAGGGATCGCCTACCGCGGGTTTGAGCGAACGAAACTCCCCGTCGCTGCCGACGTAGGGGCCGAAGCGTCCGGTTGAAGCAAACACGGCTTTACCAGTTGATGGATGTACTCCCAGCTCGCGTGGGAGCGAAAGGTATTTGAGCGCATCGGCGAGCGTCACCTGCGCGAGGTCGGTGCCAGGAGGGATGCTTGCGCGCTTCGCCGCCATTCGTGGGCGGCCTTTCCCGCGCTTTTTCTTCGGCTTCTCATCCGCTACAAGGTTCGACCTTGTAGCGGGGTTGCTATCTGCTATTTGCTGTTCGCCGCTGGCTGTTTCAAGCGCCATTTCCACATACGGCCCGAAGCGGCCGGTCTTGATGAAAATAGGAGCGCCAGTTTTGGGGTCGTGCCCGATCGGCGTGTCGCTCTTGAGCTCAGTGCCTTCTTCGGTGCGCGCGCCAAGGCAGTCAGGGTACTTCTTGCAGCTCATGAAAATCCCGCCGCGGCCGAGCTTGAATTCCATCGGGCTGCCGCAGAGCGGGCAGGGGAATTCTTTCGGTGCATCGCCAAGCGCGGTCGCTTTCGGGAGCTTGTCTTTCGCCCGCACGGCTTTCTCAAATGGCCCGTAGAACTCAGTCAGGGTCTCGGTGTATCCGCGCTCGCCGCGCGCTATTTCGTCGAGCTCGTCTTCCATTTCTGCGGTGAAGGTGTCGCTCACGTACTCGGGGAAATTCTCTTCGAGCCAGCCGGAGACGACCATGCCGGTCGCAGTTGGTTTCAGCGTGCGCCCGAGCTTCTCCACGTAGCCGCGATCCTGAATGGTCTTCATGATCGAGGCATAGGTCGAGGGGCGGCCGATGCCGCGCTTCTCGAGCTCTTTGATGAGTCCGGCTTCGGTGTAGCGATTCGGGGGCTCGGTCTGTTTTTCTTCTGCGGCGAGCGAAAGGAGCGTGAGCGGATCGCCGACCGCGAGCTTCGGAAGCTCCACGTCCTCTCCTCTCGCTCCCGTGTCGAGCGTGAGCCAGCCGGGGAAGAGCATGCGGGAACCGTTCGCGCTGAAAAGAGGAATGCTTGCCCCGTTAGAGCCGTCGCGGTCTCTAATGGGGTCTGCCGAGGCTTTGGCCGCGACATTCGTGCGCATGATGCGCGCCGCAGCCATCTGCGAAGCAAGCGCGCGGGTGCGAATGAGCTCGTAGAGCGCCGTCTCGTCCGGCGTGGCGCCCGCGTGTGCGCGAGCAGGATCGGTGGGGCGCACCGCTTCGTGCGCCTCCTGAGCATTCTTGCTCGTCGTCTTATATGCGCGCACCTGGAGGTGGTCTTTGCCGAATTCTTTTTCGATGATGCTCGCCATTTTTGCAACCGCTTCCTCGCCGAGATTTACCGAGTCGGTGCGCATGTAGGTGATGTGGCCGGCTTCGTAAAGCTTCTGTGCGGCGCGCATCGTGCGCGAAGGGGCGAAGCCAAGCCGTGTCGAGGCCGTCTGCTGCAAGGTCGAGGTGGTGAAGGGCGGGCGGGGATTGCGCTCCTCGGCTTTTTCGGTGACGGACGCGACGGTCCACGCTGCGGTCCTGCCGGCTTCGACGATCCGATCTGCTTCTTCTTTTGTAGCCGGTTCTTCGGCGCAGACGGTTTTTATGTCGCCTGTTTTCGATTTGAAAAGCGCCGAAAGCACGAAATACGTGACGGGTATGAAAGATTTAATCTCGCGCTCGCGCTCCGCGAGAATCCGGAGCGCCGGTGATTGCACGCGCCCGGCCGAGAGGCCGTAGCGCACCTTTTTCCAAATGAGTCCGGAGAGATCGTAGCCGACGATGCGGTCGAGGACGCGCCGCGCTTCTTGCGCTTGCCGCAAGTGCTCATCGATCGTGCGTGGGTGGGCGAGCGCCTCTTCGATAGCGGCTTTGGTGATCTCGTGGAAGACGACACGCTTGGGCTTCTTCAGCTCCGCGACTTCTTTAATGTGCCAGGCGATTGCTTCGCCCTCGCGGTCGGGGTCGGTTGCCAGATAAATCTCGTCGGCCTTTGTCGCGGCGTGTTGGATTTTTTCTATCACCTCGCGCTTCTCGGCGGGGATGACGTAGCGCGGGATGAACCCGCCCTCGATATCGACGGCATCCTTATTTGATTTGGGAAGGTCGCGCACGTGGCCGACCGACGCAAGGACGGTGTACTCCTTGCCCAGGTAATTCCCAATTGTCCTCGCTTTGGTAGGGGACTCTACGATGAGTAATCGTTTAGACACTCACTCACTCATAACGCGCATACCTATATATGGTCAAGCCCGAACACTTAATTTGCCATCGTTGTTTTAGTGCCGACGGACGTCACTCCCAGCCTTCACATGTGTCGCTCCGTTCCGCTTTGGAAACCATATTTTCGAAACAACGCACGGCACAATGGCAAGCTAAGTGTGCGGGCAAGTCCGGCTAGGCGATTTCTGCGCGGATCGGATGATGATCGGAGCCGATACGATCAGGGACGACGGACGCTTCCTGTATTGAGAATGAATGGGAAACCAGGATGTGATCGAGCTGCGATTGAGAGATCGGATGCGTGACGTTGTCGCGCAGCACGTTCTGGAGCTCGTGCGCAACGAAGCGCTCTTCCATCTGCGTGCGTTCTCTCGTATACAGGAACGCCTCATGCGCCCGCCCGCCGAGCATCCAGTTCAGTCCAGAAATATGGGCGGACTCAAGGGTGTTGAAATCACCGCAGACGATTGTCGGGCGGGCGGGGTCGTGCTCGGCCATTGCCGTCTCGAATTCTTTCAGGCGCCACTCGGGGCGGGCGAGGATGAGGTGGAGATTGAAGACGCGGACCGTGCGCGGAACGCTCGGGACGCGGATGTCGGCATAAATCGCACCGCGATTGCGAATCTTTGCGAAACCGAACGGCCTCATGAGACGCACGAACGCCCGCGTGCGCATCGGCAGGAGCTCTTGATAGTCGGGAAGGGGTATCTCGCCCTGCGCGGCGATAGGGTGTTTTGAAAGGATGACGACGTAAATCGGCAGTACATCGTTATCAATGATTCGCTCCACGTCGATCCGGTAGGCCATGAAGTAGGGAAGCTTCTGAAGCCGGCGCAGGAATCCCTCAGGCACTTCCTGCAAGCAGAAGACGTCGAAGTCGGCTTCCGAAATGAAATCGAAGGCGCGATCAAGCTCTTTATTGCGAAAGAGCATGTTCCAAGAATAGATTTTCATAATTTATGCCACGTGCCGAATTCTTCTTTGATAAGGCCGCGAAGCTCAAGGGCGACGAGCGCGGCGAGGAGATCGCCCGCGGCGGCTGTGCCGCCGCGGAGAATTTCGTCCCGAGTCTTCGGCTCTTCAAGCATACTCCATATTTCAAATTCGATGTCCTCCAGATCTTCCGGCGCCCCGCCGCGCGAAGCTGCTTCGCGCGGCGGTATCCCGAGCGCCTCCAAGATGTGGAGCGGCTCGGAAACGAGCGCCGCACCGAGGCGTATGAAGAGGTGCGGGCCGAAAGCGTGCGGATCGCCAATGCGATGCGGGATGCAGAGCAAGTCGCGATTGTATTCGCTCGCGAGCCGCGCGGTGATGAGCGTGCCGGATTTCGGGCCCGCTTCGATCACGAGCACCGCATCGCTCATGCCGACCATAAGGCGATTTCTCGAAGGGAAGTCGTAAGGGTGCGCGATGTAGCGCGGCTCGTGTTCGGAGATGAGCGCCCCGCCTTTTGCAACGATGTCCTTCGCAAGACCCAAATTCGCTCGAGGGCCGATGACCGAATCATCAAGTCCGGAGCCGGGCATCGCTACGGTGTGGAGTCCCGCAGCAAGCGCCGCTTTGTGGGCGCATGCGTCGACGCCGAGCGCGAGCCCGCTCACGATGGAGACGGGGTAGCCCGCAAGCCCGCCGATGAGCTTTTCGCACGCCTCTTGCCCGTAACGCGTCATCGCTCTGCTGCCCACGACCGCCAAGAATTTCGTCCCCGCAGGAGGCAAGCTGCCGCGAATCCACAACCGTTCGGGCACCTGCGGTATTTCAAGGAGCTGGCGCGGCCACTCTGTGCGTTTCAATTCCCGAATGTCCATCGGTGCAGTATACCCCGTGAGATATTTCCTTTTGTTGAGTCGTATATTTTTAGATATTGAAAAACATATGTTAAATGCAGCAGCGCGTGGCAAAAGCGTTATCTCATGGGGTATACTAAACGGACATGCTCGACATACATTTTATTCGGGAAAATGCCGACATCGTGAAGGCGGGCGCCGCGAAGAAACGCATCGATGCGGATATTGACCGCCTGATCGCCGTAGATGATGAGCGGAAATCCCTGAAACAGGAGATTGAAGCAAAGCGCGCGGAGCAGAATCGCCGAAGCAACGAAATCCAGCGCGCAACCGGCCCCGAGCGGGAGAAATTGCTCGAAGCCATGCGGCATCTGAAGAACGGCATGGCCGAGAGCGAAGAGAAACTGAAAGCGGTCATGGCCGAGTGGCAGAAGCTCATGCTCACGGTGCCAAACATCCCGGACATGTCGGTGCCGGATGGCGCAAGCGACGCCGATAATCTCGAAGTGAAGAAGTGGGGAGAGCCGGCGACTTTTGCGTTTACAGCGAAAGGCCACGTCGAGCTCATGACCACGCTTGGCATCGCCGACTTCGAGCGCGGCGCAAAAGTCGCCGGCTTTCGCGGCTACTTCCTCAAAGGCGACGGCGTGTTGCTCATGAACGCCGTCTGGCAGCTGGCACTGAAGCATTTCTCCGCAAAAGGGCTCGTGCCGCTCAGCGTGCCATCACTCGTGCGCCGCGAGTCCTTCATGGGCACCGGCTATCTGCCGCAAGGAGAAGAGGATCTCTACAAGACGCAAGACGGCGAGTACCTCGCGGGCACCGGAGAAGTCGCGACGATGGGCTACTACATGAATGAGACGGTCGATCTTTCCGCGCAGCCGATGCAGTTTCTCGCTTTTTCTCCGTGCTTCCGCCGCGAAGCGGGCGCGCACGGGAAAGATGTAAACGGTCTCATTCGCGTGCATGAATTTTTCAAATGGGAGCAGGTCATCCTCTGTCGAGCCGAGCATGACGAGTCGGTGCGTCTCCACGAATGGCTCAACCGCAACACCGAAGAATTCATCGAGCTTTTAAAGATTCCCTACCATACGGTCGTCAATTGCGGCGGAGATCTCGGGCTCGGGCAGGTGAAGAAATACGACATTGAGCTCTGGGTGCCAGGAGAGAACACCTATCGGGAGATAAGTTCCGCGTCTTACTTCCACGATTTCCAGACACGACGCCTCAATATCCGTTATCGCGATGCCGAGGGAACGATGCGTTTCCCGCACTCTCTGAATTCCACCGCGATTCCGACCCCGCGCATTCTTGTCTCTATCGTTGAGAACTATCAGCAGCCGGACGGCACGATCAAAGTGCCTGAAGCACTCGTGCCGTATGTGGGGAAGAGCATCATCGGCGCTGCAAGGTAGCGATCGCCTCGCCTCGCGGCGCCGCAAGCGGCGCCTGCGTCTCGTCATCGCCTGTGTCCTCCTCCTCGCTCTTTTGCTTTGGGCGGCTGTGTATGGGCTTTGGCAGCCCTTCGTTCGTATTTCGAGCGTCGGAGTGGTCGGCGCGGATGCTTCGCTTGCAGACGTCGCGAAAGAAGACATGCAAGGAGCGTATTTCGGCATCATCCCGCGCGACTCCATTCTCTTTTTCCCCGCATCGCGCATCCGCGCCGACATCCTCGCCGCTCACCCGGACTTCGCCGCCATCTCAATTCCTCGTACCGGCCTTTCTTCCATCACAATCAAAATAGACAATCGCGTCCCCATTGCAGAGTGGTGCGGCCTCTCCCCATTAGAGACGCCTGCACAAGCCAGGCCAGGCATCTCCGATGCCTTGTCTCTAACGGGGCGAGCTCCGACGCCCGGGGTCGATGCCTACTGCTACGTCTTCGATGCAAACGGCTTCGTCTTTGCCGCTGCGGGAACGACGACGCAGACTATAAATACCTTCACGCTCTACGCGCCTCTTGAAGGCGCTACGGAAGAGCCGCTGCGCGCCACCATCGCCCACGCGAGCTTGCTTCCGACCGCTTTCGATTTCGCGCGCCAGCTTGCGACGTTTGGCTCGCCGGTTTCCTCAATCGTGATGCGCGGGGATGAAGTCGATGATTATTTCGAGAGCGGCACGCGCCTCACCTACGTGCTCGGCCACGAGCAGGAAGCATACACAGCGCTCACCTCCGCGCGCGCCAATTTGAATATCTCAGACGGCTCTCTCGAGTACGTCGATTTGCGCTTTGCCGGGAACGTATATCTGAAAAAGAAATAGTGCGAGAACCTGTCTCGAAAATAATGGCCTAGCGAGACCCGGATTCTCCGAGCGAAAGCCGTCGGCGGAGTCGGAGGCGTATCAAGATACGCCGAGGACGAGCCGTTGCCGCTTGTAGCCGGAGAATCCGAGTCGCAGCGGCCATGCATTTATCATTGATTATTTTCGAGACAGGTTCTAGTGTGCGAGCATGTCGTTCTGGAATCGTTTGCCGAAGCCTTTTTTCGTCATGGCGCCAATGAAGGATGTGACCGACGCTGCATTCCGGCAGCTCGTCGCGAAGCGCGGCGCACCCAACGTCTTCTGGACGGAGTTCGTCTCAGCGGATGGGCTGTACCACACCCGAGAGATCAAGAAGATGCAGGCTAAATCCGGCGAAGCCGGATCGCCCGACGCGCCAGTGGGCGGCGCGTTTAGGGACGACGAGAATCCGCTCTTGGGGATTCTCGCAAAGAGTGAGAATGAGCATCCGATAGTCGCGCAGATATTCTCGAGCAAGCCGGAGATGATCGCGTACGCAGCAAAGCTCGTCGCGGATTTAGGATTCGACGGTGTCGATATCAACATGGGCTGCCCGGATCGCGCAGTGGAGAAGCAGGGCGCAGGCGCCGCGCTTGTGAAGAATCCGAAGCTTGCCGTTCGGCTCATCCGCGCCGCGCAGGGAGCGAGCAGCTTGCCGGTGTCGGTGAAGACGCGTATCGGCTACAACAAAGAGTCCCTCGATGAGTGGCTCACCGCGCTTCTTGAGGCGAATCCCTCCGCCATCACGCTTCACTTGCGCACGCGGAAAGAAATGTCGCTCGTGCCTGCTGCGTGGGAGCACATGAACAAAGCGGTGGAAATTAGGAACCGTGTAAATCCAAACGTGCTCTTGATTGGCAACGGCGATGTGCAGGATCTCGACGACGCCCGCGCAAAAATCGCGGAGTCCAGCTGCGAGGGCGCGATGCTCGGTCGGGCGATGTTTGGCAACCCCTGGGTCTTCGCAGGGAAGAAAAGCGAGGACACGCCGCTCGCAGAGAAGCTCGCGGCGCTCGTCGAGCTCGCACAGGATTTCGAGAAGCTCAGGCCGCAGAAGAATTTCTCCATACTCAAGAAGCACATCAAAGCGTTCGTCACCGGCTTCGACGGCGCGGCGGAGCTTCGTGCAGAACTAATGACCGCTGAAGATGCCGCTGCGCTTGCGGCAATTATTGCCAAACACCCCGTGCAGGCGTAAGCTTTTCTCAGATTCTTATTGAACCTTTTACAGAGAGGAGGTTCGCGTGGCCACATATGCTTGGGCCATCCACCGCACGGTAATCAGAGGAAAAGGAGTCGTGCGTTACGTTGCCTTGCTGAGACTGAGCAAAGAGAAGAAAAAGGATTCACCGGGTTGGTTCGTGTTGTACCGGTGTGTCGAGCATCTCGGTTTTCCGGATGACAAGTTCTTTGCCATCATCCGTTCCATCGACGCACAGACGGTCGAGGAGGCGGTCGAACGTTTCTGGCCCTACGAAGGAGACGGGCGAGGCAAGGAGTGCCCTCCGTTCAGTAGCAGTCGGTGGGAGAAAACATCGGGCTGGCTCTATTCGGTCGCGGCGACCGACAGATTTGCGATCGGCTCTTGCGTCAAGGTCGGGAAGGCGGCAAGGGACCGGCGGCAGTACTACAAGGAAGAGCCGCCAGAGTTGACAAGCCCTTCTCCTGAACCCGAGACCGAGACCCTGCTCCAAAGGCTCGAACGGGAAAAGAATGAGCTATCGGATCGACTCTGGATCCTCCGGAATCCGAAAAGTGGTTCCCGCCGGAAGCCCCGATGGACCAGAGAGGAGGATGCCCGGCTTTCAAGCAGACTCGCGAGTGTCGAGGAGCAGATTGCCTCGCTGCAAGGAGCGGGCGCGGTGAGCACGGCTCAAAAGATCCTCGACGAGGTTTCTCAAATGCAAGCCGCTCAATGACGAGCGGAGACGGCCGACTGGGTAAAACCAGTCGGCCGCTAATTTTTTCACAACCAGTCTCGATTTTCTCATTGCCGATGTTGCGTAGGGCGAGTACACTTTGCTCAGACGTTTTCCTGGTCTTTCAACGGAAGGGGGGACTCATGCAACTTTCGAAGCAACGATCTGCAGAGAATGCGAGAGCAGAACCGCTCCGATTCGGAAATCTTCCCCATATTCGGCTCGCCCGCAACTGCCGGTTCAGTGCGCTTTGCGAAAAGCGAAAGAAGCTTATCAAGGGCACCCGGGGGAAAGAGGTCCAACTGACTTTCCTGGGGTTTCCGCGAACTCTCCAGAAGCATCCCGGAGAGATCACGCAAATCGAACAGGAAATCAGCGCTGCCCAGGCCGCAATCCGGGCGATTCTCAATGAATGGTCTCGCCACTCACCCCTCCTTTCTCCGAAGAATCCGGCTTTCATGAAGCCCGGATCCCAAATCACCTTATGGTGATCTTTCAGTTTACGGCCGACTGGGTAAAACCAGTCGGCCGTCATCATTTTTGGGCGATTGACCTTGCCCTGTAGTAGAGCTTCGCTTCACTACGGGGTATACTCGGGGCACCATGGCGCATCAGTCTCTCTACCGCATCCATCGCCCCGCTGCCTTTGCGGACGTGGTGGGGCAGGAGCAGGTCACGAAGCCGCTTGAGGAGGCGGCCAAGTCGAAGAAGATCGGTCACGCATACCTGTTTGCCGGGAGCAGGGGCCTCGGGAAGACGTCGGTCGCGCGCATCTTTGCGAGCGCTATCGGCTGCACGGAAAACGATTTGTATGAGATAGACGCCGCGAGCAACAACAGCGTCGAAGATATCCGCACGCTCACGGAGGGCGTGTACACGCTCCCGTTCGCCTCGCCCTACAAGGTGTACATCCTCGACGAAGTGCACATGCTCTCGAAGGGCGCATGGAATGCGTTTTTGAAAACGCTCGAGGAGCCGCCCGCCCACGCGGTATTTATTTTGGCGACGACCGAGCTCGAGAAAGTCCCCGAGACGGTGCAATCGCGCTGCCAGGTGTTCGAGTTTAAGAAGCCGACGCGTGCCGTGCTCGCTAGAATGGTCGCCGCGGTCGCAAAAAAGGAAGGGTACACGCTCGCGCCGGATGCCGCGGAGCTCATCGCGATGCTCGCCGAGGGCTCGTATCGCGACGCGCTTTCGGTCTTGCAGAAGGTGTTTGCCGCTTCGTCCGACAAGAAGCTCGCGCGGGAGGAGGTGGAGGCTGCGACCGGCGCGCCGCGCCGCGAGCAGGTGCACGCGCTCATAGCCGCGCTCGCAGGCGGCGAGCGCGGCGCGGCGCTCGCTGCGATAGAGAAAGCCGCAAAGGCCGGAGCCGACATGAAGCTTTTCCTCGAGCTCGTGCTTGAGGCGCTTCGCGCTACGCTCCTCATCCGCTACGCGCCCGACCTCCGCGCCTCGCTCCAAAGCGAGCTCGGCGCGGACGAATTCGCAGCTCTCGAAAAGCACGCCAAACTTGATGTGGGACATACTATGTCCCACATCAATCACGCGGCTATGCTCGCATTCCTGAACGCCGCCGAGCGCATTCGCTACGCACCTATTCCGGCGCTTCCGCTTGAACTTGCCGTCCTCGAACTCTTTCCGGCGGAGTCCGCCTAAAAAGCTCATCTGCTGCGTTACGGGCCCCAGCAATTTCTTTCGCCGTACGTCTGAGTACGCCTCTAGAAATTGCTTTCCCGTGCCTTGCCGCTGAAACTTTTTATGCGAACTCCGGAGTGCTAGAGTACAAAAGTGCGGTTATTGCTGAAATTGGGAGGTCGTCTAATGGTAGGACGGGAGACTTTGAATCTCTCAATCTAGGTCCGATTCCTAGCCTCCCAGCAAAAAGTGCGCAGCACATTTTGCTGCCAGAAGCGGGCAAACTGCTTTGCCCGCGGCTTGGATTCGAACGCCGGAGCGGTTTTGCTGGCAAGCAAAACCGCGAGGCGGTGCCCAGGCCTCGCCGAACTGGTGAGGCGAGAGTCGCGGGAGAAAGGCGTACTCGCGGTCCAAGTCCGGCAGCTCGTAAAGCGAAGGAGATCCTGAAGAAGCCTGATGCGCTCTCGGAGAAGGTTTGCGCCTTGCGCGAGTCTCAACTCCCGCAATCCGTCGACCTCAAAACCCTCAAGCAACCCATCTTTCACGAAGCATTTTCGAGCCCGGCTTAGATTTGGAATGTGTTGGGATTGTGCGTGCTAAAATCACCTCATGGATTTGCAGGATTTTAAGAAACAGTATGTCCAAGAAGAGCTCGGTATTACGGGCGAGTTCGGTACGATTCTCTCGTTTATAGATTTCGGTAATGTTAATTACTGGTTTGATGAGGATCGTCAGACGCACGAGCACGTAGCTCTCGCGGTTGATGAGAAGCTATATATCGACCTTGAGAAGACGCGCAATTTTCTTGCGTTGTTTTCGACAAGCTCTCGTTTTTATTCCACACAAATACCCCGTGTGGCGTGAGCCCGGGGATGGAGTGAGTTTCCGTATCCAATTTGCCTTCGCCCATATACCATGAACGGATGGCAAACAAACAATCGTACCGAAGGGATAATCACTGTGTATACCTCTGCGACTATCACATCGTATTTCCGACCAAATATCGACACCCCGTTATCACCCCAGAACTCTGGAAGTACCTCTATGGGAAACTGATTGAAGTCACAAAACACTATCCAAAGCTGTACATCAAAGAGGCGAACCACGACAAAGACCACATCCATCTCCTCATCTCCATACCGCCCCAGATGACTGTCGGATCCGTGGTTCGCCTCGTGAAGACCAACACAGCCAGAAAAATTAAAGACCAGTTTCCCATACTCAAGAAGCACTACTGGGGCGTCGATGGAATTTGGTCGGAAGGCTATTTCGTCTCCACCGTTGGAGTTACCACCGACACCATCAAGCGTTATATTGCAAAGCAAGGCGAATTGGATGCGGGTCAAACAGCTTCGCTGTTTGACTGAAGAGAATACCCTGTGGCGTGAGCCCAGGGTTCTTTATTATG
>JAGWIS010000022.1 GCA_028866135.1 Patescibacteria group bacterium
AACCGGCGACCGGCTTCGGCTTTCAGCGCCTGTATGCCGGCGACCGATCGTTTGACGAGGCGTATGTGATAAAGGACGGCGACGTAACCCGCATCCCCGCCGGCTATCATCCGGTCGCGAACATGCCCGGGCATCGGCTCTATTATCTGTGGATGCTCGCCGGTGACGCGCGGACCTACGTCTGGAACACGGACCCCGCGTTCCGGTGGATGGAAGGGAAGTAGCGGCCCGTGATATCCTCAACCGATATGGCATACGCATGGTCTAACGAAAAGCGACTCGACACGCTCAAAGCGACGGGAGAAAATGAAACGCTCGTATTTGAAACTCCCGGCGAGCGAGCCGAAGTGCATATCGCGGACGGTACCATCGGCAAAGTCGTCTTCACTCGCGAGGGCTCGGCACCCGTCATCGTCGAGGCGAAGGATGCGCATGCGATCGTGGTGGGCGAGGGGAATGCAGAGCGCGACGTCTATCACTATCTCATGCCCGGCGGGCCCGCGCCCACGATGCGTCTCGGCATTACGATTCACCGCGGGAAAGGTACCTGGTCGAGCTTGCCCCATGACTTCGAACTTCACACCGAACCGGGGTTCGAGGAAGTCTTTTTCTACGTGCTCGACGGCAGCAACAAATCCGGCATCCAGGTGGGGAAGGGCGTGTGGTTCGACAACGCGCCGGTCGATGCCGTGTGGCCGATAAAGGATCATACGTTCGGCACGGTTCCGATGGGGTACCATCCGGTCGTCGGCGAACCCGGGGTGCATGTCTCGTACGTATGGGCCTACCTCGCCAAGAAAAAGGCGTGGGAAAAAGTAAAGTGAGCATAGGTATGAACGCCAAAAAAACAGCGGTCGTCATTGGAGCCACGGGAAATCTCGGTTCAGCGATCGTGGAGGCTCTGGAAAGGGCAGGGTACGAAGTCGATCGAACATGGGTCGGCGCTCACCATCCTGATGCGACGCTGGCCGCTTCGTACGCGAGCCTCCCGTCGCGCATCGACATGGCGGTATATGCGGCCGGCATAAATCTCGTCAAGCCGGTTCACGAATTGACCGAGGAAGAGTGGGACGAGGTGATGAGCATCAATGTGCGCGGGGCGTTCCTTTTTGCGCGCGCCGCATTTCCGGGATTGAAGGCCGCGCGAGGAACGCTCGTCGCCATTTCATCGATGAATTCCGCTTTTCCCTATCCGAACCGCGCGGCCTACAGCACTTCGAAAGCCGCGCTGGAAGGCCTCATCAAACAGCTCGCGGTCGAATGGGGAGAGCACGGCATCTCTACTCATGCCATCCGGCTTGGCCCGCTCAATAAGCTTATGAAAACGACGAAAGCAAATCCGGCCATCCTCGAAGCGACGAAAAGGCGTCTGCCGCAACACGAACTCATACCCCCCGAAGCCGTGGCGAACTACATCGTCTCCCTCGGCAGCGGAACGGCTCCCTGGGTTACCGGTGCGGTCATTGACTTCGAGGCCGGCTTCACTCTCAACGCGTATCCTCTGCGATAGGGCGGGCACGTATGCATAAGACATTCGGCATCGCGACGCGCTTCTACGGACTCTCGAAGGACGATGTGCGACGCCTCGCCACATGGGTCGACGCCGCGCTTGCGATCGTCCCGGCGGAAAACGTGTTCGTTGCGATCAATGGTGAAGCCGACGTTTCGGGAAGCCAGGCATTCCTGCAAGAACACTATCCGGGCGTAGTCGCGTTTCCCGTCACGCCATGGGGGAAGGTAGTTCAGGCTCCGAACGCGCTTCTCATCAAGAGCGCCGAGCGGGCGACGCACTTGCTGTTTGCAAGCACCGAATATCCGGTCAAGGAATCGCTCGTATCCTTGCTTCATTCGCATCTTGATGAGCAGACGCTTGTGGTTGGCGCCCGGCTTGACGTGCATGACTTCAAGGCGTCGCCCGGAGAGCGCGTCTTGGTCGAAAAGGCGAGCGGCCTCCAGATTCCCTGGAATACCTGCGCGCTCTGGTCTATCGAGCACCTCATACATACCGGATTCGTCCTTACCGCCGACTCCTTTACGGACCCTGATAATGCGGGCATGGAAGAAATGGGCACCATCGCCGCGCAGCAGGTGCTGTGGCCGGAGCGAGCGGTTGCGAAATTGGTGGCGCCGGGGGAGGGAGATCTCGTCCACAATAGGCACGGATGGAACGTAAAGCGGCATGAGCGGTTCGTGCGCAATCTGGAATCCAAGAATACCCGCTCCGCGGCCCAGCTCGAGCGCCTGTCGCTCCCCGCTCCCGTCGTGCTCCATGTCGGACCGACGACATCTTTCGGCGGTTCGCGCGGGTTATAGTGGATACTGATATATGAAAGACAATATGGGAGTGCTCTGGAAGGCCTTTGGTCGATACCGTTGGCATGTCGCCGGACTTTTGGTGTTCGCTTTCCTGAGCCCTCTTCTTGAGGGCATTGGCATCAGCGCGGCCGTCCCGCTCATATCGTTTTTTATGGGCGGCGGCGGCGCTACGACCGATCTCATCACCGGGGCCATCAAGAGCGTGTTCATGTTTCTCCACGTTCCGTTCAGCTTCCGCTATTTGCTCGCATTCATTCTCGGCTTGTTCGTCATACGATCGGTGTCAGTCGTCGTTTTCGGCTACATCCGCGGCTGGATCAACGCTGATTTCTTGAGCAAGGAAAGCGAGGACGTCATGCGCCGCGCGCTCCTCTCCTCGTGGTCGTTCTCGCTGAAGCAAAAGATCGGCACAATGCACAACACCCTGGTGCGCGACGTGCAGCAGTCCGGCGCGCTCCTCGGAGGCATGGTGCAGATTATTCAGTCCTTCAGCGGCTTTCTCATGTATTTTCTCGTGGCCATCAATATTTCTACCCTCATGACGCTCTACGCGATGGGCGGAGGAGCCCTCCTCCTGTTCATCCTGTGGCCCCTGTTGCGCCGGACACAGCGCATCGGGCTTGAGACAGCCGGCGTTGAGAAACAATTCGCCCAGTTTCTCTCCGAGCACATCATCGGGATGAAATCCATCAAGGCCGCCGGCGTGGAGCGTACCGCCATCAAAAACGGCGTGACGCACATCCACCTCTTGCGCGACCTCTCCATTCGCCAGTCATTCGTCGGCACATTGAGCACGAGCTTCTTTCAGCCGTTCTCCATCGTTCTTGTCGCGCTGCTGTTTCTCTTGACTTATCATGCGCCCGGTTTCAGCATCATCTCGTTTGCGGCGTCCTTATACTTGATACAGAAGATATTCGCCTACCTCGAGTCGGGGCAGAATGCCTTGCAGACGGTCGGCGCTCTTTTGCCGTATGCGCAGAACATCGAGGTGTTTAAGCGCGCGATGGACGCGCACCGCGAGTCCAACGCCGGAGACGCCCCGTTTATCTTTACGAAGGAGCTCGCTTTCAGGGACGTGTCTTTCGCGTATGACGAAGGCAGGCGGATTCTCGACGGCGTCGATTTCTCGATACGGGCGGGAGAGACGGTCGGGCTCGTCGGACCCTCGGGTGCGGGGAAAACCTCGGTCGCCGACCTCCTTCTGCGGCTCTTCAAGCCCGGCGAAGGAGAATTATTTTTGGACGGAGTCCCGAGTGCTGCGGTCTCTCTTGAGGCATGGCGGAAACACATCGGATACGTGTCGCAGGACGTATTCCTTCTGAACGGCACTATCGAGGAGAACATCCGCTTTTATAATCAGGCGCTCACCGAGGGTGACATCGAGACCGCCGCGAAGCAGGCGAATATCTATGACTTCATCCGGGGCCTGCCCGAAGGGTTCAGGACGACGACGGGCGACCGCGGCGTCATGCTCTCGGGAGGGCAGCGGCAGCGCATCGCGCTCGCCCGCGCGCTCGCGGGCCGCCCGGCGCTTCTCATCCTCGACGAAGCCACGAGCGCGCTCGATCACGAGTCGGAAAAGCTCATCCACGAGTCGATCCGTGGACTGCACGGGGAAGTGACCGTCTTCATCATCGCGCACCGCCCGTCGACGGTCGCCGAAGCCGACGTCATCCTCGTCCTTAGCCGCGGACGTATCGTCGAGCGCGGGACGCCGCGGGAGCTGCTCGAGAATCGCCAGTCCTATTTCTACAAGATGCAGCGGTCGTGATAGCATGGAGGCATCCTCTTTCGGGGAGAGCCCTTTAATGTCATAACCAATGATCATGAAAAAATACGTGTATGCAGCAGGGACATTCGCACTCGCGCTTGCCATGAGCGCCCTGCCTTCAGCGGCATTTGCCGAAGGCGGCGATGAAGGTCAAGGGAATGCGGGCGTGCAGATGACCGCGCAAACGCAAGGCATTCAGGCCCAGACGGACTCTTCCGTGGGCCGCGGCGAGGGCGAGCGATCTTCCGGAGACCGGCAGAGGCAGCAGGAAGTGAAGCGCGGCGAATCCGGGCACCAGTTCGAAGCGACCAGTTCGGACAACCAGTCGGGCAATGAGGAAATGTCGAACGACCAGAATACTCAGGGGGTAGGGGAGGATCAGGGGGAAATCCATCTCGACCTCGAGAGCGAAGGCAATCCGGCGACTTCTTTCGAGGATCTGAAGCGGAAGATCGAAGCGCGCAAGCACGAGCTTGAGCAGGAGGTGGCGAGCACGACGCCCGCGGACCGGAGCATCGTGGAGAACGCGAATCCGGTGCGTCTCGCGGTCCGCAGCTTCCTCTCCTCGAAGAATCTCCTCGGCGGCATCGGGCCTGAAGTGTCGCAGATTGCGAAAGAGGTGAACGATTCGGTCGCGACGACGACGAGCGCGGAGGCGCAGATACAGGCCCGCGGGTTCTTCACCCGGCTCCTCTTCGGCGGCGACAGCGCGGCGGCCGATGTCATTTCCCAGGAAGTCGCGCAGAATCAAGAGCGCATTGACACGCTCACGAAGCTCCTCGGAGCGGCGAACGTTCCGGCCGACATCAAAGCGACCTTGCAAGCGCAGATAACGGCGATACAGGATGCGCAGACGCGCCTCGAGGATCTCGCGCAGAAAGAGCAGACGGCGTGGGGTCTCTTCAGCTGGCGGTTTTAAAGCGTAGGCCGTTCTGTCCCCGAAACGCGAAAGCCCCCGGAGGGGGCTTTCGCGTTTCGGGGCATGCGCATGGTATAGTTCCCTGCATCATGCAGAAGAGCGACGGCGCCGCACAACAGATCGCGCGATGGGTGGCGCTCGGAGCCCTGTTCCTCATTCCGCTTACGCCGCTCGTCGTCACGAACTCGTTCTTCTTTCCTTTCATCACCGGCAAAGCGTTCTTCTTCCGTATCCTGGTCGAGATAGCGGTTGCGGCGTGGGTAGTACTCGCCTGCCTCGACAGGGAATACCGGCCGCGCATCTCGCTCGTCGGCTGGGCGGCGATTGCGTTCGTCGCGTGGATGTTCGTCGCGGACGCGCTCGCCGTCAATGCGGCGAAAGCGTTCTGGAGCAACTTCGAGCGCATGGAGGGATGGGTGCTCCTCATCCACCTGCTCGGCTTCTTCTTCGCCGCGAGCGCCGTGCTGCGTGCGGAAAAGAAGTGGCGCGCGTGGTTCCTCGCATCGCTTGGCGTGTCGGCGGTCATCTGCGGGTACGCGCTCATGCAGCTCGCGGGCGTGTACGCGATACACCAGGGCTCGACCCGCATTGACGCCTCGCTCGGCAACTCCGCGTACCTCGCGATCTACTTCCTCTGGAACGTGTTCATCGCGCTCTGGCTCGCGCTCACGGAGGATCGTTCGTGGCTTAAGTGGCTCCTGATCGCGCTTGCCGCCCTCGAAGGCGTGCTCATCTTCTTCACCGAGACGCGCGGTACGGTCCTCGGCCTCGTCGCGGCGCTCGCGCTTGCCGCCCTCCTCTCCGCGCTGACCGCCGGCAAGGGCGCGCGCCGCGCGGCGGCCGGCGCGTTTGCGCTCATTCTCGTCATCGCCGGCGGCTTTTACCTCGCGCGCGATTCCGGTTTCGTGCAGGGCAATCACGTGTTGCAGCGGATCGCTTCAATCTCGCCCGCCGATGGGCAGACGCGCTTCACCATCTGGCACATGGCGCTCCAGGGGGTCGCCGAGCGCCCGCTCACCGGCTGGGGACAGGAAGGCTTCAATTACGTTTTCAATAAGTATTACGACCCGTCCCTCTACGCGCAGGAGCCGTGGTTCGACCGCGCGCATAACGCTTTCATCGACTGGCTGACGGCAGGAGGCGTTCCGGCATTCCTTCTCTACCTTTCGCTCTTCGGTTCCGCCCTTGTCCTCTTGTGGAGGAGATCCGAGCTTTCTCGTCCCGAGCGCATTCTGCTTTCCGCTGCATTCCTCGGATACGCCATTCACAACCTCTTCGTCTTCGACAACCTCTACTCCTACGTATACTTCTTCGCTCTTCTCGCGCTCATCGACTCGCAGACCGCGCGCCCCGTGCGCCGGCTCGACGAGGCTCCGGAGTTCTCTCCCGTCGACGGCATCACGTACCTGCTCCCCGTCGCGGTCATCGCCGCCGGCGTAGTAGTGTGGTTTGTGAATGTTCCTGGCATGAATGCGGCATCCGAGCTCATCGTCGCGATCTCGCCGTCCCAGCTCGGTCCCGGAGAGAACATCCGCGTGTTCCGGGATCTCGTTGAGCATCCGGCTTTTGCCGCGCAGGAGATCCGCGAGCAGCTCGTGAGCCTCGCGGCGACGGTCGTCTCAAGCTCGCAAGCGACGCCTGCCGAGAAGCAGCAGGCGGCATCGCTTGCTGTGGATGAGATGCGCAAACAGGTCGCCGCCTATCCGCTCGATGCTCGTGAGCGTCTCCAGCTTTCGTACGCTTACCGCGTCGCGGGCGACCCTGCCGACGCGCTCAAGGAGATCCAGAAGGCCGCAGCCCTCTCGCCCGGGAAGGAATCCATTTATATAGAGGAGGGGGTGGTCGCGTGGGACCTCGGCGACGTGCGGACGGCGCAGAAATCATTCGCCACGGCCTACGCGCTCGGCCCGGAGTTCCCGGATCTCGCCGCATACGCGGCGGCGGGCGAATTCGCCATCGGCGATAGCGCGGCGGCCGATAAAATTCTGATCGCCGCGTACGGCTCGACATCCGTCGACAGCGACATTCTCGCGACCGCGTACTACCGCACCCAGAACTGGCCGCGACTCATCGCTTTGTGGAAGTACCGTGCAGAAAAGCCTGAAGCGAGCCCGCAGACCTGGTTCTCGCTTGCGGCGGCGTATTACGCGTCGGGCGACAGGACGGGCGCGATCGAAACGCTCAATAAAGCAGCTTCCCTCTACCCGGCAGCGGCAGACGCCGCCGCGTCGGCCATCACGCAGATAGAAGGAAAGGCGGCCGGGCAATGAATCCCGTTAGAAATAACGACAAAAACAAAAACAGGATACAACCACAATGAAAGGAGGCGGTTATAAAATTAATTTCTAACGGGATGAAGTTTGGAGAGCACGTCCCTCTCGCGCCCCTCACGACACTCGGCGTGGGAGGGAAGGCGCGTTTTTTCATCGAGGCGCATTCCGAAGAAGATGTGAAGGCCGCGATAGCGCGTGCGCGCGAATGCGGGCTCCCCGTGCTTCCTCTCGGAGGCGGAAGCAACCTCCTCGTGCCCGACGCGGGAGTCGACGGGGTCGTCGTGAAGGTGATGATGCGCGATATAGCGTGTGAGGAAGGCGGCGCCGAAACGCTCCTCGTCGCCGGCGCCGGGGCGTCGTGGGAGACTGTCGTCGACACCGCGACGTCTCGCGGCCTCTTCGGCATCGAGAATCTCGCAGGCATACCCGGCACGATCGGCGGTGCCGCGGTGCAGAACATCGGCGCGTACGGCGCGGAGCTCGCGGGCGTGTTCGCGTACGCCGACACCGTCGATGCCGCCACCGGTTCGTCCCGGCGCATCGCGCGCGACGAAGCCGCGTTCGGATACCGCACCAGTTTTTTCAAGAACAATCGTTCGCATATCGTTACGCGCGTCGCGCTCCGTCTTTCGACGCATGCCTCGCCGAACATTTCGTACCCCGACCTGCTTCGTGCGCAGGAAGAAGGGGTGTCTCTTACGGCGCCCGTCGATATTGCAAAAGCGGTTCGCGCCATCCGCGCCCGGAAGTTTCCGAAACAGGCGGAAGAAGGGAGCGCCGGCTCGTTTTTCAAGAATCCGGTCATCTCCCGCGAGCTCGCGAGCGCGCTTGCGGAGCGCTTTCCCGGCATGCCGCAGTTCCCCCAGCCCGACGGGACGGTGAAGGTATCGCTCGCATGGCTTCTCGACCGCGCGCTCTCGCTCAAAGGATTTTCAAAAGGGAATGCGCGGCTTTATGAGAAGCATCCGCTTGTCATCGTCGCGCGCGCGGGAGCGCGCGCGGCAGATATCGACGCGCTCGCGAAAGAAGTGGCGGAGCTCGTGCGGAGCGCGACGGGCATCGCGATCGAACGCGAAGTGGAAACATTCGGTGCGCGATGATTTTCAAAAAATTTCCAATAGTCATTCCGCACACTCGGCATTGAGTGTTCGGGTTATCCACACTCCGTCTTTTTTCCGGCGCGCGGGAAAGTTTTACGCGCGATAATGTAAAGCAGAAACGTTTGCGCATGGAATATTCTTTCGCGCGCGGACGGGTCGACATATCAGCCATCATTCTTAATGCGCAACACACCATGGCAAAAAAGCGTAAGGCCGCAAAGAAGGCGGTAAAGAAGACGAAGAAGCGCAAAGCTTCGAAGAAGCGCCGTTAGTGTCGTGTTCCGCCCGATACCTTGGGCGGAAAAGAAAAATCCTTGCGCATCCGCAAGGATTTTTCTTTTTTATTACAAGGTTCGACCTTGTAATTTACAAGGTCGAACCTTGTAATAGCTTGCGCGGGCGGATTCTTTTTCTGCGCGCCGGGAAGCCGAAAATGCTATACTCTCCCCTAATGTTCGGCCTCTCCCGCTTCTTCTCGAAGAACCAATCTGCGGCCTTTCTTAAGGCCGCAGGGCCGGTCGTCACTGCCGCGAATCGTTACCTAGCGGAGCTGCAGGGTCTTTCGGATGCGGAGGTGCGGGCACGGATGCTTGAGGCGCGGGCGCGGGCGAAGGAGGCGGGGGCGACTCCGGAAGCAGACATTCCGCTCGTCTTCGCGCTTGTGCGCGAGGCGGCGCGCCGCACGCTCCGCCAGCCGCACTTCGACGTGCAGCTCATCGGAGGCCTCGCGCTCTTGCAAGGGAAAATTGCCGAGATGCGCACCGGCGAAGGCAAAACGCTCGTCGCGACGCTTCCGGCTACGTTCCATGCGCTCGCAGGAAAAGGAGTGCAAGTCGTGACGGTGAACGACTACCTCGCCCGCCGCGACGGCACGTGGATGGGGCAGGTCTACGACTATTTCGGACTCACGGTCGGCGTCGTCACTTCGGCCGGTGCCTATCGCTACGACGCATCCCACGTCGCTTCCGGGGAAGACGCCGAGCGCGATGCCGAGGGTTCGTTCAAGGTGTTCTACGACTATCTCCATCCGGTGTCGAAGAAGGAGGCGTATGCCGCCGACATCACGTACGTGACCAACAACGAGCTCGGCTTCGACTACCTGCGCGACAACACCGCCTACGACGCGTCGCAGATCGTGCAGCGCGGGCACCACTACGCCATCATCGACGAAGTGGACTCCATCCTCATCGACGAAGCCCGCACGCCGCTCATCATCTCGGGGCCCGCGGGGGATACCCAGATGTTTTACGAGCGGTTCGCGGAGATCGTCCGGGGCATGACGGAGGGCGAAGACTATTCCGTCGACGAGAAGCAGAAGGCGGTGCAGATAACCGAAGCGGGCATCCACAAGGCCGAGGCCGCGCTCGGGCTCGAGAATATCTATACCGAAGGGGGCGTGAAGTATGCGCACCACCTCGAGACGGCGGTGCGCGCGAAAGCGCTTTTTCATAAAGATAAGGAGTACGTGGTGAAAGACGGCGAGATCGTCATCGTCGACGAATTTACCGGCCGCATGCAGCCCGGTCGGCGGTGGTCGGAGGGCCTTCATCAAGCCATCGAAGCAAAGGAGGGCGTGCGCATACACGAGGAGACGCGGACCTACGCGACCGTGACGTTTCAGAATCTTTTCCGCATGTATGACCGTCTCGCCGGCATGACGGGTACCGGCCTCTCTTCCGAAGAGGAATTTTATACGGTGTACGGTCTCGAAGTCGTCGCAGTGCCGCCCAACAAGCCGCTGGCGCGCAAGGACTACGACGACAGCATCTTCCAGAGCGCGGCGGGGAAGTACCGCGCCGTCGCGCGCGCGGTGAAGGAGCGCCACGAGAAAGGGCAGCCGGTCCTCGTCGGCACGGTCTCGATCGAAGACAATGAGCTCGTGAGCCGGTACCTCGCGGAGGAGGGCGTC
>JAGWIS010000023.1 GCA_028866135.1 Patescibacteria group bacterium
ACTTATCTTAGTAAGGGTCCTGGGTCAAATGCGGCAAATCAGAGCTTCCTGACCTGCAGGAAGTCGAGTTCGACCGGCGTCTCGCGTCCAAACATCGAAACCATCACCTTCACCTTTCCGCGATCCTCGTCTATTTCGCCCACCTTCCCCTCCAAATCCTTGAAAGGCCCGTCGGCGATTACGATCGGATCGTCCTTCATGAGATCGATGCGGTGCTTCGGCGCTTCTGCCGTCATGCGCTTCATGAGCGAGGATACTTCCGACTCCTCCATCGGAACCGGCGTGTTGCCCGCACCGACGAATCCGGTAACGCGCGGCGTATTGCGCACCACGAACCACGAATCGTCGTCGACGATCATGCGCACGAGGATGTAGCCGGGGTAAATCTTCTCTTCCTCGACGATGCGCTTCCCTCCCTTCACGTGAATCTTCTTCTCGGTCGGCACGATGACGTCGAAAATCTTGTTCTCCATGCCGAGCGACTCGATGCGCTGCTTCAAATTGCGCTCGACGGCGTTCTCGTACCCGGCGTAGGTGTGCACGGTGTACCAGCGCGCATCTTTCTCTTGCGGCTTCGTTTCGTCGCGGATCTCTTTGCGCACAGACGGCGCGATGTCGGCCATGCCGATCTCCTCCGGCAAATCCATCTCTCCGCTGTGCATGGGCTGAGTGTCGTTCATACCGTTATGCGCCAACGACTTTGCTCAGCACTCCGCCAAACGCGTAGTCGAGAACGGCGACGAGAAGCGCAATCACCACGGCGATCACGATGACGACGAGCGTGTGCGCGATCGCGGTGCGATTACTTGGCCAGACGATGTGCGCGAATTCTTCGCGGACGTGCTTCAGATACGTGAAGGGTGAGTACATGGCGGGTGGATTAAATAAAAAAGCCCTGCGGGCTTTCGATGCGTCTAATATAGTACGGCATCGAAAATGAGTCAATAGTAGTAAAAGAGATAGCCCGGATGCCTCACGGCGTCCGGGCTATGATTCTCTAACTCCCTCCGTCTGCTGTCCTCACCGCTGAGAGAGAAGCTTAAGCTCTCTCCCCTTCAAAACAGGGTAAGGATTATCCGGTAGGAATGGGCAGAATAGCCGGTTCCTTTGGCACGACAGTTTTGGGCATTCTTGATCCGGATTTGGACAAGGAATTTTTCCCCGTCCTCCGTTTTCGTCCTGCCCGAGAACGTATCGTTTCTCCAGAGACTGTTTGCCAGTGAACACTGGTGAGGGGTCGGCTTTTTTAACCATGGTACCCCCTTCCGTTCTGCCCAGCATAGGGGTTTCTGGAGAAGACGCGCAAGGCGCGAAGCATCGCTTCGTGCGGCGTCGGCGGTTGCGGCGCGCGCGACGCACACGACACATCGTGCGCGAAATGCTGCGGCACAACATCCCTCCTCGGCTTTTCCTTCTTTGCGCGCAGAGGCCGATGGTGAGGGGGCTTTTTACCCTGTTCCCTCATTCTCCTTCCGGTCATGTGCCGGAGATGCCCCCTGGCGTGGTTGGCCCTCACTCCTGAAACCCTTCCTCTCGAACTTGCAGGTTTCGTCATAAGCTCCCTCTCTCTTGTTGGCAACGATTGGATGATAAATGCTGTGCGCTCGAGAGAAGGAACTGTCACGGAGACCGGTCTTGATGAGTCAAAGGCAACACCTCCCTCCTAGATTTAGAGTGTGAGTTACTTGCTAGCGAAGAACTCAAAAGTCCTCCGACAAGATAAGTCTTGTGTCAAGAGAAGTCAACCTACCCTGCTGCATAACTCCCGAGGTTTTTAGCGAATTTCGTAGGTGATCGAGACGGATGCGTTATAGGTGTTTTCGCCGGTAGGGACGTTTGGTGTGGCGGCTGCTTTCGATTCCATGGCGCCGAGGCCGTACATCACCGGATACGGAGGATACCCGCCCGAAGATTCGCTGAAGTTCACAATCTTGCCGAGATGCACGCCGAGCTGCTTCGCAAGAAGCTCCGCCTGCGTCTTCGCTTTACCTATCGCATCAGCGCGAGCCGCGTCATAGCCGGCAGTCGCATCATCGAGTGCGAAGGCGGGGCCGTTTATGTTTTGCACCTCGAGCTTCCCGAGTCCGCCGAGAAATGCGCCGACGGCGGTCAAGTCGCGCATCGTTACCTGAATCGACTCGGAGACCTGGTAGCCAATCACTTTAGGTGCGCGATTGTAGTCCGGGCAGAGCGCGCCGGGCGGGCACGGATTCGGATAAGAATACTGCGGAGAGATATTGTAGGAGAGCGTCTTCACATCTTTTTCCGCAACACCCTGAGCCTTCACGAAATCAAGAGCGGCATTCGCCTGCTTCGTGGTCGCGGCCTGCGCCTCCGATACGCTTGGTGCCGTGTGCTCAACGGTGAATGAAATCCGCGCGACATCTGGCGGGAAGGTGGCCTGGCCGCTTCCCTGAACGGTGATCGTGTCTGTCGCCGGCACGCCCGAGCGGCCGAAATTCTGGGCGATCGTTATCGTCTGTGCAAGCAGGAAAAGCGCGAGGATGCAGAGCACCCCGACGACCGTTGCTCGCACGCCGCCCGTGTCGAACATTTCATAAATGGAATTATTCATGGTGCGAAGCGCCTTAGGGGATAATGTCCTCACTATACCATCGGCTATCCGCCCTGGAGTGTGGAGAGAAGTTTTCGCAGCGCGGCGTGGGCCGGAAGCGTCGAGGAATCAAGGCTCGGATCGGTCCAATTATTGACGCTCGTGTCGATGGCGTCGAAACGTAGCACGTCATTCGTTCGCGCGAGATAAAATGCCGTGTCGATGACGCCCTCGAAACGCTCAATGGCAACGACTGTGAAGCGATGATTCCCGAGCATGGTCGAGGAATAGGAGGTCACGCCGACGGGGAGTCCCGACGGCCCGTTGATAGCCGTCTGCTGTATGGTCGCGAGCGCAGTCGAAGTGGCCGCGATCGCGTAGCGGCGAAGGACGATGGTGGCGTTCCCCGTCGAGGAGGCCGTCGTCGGCAGCGCGTACGCGGCAATGGCTGTGGCGTCAGGAAATTCTGCTGCAGTGAAATCTGTCGGTACAGCAAACGCAATGCCGACATTCGCGAGCGAGACGTTCGGCGGCGGACACGCGGGGAACGCGCATGACGGGCCGGTACGCGAAACTGATGTGCCATCCGGACAGACGAGCGCATCAAGCGGGCAGGCGATCGGCTGCATCGGGTGCTCGACCGCATTCCGGTACACGAGCCCGCCGAAGCCGGCGAGAATGATGACTAGAATCCCGAGAAACAAACTTTTCATGGGGTGATGATATCACGCCCTATCAATCGGGGTGGTCGATGGGTCACGATCCCACAACCTTCTGCGCCACAGGCAGATGCTCTAGCCAATTGAGCTACGACCACCATTTACTACTCTGTTCTTGCTAGCCTCTCCCGCTCCGACTCGTCATGATGAACGAGAAAGTGGCAGTTATGACAAAGCCACACGAGATTTGTAAGACTGTTGTTTTTCCGGTTTTTATCAATGTGGTGCACTGCCAAAACCCGGTAATCTTCAGTCTTACATAATCGGCATATTTTTGGAACCTTATGTCGCTCCATCTTCGCGCGATACACGAATTCTCCGGTTTTGAAATTCTTATGTGCCGGACCAATGTACAGCTGATTGCGCCATAAAGTCTGACATCTTTTGGAACAGAAATATTTTCCGCTTTTCGATCCCTTGAGACCCTTTTGGGTTTTGTACGACAACTTTCCACACACCGAGCATGGGACCTCTTTGCCATTACGCATACTCGCATGGTGGCAATCGGCGGAACAATATTTCCCATAGCCGACTTTCAGCCAATGCGGTTTTACATTAAAAGATTTTCCGCAACGTTTACAAACCGCTCTTGCCATTCCCCAATGATACGCTTTCTTACGAAAAGGTAAAGACTATAATTTGTGGATAAAATATCTTATGGTCTTTCCCTATTGTCAGTAGCGCGGATTCTCTTCAGCAATGCCTGAAAGATGGTTTGCAAGGCGCGCGAGCGCAAAAAGGAGCGAAGAGAGGCGGTTCATGTATGCCATGGTTTCTTTTGAAAGCGGTCGAAGATTGGCTTCCGTGACGGCGACGAGACGCCGCTCAGCGCGGCGCGCGAGCGTGCGAGCGACGTCGAGAATCGCAGAGAGCTCAGTGCCTCCGGCGATGGAAAATCCTTTGATCGGCGGGATTTCTTTCTCTATGCCGTTGACCCATTCCTCCACCTGCTTCACCGCTTCTTCTTTTACTTTCTTGTCTGCGCCGGCGACTTCCGCCTGCACGATGAAAAGCGTTTCCTGCGCGGAGTGGAGCGCGTCTTTGATGCGCGGCTCGTTTGCGCTCCGCATCTTCGCGAATCCGAGATAGGCGTTCAGTTCGTCGAGTGCGCCGAGCGCTTCGGGCAGAAGCGATGATTTCGAAATGCGCTGCTGATCGCAACCGAATGTCTTCGTCGTTCCTCCATCTCCTTTGCCGGTAAATAAAGCCATGGGTGTTCAGCCGATTATATCCTGTCTGAAATACAGAAGGGCGGGTCTCGCATGAGACCCGCCCTGTTTCATCACCCTCCATTAAGCACAGCGTGGCGTGCCGCTTCCCTCTTCCAGTCGGGAATCCGTTTCAGATTCCAAGCAAGCCCGACAAGCGACAGACCAAAAACGAACCACTTCGACGGATCGAAGTTCCTTCGCAGTGGCCCATTTCGGTAATCACGAGGGAACGCGTGGTGGTAGTTGTGGTACCCCTCGCCCATCGTGATGAGCGACACCCACCAGCAGTCCCGGCTGCTGTTCGAGGTGGTGTAGGGTTGGGCTCCCCACAGATGACAGACAGAATTGATGCAGAACGTGGAGTTGAGGACGAGGAAAACGCAGCCGAAACCCGCAAGCAGAAAGCATCCCAGTCCGCGTATCCATCCACCATGGATATATCCGACGAGAAACGGTAGCGCGAATCCAGAGAGGACGATGGGAACGTACCAACGCTCCTGCCACATCACCGTCCAGTCCTCGAGAAGCCCGAAAGTATATTCTTCGCTGTAATACGTGGTTCTCTGAAGAACCCATCCGATGTGGCTGTACCAGAAACCCCTTTTTGCGTTGTACGGATCATCTTCCTGATCCGCACGTGCGTGGTGCCTGGCATGGTCGCTGCACCACTTACGCGCAGTATTTTCAAGGGCCCAGCCCCCAGCGATAAGAAGGGTGATTCTGATCCAATCCTTGCACTCGAAACTACGGTGAGTGAACAATCGGTGGTATCCGACCGTAATCCCGAGAGCTCTCACTACATAGAGAACACCAAACATCGTCCAGTCGAGCCAGATATAGCCGTGCATGAATCCGAAGACCGGCACGGCGACTACAGCCAGGAGAACCATGAGAGAGAACAGGACGATGGTTGCAGGATTCCATTCCCTTTTCTCCAGAATGATTGGCTCTGTTGGCTTCCTTCCCTTCATCGCCCTCACCTCCTCTCTTTTTTGAATGTCGTGAAATGTACTTTGCCCCACCAAAGGATAGCAGATTGCCGGAAATGCGCGGTGCTCATCTATAAAAAGGAAAACCCCGTCGTCCCGATGCCGCCACAGGGCGGCAAAGGAACGAGGGGTTCTTGGCAGGGTCACTCGAATTCGTTCAGAGAGAAGCGAAGTGACGATCGAAAGGCCGCCGAGTCTGGTTCATTTGATCGAGGGCATCAAAACGCCAGCCAGAGGACTTGTCGTTCCGTTGACTAACGAGAAGTCGGGGAATGAACTCGATGTCGCGGCTGTAGGAGTTCAGGGTTCGCACGCTAGCGTTTGAGTTGACTCGCACGACCGAGAACCAGAGATGGGCAATCAAGGTCTCGGGTGCCAGAGGAAGTTCTTCGAAAATCTCCCGGTCGAAGAGGACGGCCTTCATTTGAAGAAGGCGGGACAGAGATTTGGGAACCTCTTCCCTCTTTCCGAAGAAGAACTTCATGAAGTTCGGGCCGACGTACTCGATCTTTACGCCGTCGATCGTTCTCCCTGCACAAAACTTTTCCGAGACCAGGAACGATGATATCTTCGGGACTTCGATCGTGGTGATTTCTTCGAAGAGGGTTCGTTTCTCCGTCTCGGGATGCTGTTTTGTTTTCGAAATCTCCTTGATAGATATCACAAGGGCCTCCTTTTGTTGACAATGGTCGCACGACATCAACCAAAAATTGGTTTGCCGCAGCAGAAAGGGGCTTGTGGGGGCCGCTTTCTGCTGGGGCAAACCTCGCTGACAAATCAAAGAACTAGTCGCAGATACCATACATCAGCATTTTGTGTTTGTCAAATAATCGGTTGGTGCCGAGGGGAGGACCATGATTACATTTCTCTCCCTCGCCTCTCGGATTCGCCGTCGCTCATCCTCGGGCTAGGCACCGCCTCGCCGTTTCGCCGTGCTCGGCGAAACATGCTCCGGCGTTCGAGTCCTCTCCTGCGGCTACAAAACAATAGTCGCCGCACGCTTTCGCGTACGGCTCCTTTGTTTTTGTGCCCGGGAGAGGACTCGAACCTCCACGCCCTTACGGGCTACAGCACCTCAAGCTGTAATGTCTACCAGTTTCAACACCCGGGCATCACTTTGTCAACCTCTTACGAATTGCCGGCAACGACTTCCCCACTATACGCAATGCCCGCTCTATTTTCAATCTCTTTCGTGCGAGACATACAACGTCCGGACGCGGATATAATTTTTCGAGAATTAGTAAAGCCTCGCGTTTAGCATATTTCAATTGCATGACACAACTATTTTTAGCGGTAGCGATATGGCCACGTACTCCAAGCTTGCATTCTAAGATCTCGCGTATCCAATACACATGCGCCGGGCTGGCTGATATGAAAGTCAGATAGAACATGAAACTACTGCGCCAACGCGGATCGTAGTAACTATAGAAAGAGCCGTCGCCGTCATGATGTCCGCGCAGAAAATCAAAAAGATATTTTTCAGGAATAGCGAGTGCACCGAGTCGTTTTGTCTTATTTGGCATAAGTCCGATTGAGAGTAGAAAATCATAGAGCACCACGTCTCCTATCTGGACATGCGTAATAGACGGACGATATGATCCCTTCTTCACTGCAATGCGAATATCTGGACGGCCGATACATTTTAGAAATGTTTTGAGTTGCGGCACATCCTTCGAGGTAAGACTGATATGCCGCCCGCTTGTCGAAAGATTGCCGTCGGTAGTAATGAGCCCAATCGCGTATGCCAATTCTGAAGACCATTTCACTTCTTTCCTCCTCGGTTTCGGTCCTCTTTTCCCCATACCTCAAGTATGTAGCGTCTACCAATTGTTTTAAAGAAAAACTCGGTGGATAACCGAGCCTTCCTATGCCTACGCCGCGACTTCTTCCTGCTTCTCTTCTACCGGAACGGCGACCGATTCGTCGCTCGTGAGATTCATCATGCGCGCATTGCGCAGCTGGCGGCGCACTGCCTTGGTCGCCTTCTCGCGGATGAAGTAAAGCTTCGCGCGGCGGACTTTGGAGCGCTTCACGATCTCGATGGAGTCGATCGAGGGCGTGTAGAGCGGGAACGTCTTCTCGACGCCGACGCCGGAGAGCGTCGCACGCACCGTAAACATCGCACCGGGCTCAACGCCGTGCTTGGTCGAGAGTACGAGGCCCTCGAAGACCTGCTTGCGCACGTTCTTCGTCGTTTTTTCTTTCTTGTCGGTGCCGCGGCCCTTTTTGAGCTCAACGATGTTCTGGGTGACGCGCACGGTATCGCCCGAGCGGATGCCGAGCTTCGCGCGCCCTTCTACGTTCACCGGGGTGATGACTTTCTGCATGTCCCGCGCACTCTAACACGCGGCCTACAGGAGAGCAAACTTTTCCTTGGCGCCCGGAAAATACGTAAGCGCTGGGGCGAGATCGTCCGGAATGGGAGCGACGATACGTGCGTGTCCGCCCGACGGAAGCGGCAGATCGAGCGCATAGGCATGGAGACCGAGGCGGCTGATGCCGAGCGCGGGAGAGTGGTTCGGCGAGTAGAGCGCGTCGCCCACAATCGGGTGATGAATAGCTTTCAGATGGACGCGGATTTGGTGCGTCCGCCCGGTTTCCGGACTCATCTTCATAAGGGAATAGCCGTCAGTCTCGGCGAGCACTTCGTAGCGCGTGCGCGCCTCGCGCAAGAGCCCTTTCGCTTTCGGTTGGGCGCTTCGTAGACGAAAGTCTTTGCGCGAACGCCCTATGGCAAAGTCGATGACTCCTTCCTTTTCTTTCGGCGCACCATACACGAACGCAAGATACTCCTTCTTCACTTCCCTATCGTGAAATGCTTTGCGCAGAAAGTTATATGCTGTTGGATTTTTTGCAAAAATGAGCACGCCGGAGGTATCGCGATCGAGCCGGTGCACGTATCCGGAAGAAGGCGGGTCCGTGTGCGCAATTCCGTATGTTTTTGTAAACCAATCTTCCGCCGTCTCTTCTTTCGTACGCCCGTCGGAGTGCGTGATGAGCCCTGCGGGCTTCGCCACCGCGACGATATTGGCATCTTCGTAGAGAATCGGGAGATCCATCACTTCACAGTATCACTTCTCTTCATTTCCCGTGCCGGCGCTCCCGCGCGGAGAATTCCGCAAGGATCGAATCGAATTCTTCTTTTGAAAATGCGGGCCATTTCGTATCCGTAAAAAAGAGCTCGCTGTACGTTGCCTGCCAAGGAAGAAAATTCGAGAGGCGCTTCTCGCCGCCGGTGCGGATTATGAGGTCGGGATCGGGCATCGGATGCGATCCAAGCGCTCGCGCAAACGCCTCTTCCGTAACTGGTACTCCCCGCTTCAGGAGCGCGTTTGCCGCCGATACTATCTCCGCACGGCCGCCGTAGGAAAGGGCGAGGTGGAGCGTGATGTCGTACGCCGCCCCGGTCGCCGCCTCCATCTTCTCCATCATTTTCTGCATATCTTCGCTGAAACGAGCCCGCTCGCCGATGATGCGCACGCGCACGCCTTCGCGAATCATCTCCTCCGTCTCGTTTTCGAGAATGAAACGAAAGAGCTTCATTAGATAGCCGACTTCCTGCTCTGACCGTTGCCAGTTTTCCGTGGAAAATGCGTATATGACCACATGAGGAATACCGGCCGCGCGTGCCCAGCGCATGAGGTCTTTGAGTGTTTTGTATCCCTGCGCGTGCCCCTCGTATGTCGGGAGCCCGTTCTCCTTCGCCCACCGACGATTTCCGTCCATGATGACGCCGACGCACGCGACGCCAGAAGTAGTATTCGCCTGCGCGCGCTTTTCCATAGATACGGGAACGGTCATAGAGATATCTTCGGTTTCAAGTGGGCGATACAGGACTCGAACCTGTGACATCTTCGGTGTAAACGAAGCGCTCTACCAACTGAGCTAATCGCCCTTATCCATCAGGAGAGACGGAGTTTCGGAAAACGAAGTGCATTCCATATGCCGGTGAGGATCGACGGCTGATATCTTTCCGAAACTTTCGTCTTTTCGTACACGTCTGGGAACGCCGATTCGGCAGAATAGGCGCGCCTGAGCGAGTTATACCATGCTTCATCGTAGGTCTTCCAAAACTCTTCCCGCGAGTAGTAGCTGTGCGCGTAGAGCATTTTTCTGCCTCCCATTTCGGAAAGCGTCCGCTCGAGATCCTTATTGAGCGCTACAAATTCCGAAAAGTCTTTGTCGGCCTCACCCCAAACTCCGATATTGAAGACGAGATCGCTTTCAACAGAGTTCGCCGAGAGTCGGTCTTCCCTTCCAGGCCGAAGCGGGCAGACCCAGAGCGGGTAAATACCCGTCTCTGTATCGATATGTTCCAAAAAAGCGACGGCATTGCTAGAAGGAAGGTTGAAATCCTGAACGATATATTTCTGGGAAAGATGGGTCTCGTGAAAAAAGCGGTAAAGCGTTCTCGTGCTGCAAATGCCGTTCATGAGAAAGCGCGTAAGGCGCGTGAACGGCAGTTTTAAAATGGAAAAACCATACCGCCCCATCCAAAACGCTCCGCGATCGTAGCGGAAAAGATAGTCTCGTACCGGAATACGTTCGTCTTTGATAGAACCGCGTGTGGCAATTGTTTTCGCATGCAGATAAAACCACTCGTCAATGGCTCTGTGACATGTGGCGCGTGGAAGATTGGTGTCGTCGGAGAGAACTCCGATCATGACGACGCCGAACTCTTTGGAAAACATAATTCCGTCGATGAATTGCGCCTCTCCTTTTGCTTTCTCGCGGACCGTCTCCACCATCTCCTCAAAACTCCG
>JAGWIS010000045.1 GCA_028866135.1 Patescibacteria group bacterium
CAGGTGATTCGCGCGAAGCTCGATCTCAACACCGGCACCATCTCCTTTGAGCAGGTGAAGACCGTCGTCGACGACACGACAGTGCGTTTTCCCGCTCCCGGCGAAGAAATTCCCGAGGCGCATCATCACGCGCACCCCTTCCACGCGGAGGAAGAGCATCTTGCGGAGGGCGAATTGCCCCGCTTCGACTCCGAAAAGCACATCCTTCTTGATGATGCGAAGCGCATGAAGCGCGGCGTCGCCGTTGGCGAGGACATCATCTTCCCTCTCGAGCAGCAGGACGACTTCGGCCGCATCGCGGCGCAGACGGCCAAGCAGGTGGTCATCCAGAAGGTGCGCGAGGCCGAGAAGCTCTCGATGATGGAGGAATTCGGCGAGAAGAAGGGACAGATCGTGGGCGGCATCGTGCAGCGCATGGAGCGCGGTGCGATTTTCGTCGACCTCGGCCGCACGACCGGCATCATCCCCTACGAGGAGCAGATTCCGGGCGAGCGCTACCGCATGGGCGAGCGCATCCGCGCCTACCTCTACGCGGTGGATGAAGGCTTCCGCGGCGTGTACTTGCGCCTTTCCCGCGCGCATCCGCAGTTCGTCGTGAAGCTCTTCGAGCTCGAGGCGCCGGAGCTTGCTTCAGGCGCCATCGAGGTGAAGGCGCTTGCGCGCGAGCCGGGCAGCCGTACCAAGATTGCGCTTGCTTCGCGCGATCCGCATATCGATCCGGTGGGCTCCCTCGTGGGCCAGCGTGGCGTGCGTGTCTCGACCGTCATGAGCGAGCTTGGAGGCGAGCGCATCGACATCATCGAGTGGAACGATGATGCGAAGGAATTCGTGAAGGAAGCGCTCTCTCCCGCAACCCCGACCGAGGTCGTGCTGAACGAAGACGATCATCGCGCGACCGTGACGGTTGCCGAGGACGAACAGTCGCTTGCGATAGGCCGCGGCGGGCAGAACGTACGCCTTGCGGCAAAACTCACCGGTTGGAACATCGACATCGTGTCTTCTGGCGGCGACGAAGTCGCGGAGTCCGACGGCGAAACGGTTGCCGTCATTCCGAGCGATGAGCGCTCTTCTGAAGCGGCTGGCGTCATGCCGACCGAGAGCGCCGAACTCATTACCGATGAAGCGCCGCAGGTAACCGGACTTCCGGCTGAAGAGGAGCTCGCTTCCCTTCCTGCAAGCGACGAAACAGTCGCCGACAAAGAGGAAGACCGCGACAAAGCAAAGGATGAGTAGTTAGCCACTAGGGTCTAGCCACTTAGAATCCGGACCGGCCTAAACCCTATTGGCTATTGGCTAGGAACTTGCTATTTTCTAAGTATGAACTTGCTGCACGACATTGATCCGGGGACGAAGGAAGAGATGAATGTCATCATCGAAATTCCGAAAGGGTCCCACAACAAATACGAGATCGATAAAAAGACCGGCCTTATCGCGCTCGATCGCGTTGCGCATACCGGCCAGGATTTTCCGTTCGACTACGGCTTTGTGCCGCAGACGCTGTGGGACGACGGCGACGCGCTCGATGTGGTGCTGCTCACAACCTACCCGCTCCTGTCAGGCATCTTGGTGCGGGCGCGCCCGGTTGCGCTCATGAAAATGATCGATGGGGGCGATGTCGACGACAAGGTAATTGCCGTTCCCTGCGACGACCCGCGTTGGAAGGAAACGAAAGATATCAAAGACATCAATCCGCATACGCTGAAAGAAATTGAACACTTCTACTCCACCTACAAGAAACTGCAGAATAAGGAAGTGCAGGTTACCGGATTCGAGGGAAAGGCGTCCGCAGAGGCTGCGTTCGAAAAAGGACGGAAGATGTATGGAGAATCCAAATAACGACTCAGCAGAAAAACTTCTCCCGCCGGGCATCCCCGAACTCATTTCCCTTGAAAAACCGATAGTTCCCCAGACACCGCCTCCTGCTATCCCGCCCCTGC
>JAGWIS010000046.1 GCA_028866135.1 Patescibacteria group bacterium
CGGCGAGATAGCGCGCGGAGCGAGACATGTTCATACGCTAACCTAAAAATGGTATTCTCGCATCAAGCGGGATTAGTTTAATGGTAGAACGTCAGTTTTCCAAACTGAGAGCACCGGTCCGATTCCGGTATCCCGCACAAAATTTTGAGGAGGAGTACCATGGACCCATGGACCCCATTAGAAAGCTCGAGGACTCGCGTTCAAACGGGGCAAGACCCCTTGCTGCCCGGATACGGCCGCAGAAGCTCGACGACGTGGTCGGGCAGGAGCACCTCGTCGGAGCGGGGAAGCCGCTTCGCGTCGCTATCGAGAAGAAGCATAAGTTTTCTTTCATCATCTGGGGCCCGCCGGGGACGGGAAAGACGACGATTGCCCGCATCTACGCGCGGGCGCTCGACGCCGAGCTCTTCGAACTCTCAGCCGTATCAGCGGGAAAGGAGGATATACGGAAGATCGTCGCGCTCGATGCAAAAGGGAAAGAAAAAGTGCTGTTTCTCGACGAGATCCATCGCTTCAACAAAAGCCAACAGGATTTTCTTCTGCCCTATGTGGAGAGCGGGGAGCTGACCCTCATCGGCGCGACGACCGAGAATCCATCGTTTGAAGTCATCGCGCCGCTTCTTTCGCGCTGCCGCGTGTTCGTGCTTGAACCGCTCTCCGAAGAAGCGCTATGGCAAATAGTTGGAAAGGCCTGTAAAGAACTGCAAAGGCCAAATGTGAAAGCGAAGCCCGCAGGGCGGAGTCCCGTAGCGAAGACCGGCAGGTCTTCTGCTACTAGGGTCGGCAAAGACGCTTTCGACTGGCTTCTCGGATACGCAAATGGCGATGCGCGCAAAGCGCTCGGCATGATGGAGGGCGCGCAGAGCCTCTACGGCGAGGTGACGCCGGAGACCCTCAATAAGGCGCTTGAATCGCCGCACCTGCGCTACGACAAAAAAGGCGAAGAGCACTACGACATCATTAGCGCCTTCATCAAAAGCATGCGCGCCTCGCAGGCCGACGCGGCGATCTACTATCTCGCGCGCATGGTCGAGGCGGGGGAGGATCCGCTTTTCATAGCGAGGAGGATGGTCGTCTTCGCGAGCGAGGACATCGGGCTCGCACAGCCGACCGCGCTTGTGGTGGCAAATGCCGTCTTTCGCGCGTGCGAAACTATCGGCTACCCGGAGTGCGCTATCAATCTCGCGCATGGAGTTGCGTACCTCGCGAGCGCAAAGAAGAATCGATCCGCCTATGACGCGCTACGCGCCGCGCAAGCCGATGTGCACGAGCACGGCAACCTGCCAATTCCGAAAAAGATACGCAATCCCGTCACGAAACTGATGAAGGAGCTCGAATACGGGAAAGGGTATGAGAAATATAGCCAAGAATCATACTTGCCGGAGAAGCTGAAGAAAAAGAAATACTTGAAATAGAAATCGCGGCGCCGGAGGCGCCGCGATTTCCCTGCACAAAATCACTATTTAACCGCGTCCTTGAGCGCTTTTGCGGCGCGGAACTTCGCGGTGCGCGTAGCGGCGATGTGAATCGTCTCGCCGGTACGAGGGTTCCTGCCCTGGCGCGCCGGGCGAGCCTTCGTCGCAAAGATACCGAGGCCGGCAATCGACACTTCGTCGCCCGACTTGAGGCCGGAGACGATCGAGCTGATGACCGTTTCGACTGCGCGCTCCGCATCGGCCTTCGTCGAGCCGAGAACGCTGTGCACCTTGTCGACAATGTCTGCTTTGTTCATGAATATCTGCTAATTGCTAATCCCGCGGCAACATGGCGGGCATGGGGGAAAGTATAGGAAATGCGCCCTATTACGCAATAGGGCTTGCCAAGGCGCAGTGAATAGGGCGAAATCACTTG
>JAGWIS010000003.1 GCA_028866135.1 Patescibacteria group bacterium
CCGGTGTTCTTTGCAAGAATTTTATTCAGGACCGCGCGCAGTTTCAAAATCTGCTTCGCCGTAATTTCGATATCGGTCGCCTGGCCCTCGGCACCGCCGTGCGGCTGGTGAATCATCACTTCCGCATTCGGCAGCGCAAAGCGCTTGCCTTTAGCTCCGGCGGAAAGGAGGATCGCCGCGCCGGACGCCGCCATGCCGACGCACACGGTCGATACGCTGGGCTTCACATGATTCATCGTATCGACCATCGCGAGCGTCGCGGTGACCGAGCCGCCGGGAGAGTTGATGTAGAGAGAAATGTCTTTCTTCGGATCCTCCGCTTCGAGGAAGAGCAGCTGCGCAATGACGAGATTCGCGACATCATCGTCAATCGGCCCGCCAAGGAAGACGATGCGTTCCTTCAAAAGACGCGAGTAGATATCGTACGCGCGCTCGCCAAACTGGCTTTTCTCGATGACCATCGGGACAAGCATGGACGCGCGGGGTTGTGTATTCGTTTTCATAGGTTGGTCAGTATATGCTTTTTCTATCTATTGCGCGACCTGCGCCGACGCAGGGATGTTCGTCTCGGAAATCCTTTTGCCCCAGGCGTAGAACGCGCCGATAATCACCATGAGCACGATGACGACGATGGAGATGAGCGCGCCCCAGGACTGCGCTTTCGGGGAGGGGACGCCGGGCAGGGGCGGGATAGCAGGAGGCGGTGTCTGGGGAACTATCGGTTTTTCAAGGGAAATGAGTTCGGGGATGCCCGGCGGGAGAAGTTTTTCTGCTGAGTCGTTATTTGGATTCTCCATACATCTTTCGCGCACGTTCGTATGCGGCGAATGCAGCCGCGCGGCCCTCAAACGCGCCGACTACGACTTCTTTTTTCTGAATCTGTTTGTATGTCGCGAAGAAATGCGCGATTTCTTTGAGCACGTGCTGATTCGCATCCGCAATGTCGTTGACGCCAGCGTAGCGCGGATCGCCTGAAGCGACCGCGATGATTTTTTCATCTGCCTCGCCGCCATCAGTCATGTGCATGATGCCGATCGGGCGTGCCGGAACGAGAACGCCCGGCGCAAGCGGGTAGGTGGTGAGCACGACAACGTCGAGCGCGTCGCCATCGTCCCAGTGCGTCTGCGGCACGAAGCCGTAGTCAAACGGATAGTCCTGTGCGCTGTGAAGCACGCGATCGAGCTTGATTACGCCGGTCTTTTTATCGATCTCGTATTTATTGTGGGACCCTTTCGGAATTTCGATGATGACATTCATCTCCTCCTTCGTCCCCGGATCAATGTCGTGCAGCAAGTTCATACTCGCCAGTATACCTTATTCGTCTTTTGCTTTGTCGCGGTCTTCCTCTTTGTCGGCGACTGTTTCATCGCTTGCGGGAAGGGAAGCGAGCTCCTCTTCGGCCGGAAGTCCCGTTACTTGCGGCGCTTCATCGGTGATGAGTTCCGCGCTCTCGGTCGGCATGACGCCAGCAGCTTCGGAAGGACGCTCGTCGCTCGGAATGACGGCGACCGTTTCGCCATCGGACTCCGCGACTTCGTCGCCGCCAGAAGACACGATGTCGATATTCCAACCAGTGAGTTTCGCCGCGAGACGCACGTTCTGTCCGCCGCGGCCTATCGCAAGCGACTGCTCGTCCTCGGCGACCGTCACGGTTGCACGATGATCGTCTTCGTTCAGCACCACTTCGGTCGGCGTTGCGGGAGAGAGCGCTTCCTTTACGAATTCTTTCGCGTCATCGTTCCACTCGATGATGTCGATGCGCTCGCCACCAAGCTCGCTCATGACAGTCGAGACGCGCACGCCGCGCTGGCCGACGAGGGAGCCTACCGGATCGATATGCGGATCACGCGAAGCGAGTGCAATCTTGGTGCGACTGCCCGGCTCGCGCGCAAGCGCCTTCACTTCAATCGCGCCCGAAGCAAGCTCCGGCGCCTCGAGCTCGAAGAGCTTCACGACGAATTGCGGATGCGCACGGGAAAGGCGCAGGTACACGCCGCGGAAGCCTTCATCCACCGCGTAGAGGTAGGCGCGGATACGCTCGCCCATGCGGTAGCGCTCGCCCGGGATCTGCTCCTCGTAGGGGATGATGCCGGTCGTGCGGCCGAGGTCGACGAAAATCGCGCCGCGCTCCATGCGCTGCACGATGCCGCCCACGATCTGTCCTTTCTTCTCGCCGAACTCCTCCATCATCGAGAGCTTCTCGGCCTCACGCACTTTCTGGATGACCACCTGCTTGGCCGTCTGCGCCGCGATGCGGCCGAAGTCGTCCTGCTGCTCGAGCGGGAAGATGATATCTTCGCCAATGGCGACGCCGCGCTTCATGCGCTTCGCATCGTCGAGAAGGATGTGTTTCTCAGAATCGAAGCGGGGTAGTTCGCCCTCCGCGAGATGCTCTTCCTCCGCATGGAAGGGATGCGCGTGATGATGCGCCTCGGGAATTTCTTCGCCGGGAGCGGGAAAACGCACCGTCGTGTCGTCGACGACGGTCTTCACTTGCTCAAAGGAGATGGTGCCGGTGTTGAGATCGAGCTTCGCGCGAATCACCTGCCCGCGCTTGCCGTACTCGCGCTTGTACGCGGTGGCCATTGCGCTCTCGATGGCATCGATCATCGTCGCGCGGCTGATGCCGCGATCCTCAAACTCCCCGAGCACCGCATTGATAGTCTTCAAATCAATCATATGGAATATGTATGTCGCACCTTTGTAATAAGAAAGCCCCTTAAGGGGCATTTCGTTAAGAGCAATGTAGCAAAGAAAATAAGTTGCGTCAATGTTCCTTTGCGCGTAGGGTGTCGGGAGAAGGAGGGCTCACCATGAAGATTCCTGGTCTCGAGAATCCTGCAACCCCGGAGGAGGTGCGGCGAATTTTGCACAATCCGGCTTTCGACGAGTACGTGATCGGTACCACCGGCAGATGGCGCGTGTACCTAAACATAAGAGACCAACGGTTTCTTGGTCGATGCTACGCGTGGCTGGTGAATGGAAAGCATGCAGACCTCCTGGACCTGGGCGATCTCTCCGAAGAGGAAGCGCAAAGTCTCTTCGGTATCGTGCGGCGCTTCAGGACTGCGGTCGAGAATTTGTGGGGTGCGACCCATGTCAACTATGGGTGGCTCGGCAACGAGACGCGCATACATCGCGGCCATGGGCACCTCCACATGACTCCTCGATACTTCGGCGGCGCTCCGAGTTTTTGCGGGTTGTCCTTTCCAGATCCGTGTATCGGGAAGAATTCCGCGTCGAGTTTTCCGCTCAAGCCGGGGGAGGAAGTTCTTCTCCCCATTCGCGACGCTCTCCGTAAGGAGATGAAGCTCGCCTGAGACATTTCCACGCCCTGTCTGAAAACGCGCCGAGGCCAAGCCTCGGCGCGTTATACTTTACCCATATGCACGTTTCGGAAGGGGAGCTGAAAGAATTCATCATCGACTCGGGCCTCGTCGCGAAGAAGGAGATTGACGCGGCGGACGAGGAGGCGAAGAAGCGCGGGCAGTCGCTCGGCGACATGCTCGTCTCGCGCGGCTCCCTCACCGAGGACGCGCTGCGCCGCATCCAGGCGTACGTGCTCGGCATCCCATTTGTAAACCTCAAAGACAATCGCATCACCCCGGACGTCCTCTCCCTCATCCCCGAACCGATCGCGCGCACGCACAACATCATCGCGTTCCGCAAAGACGGCGATTCGCTCGAGGTGGCGATGCTCGACGTGGACGATCTCGCCTCAATCGACTCGGTGCGCAAGAAGACGGGGCTCAAGATCCTGCCGCGGCTCACCGACACCGAGAGCATAAAGTTCGCTCTTTTGCAGTACCAGAAATCGCTCAAGGATGAATTCGGCGACATCATTTCCGCCGAGGCGGGAAAGATCCGCGCCGTTGCTGAGGGCGATAAGGACATCTCCGGTGAAGACCTCAAGAAGATGGCGGAGGATCTGCCGATCGTGCGCATCGTCGACACCCTGCTCCGGCACGCCATCGTGCAAGGCGCCTCCGACATCCACATCGAGCCCATGGAGAACGAGGTACTCGTGCGCTACCGCATCGACGGCATCCTCCACGACGCGATGACGCTGCCGAAAGCCGCTGCCGCAGGCATCGTCGCGCGCATCAAGGTGCTCTCCAATCTGAAGCTCGACGAAAAACGCCTGCCACAGGATGGGCGCTTCAAGATGGAGACCGAGGCCGAAAAAGTTTCTTTCCGCGTGTCGATTCTCCCGACCTTCTTCGGCGAAAAGACGGTGATGCGCCTTTTGCGCGAGACGGGCGAAGGCTTCACGCTCGACGTGCTCGGATTCCACGGAGAAAACATGGAGCGTATTCACCGCGCGCTGAAACAGACCACTGGCATCATCCTTATTTCAGGCCCGACCGGATCCGGCAAGACGACGACGCTCTACACGATGCTCGACATCCTGAATCAGCCGGATGTGAACATCTCCACCGTCGAAGATCCGATCGAATACCAGATGAAGCGCGTGAATCAGACGCAGGTGAATCCGCAGATAGGATTCACCTTCGCAAATGGTCTGCGCTCCCTCGTGCGCCAGGACCCAGACATCATCATGGTGGGCGAAATCCGCGATAGCGAGACCGCTTCGCTTGCTATAAACGCCGCACTTACCGGCCACCTCGTCCTCTCCACGATTCACACCAACAGCGCCGCAGGCGCCATCCCGCGCCTGATCGACATGGGCGTCGAGCCGTTCCTTCTTGCGTCGACCATCCGCGTCATCGTCGGGCAGCGCCTCGTGCGCAAGCTCTGCGAAACGAAGGAGCCGTATACGCTTGATAAAGCCACGCGCACCAAGATCGCAAACGACGAAGAGTTCGGAGCGGCCTTCCGCGCGCTTGAAGAGGAAAAACTGGTGAAGGCAGGGACGACGCTCGACGAGGTTTCTTTTTACCGGCCGGTCCCCTCTGCTGAATGTGAAGACGGCTACAAGAGCCGAATCGGCATCCACGAAGTGCTTGCGGTGTCGCCCGCCATCCGCGACATCATGCTCCACTCAAGCACCACCGACGCGCTCGAAGCGCAGGCGAAGAAGGAAGGAATGCTCACGATGTTTGAAGACGGCCTCTACAAAGCCGCGCGCGGCATCACGAGCATCGAGGAAGTTCTGCGTGCGATTTCCGAATGATATGAAATTCCGCGCTGTCATACGCAAAGAAGGAGCGCCGGACTCCACCGTTATCATCGAAGCGCCTTCGCGCTTCGCCGTGTACGAGCAGGTGCAGAAGGAAGGAGGCGTCGTCGTGGAGCTCTTGGAGGGAACGGGCGGATTCAAGCTCCCCGCATGGCTCTCCTACAAAATCGGCACCGGCGTGAAGCGCGTCGAGATCATCCGGATGGCGAAGAATCTCTCCGCGATGCTCGGCGCGGGCCTTGCGCTTTCGCGCGCGCTTTCGGTCATCGAGCGGCAATCGGGCAATAAGCACCTGAAAGCGATCGTCGCGAGTCTCGCCGAATCGATCAGGAAAGGTTCTTCTTTCCATGAAAGCCTGGCTGCGTATCCGAAAGTGTTTCCCGAACTCTTCGTGGCGATGGTGCGTTCGGGTGAGGAATCCGGAGGTCTTTCCGATTCGCTTACGATCGTCGGGGTCCAGATGGAGCGTTCGGAAGAGCTCATCCGGAAGATCAAAGGCGCGATGATCTATCCGTCTATCGTCATTACGGCCGTCCTCATCGTCGGTATCCTGATGCTCATCTACGTCGTGCCGACCCTGACTGCGACCTTCACTCAGCTCGGCGTCGAGGTGCCGCTTGCAACACAAATCATCGTCGCGATCTCGAATTTCATGGTCGGGAACGTGACGCTCGTCTTCACCGGCATCCTCGCGCTTATCGCCCTCAGCATCGCCTTCGTCCGCTCGAAGCGCGGGAGCGCGATCGTGCTTGCCGTCGCCCTTCACCTGCCCGTCATCGGCGAGCTCGTGCGCGAGACGTACACCGCGCGCGCCGCACGCACCCTTTCCTCGCTCCTCGCTTCCGGCGTACCGGTGCTCGATGCCCTCTCCATCACCAAAGCGGTGGTGCGTGCAAACGCCTTCGCGAACGTGATCGCGGAAGCTGAGGAGCGCGTGAAGAAGGGCGAGCCGCTCTCGCTCTCCTTCGCCGAGCACACGAATCTCTATCCCATCCTCATGAGCGATATGCTCACGGTGGGTGAGGAGACCGGCAAAGTCTCGGAAATGCTGAAGCAGATCGCGGAATTCTACGAGGAGGATGTGGCTGAGCGGACGAAAGATCTCTCCACGATCATCGAGCCGCTCCTCATGCTTCTCATCGGCACCGTCGTCGGCATCTTCGCCGTCTCGATGATCGCGCCGATTTACTCGCTCTCTTCCGCCTTCTAGCATGAGGCCGTTTCGAGGAGCTCCCCATACACCAGCTTCGGCATCATGGTCTTTGCGCCGAGTGCCGCAGACCGTATTCGCGTGCCCGCAGGAAATATCAGGTGCCCGGGGAGAAACGCGCGAGACCACGCGCGGCGCAATGCCGAAGCTGGTGTCTGGGTTCAGTCTCATCGAAGTCATCGTCTCGATCTTCATCATGAGCGTCATCCTGCTCCTCTTCCAGGCGCTCGTCAGGAGCAGCGTGCTCGTGCGCACGTCGAAAGATCAGGGGATCGCGCTCGCGGTCGTCAGGAACGAGCTCGAGACGCTGCGTGCAAACGGCTACGCAGCGCTTCCGGCAAGCGGTTCGTTTTCGGACAGCTTGCTCGGCACGCTTCCGCCCGCGACGACTGCGACCCTCTCTGTGAGCGTGCTAAATGCGCAAACGAAACAAGTCTCGGCGAGTGTCGTGTGGAGAGAGCCGGGCGCCGCCGCATCGAGCACCGTCTCGCTCTCCACACTCATTACTCAGAATGGCGGCCTTCCATGACGCGCCTCTTTCAATCCGCGGCACGCGCGTTCACGCTTCTTGAAACGATGATCGTCATCGCGCTTGCCGCCGGCATGATGACCACGCTCGGCTTCCTTATCTACAATTTCAATGGCACCTCGGCGTACGAGCAGACGCTCTCGCAATCATCCGGCTCCGCAAGCGCGGTTCTGCGCGAAGTGGAATCGCTCGTGCTGCCGGCCGATGCGGTACTCCAGACGCATACGTTTTCAAGCACGACGTATACCTCCACCTCGACCTCGATCGTCCTCGAAATCCCCTCTATCGACAGTTCCGGAAACGTCATTTCAAGCACCTATGACTATGCGGCGTTTTATACATCCGGCACGAACGCGTACCGCCTTCTTCAGGCAAACGCGTCGAGCAAACGAGCGTCAGGGACGAAACTGCTCAGTTCGAGCGTAAAAACGCTCACGTTCTCCTACAACAATACCGACTTCACTAAAGTGAGCAGCACCACCGTCGACATCCAGACGCAGGCGCAGGTAAAGCAGAACACCGTCTCCGATCACCGGCGCGAGCAGATGCGCCTGCGCAACTACTAATATGTTCCGTATGCTCCGCCGCGCCCACTCTCCAATCTTCCGCCAAGGATACGTGCTTGTCCTTGCGCTCGTATTCCTCGGCATCTTCTTCGCCACCGGAAGCGCATATCTGAACTCCGTCACGAGCTCTGCGCGGAGCATCCGCGCGAGCGTCGCAAGCGCGCAGGCGCTCGCGCTTGCCGAGGCGGGCATTGATGCGGCAGTGTACCAGTTGAATCAGAACGGTAGTTACTCCGGAGAGTCGAATACGGCGCTTGGCGCGGGCACCTATACCGTCGTCGTCTCGGCAATCGACACCAACACCAAGCGGCTCACAGTCACCGGGTACGTTCCGAACTCCGCAAATCCTCTTGCGACCAAGACCGTGACCGTGCTCGTAAGCATCAACACGACCACCATCTCCTTCCACTACGGCGCACAGGTCGGAGCGGGCGGCATCAGCATGAACAACAACTCGCAGGTAAACGGCAATCTGTATTCTGACGGGAGCATTTCGGGAAGCGGCACCATCACGGGCGACGTGACCGTCGCGAGCAGCACGAATTCGCTCAGCGGCGTGACGGTGACGGGGACCGCGCGGGCGCACTCGCTCACGAACTGCACGATAAGCGGCGACGCGTACTACCAGACCATTTCGAACTGCCCGGTGGGCGGGACGAGGTACCCGGGAAGCGCGGATTCAGCCTCGCTTCCTATGCCGATTTCAGACGCGCAGATCACCGCATGGGAGGCGACCGCGGCGGCCGGAGGAGTAACCGCAGGGCCGCATACGGTAAGCGGTTCAGAAACATTGGGCCCGCAAGAGATAAACGGCGACCTCACGATAAACGGCACGCTCACTCTCAGCGGCATCGTATGGGTGAAAGGAAACGTGTCTTTTAGAAACAATGCGTCTCTCACCGTCTCTTCAAATCTGGGGAATGCCGGCGCTATCCTCATTGCGGACGTGCCCGGAAACCAGTCCTCGAAGGGGACTGTCGACCTTTCAAACAACATCACGATATCGGGAAACGGAAACGCAGGAAGCTATCCGATGGTTCTTTCCACGAATTCCGGCTCGGACGCGATTTCGGTCGGAAACAATGCGACCAGCGTCATCCTCTACGCGTCAAAGGGCACGATCGAGGTGAGCAATAACGCGAGCGTGAACCAGATCACCGCGTACGAGCTTTCGCTCCAGAATAATGCGACGATTACGTACGTAAGCGGCCTTCAAAACGCAAACTTCTCCGGCGGCGCGGGAGGATCATGGGCGGTCGTGCCGCACACCTACTCCATCTCCCGCTAGAGCTGCTATCATAGGAGCATGCTCATTGTCGCCAACTGGAAAGCCTACGTCGAAGACATAAAAAAAGCGAAAAAGCTTTTTTCGATAAGCAAAAAGCTCGTGCGCGCGACCGGCGTCGACATTGTCCTTGCGCCGCCGGCTCCTTTTCTCGGCGCGCTCGCCGTGCGCAATAAGTCTCGCGTGGCCTTCGCGGCGCAGGATATTTCCGTAACCACCGGCGGCGCAAGAACTGGCGAAGCGACCGCAAGCGCCTATACGGCGGCCGGAGCGACCTATGCCATCATCGGCCACTCCGAACGAAGGGCGGCGGGCGATACGAGGGAGATCGTTGCAGAGAAGATCGCGCGCGCCTTCGCGAACGGACTCACCCCCATTCTCTGTGTGGGCGAGGAGGAGCGCGATGGGGGAGGCCGCTATCTCGGCTTCATCCGCGAAGAAATAGTGAGTGCGATTGAGCCTCTCGCCCCCAAAGAGCGCCCGAAAATCATCGTGGCATACGAGCCGCTCTGGGCCATCAATAAGACGGCCGCTGATGCTATCAGCTCGAATGATCTTGCCGAGATGACGCTCTACATCCGGAAAGTGCTGGCCGAACTCCTCCCTGGGAAAGGGTCGCAGCATGTGCCGGTGCTCTACGGCGGCTCAGTCGAGCCGGAGAATGCACGCCTGCTCGCTCTTGATTCGGGCATTGATGGATTCCTCGTTGGACACGCTTCGGTCGATCCGGCTTCTTTCGAGCTTCTCGCAAAACATCTCGCTTGATGCGTCCCGTTAGAAATCACGAACACGTCTCTTGGAGTAATCGCGAAACAATATGGAACGCAGTAACCAAATAAACTATGACGATCCTTATGCGACGGCCGTATTCTATTTCTAACGGGATGCGCACGATTCGCGACATCCCAGTATTCGAAAATATTCCGATACTGGTGCGGGCGGCATTGAATGTTCCTGTCGCAAACGGGGCCGTCGTCAATGACTACCGCTTGCGCCGCGCACTGCCGACCATCCGCTTTCTTGCCGAGCGGGGCGCCAAAGTCGTTCTCATAAGCCATATCGGGGAGCAGGGGACCGAGACGCTCGAGCCGGTCGCCCGAGCGCTTGGGAAGCTTATTTCCGGCGTTTCGTTCTTTGGCGAAACGATCGGGGAGCGAGCGCGCGGCACCGTGCGAGAGCTCGCGCCGAGAAACGTTCTCGTTCTCGAAAATCTTCGGCGCAATAAAGGCGAACGCACGAATGATCGCGCGTTCGCGAAGGAGCTTGCGGCGCTCGCGGATGTGTTTGTGGAGGATTCGTTTGATACGTGCCACCGCCCTCACGCCTCCATCGTCGGCGTCCCCGAGCTCCTGCCGAGCTATGTCGGACTTTTGCTTGAGGAGGAGGTGCGCGAACTCTCACAGGCGCTTACGCCGAAGCATCCGGCGTTTGCCGTCATTGGCGGCGCGAAGTTCAGCACCAAAGAGGCGGTGCTCACGACGCTTTTGGATGCGTACGATCAGGTATTCGTCGGCGGTGCCCTCGCAAATGATTTCTTCAAGGCATCCGGGCGGGAAGTGGGGAAGTCGCTCGTCTCTGATTTTGATCCGGAGCGCATGAAAAAGGTCCTTTCGAATCCTAAGCTCGTCCTCCCCGTCGATTCGCTCGTCATTCCCGCTAGCGCCGTCGGGTCGCTTGATGCGCGCGCGCAAGCGCGCGTCGCCTCTCCCGGAGAGGTGCGGAGTGATGAAGTCATCCTCGATCACGGCCCGGGTACTTCCGCGCTTCTCGCAAGTCTTGCGGCGAAAGCGAAGACCATCCTCTGGAACGGTCCTTTGGGAAATTATGAAAACGGATTCATCGATGCGACTGACGCGCTCGCGCGCGCCGTCGCCGCCTCGGGCGCGCACTCGGTCATCGGCGGCGGCGACACGGTCGCCGCGATAGAGAATCTCGGCATCCTCTCGCGCTTCTCGTTCGTCTCAACCGGCGGCGGCGCGATGCTCGACTTCCTCGCAAAGGGTACTTTGCCTGGTATTGATGTCCTTGGAAATCACCCGAGCGCTTGACGAATTTTTAGAGCGATAGCAGCAGCATCGCCCGGCGGGTAGTCGCTCTGCGGCCAAAACGAGAATTCGCTCCGGTCGTGGCGCGGAATGATGTGGAAATGAAGATGAAAGACGATTTGGCCAGCAGCTGCCTCGTGATTGGAATTGATGTGAGCGCCGTGGGCGCCAACCGCGTCCCGCACCGCCGGCGCGATTTTTCTCACCGTACGCATCACGGCCGCAAGCGTCTCATCGTCGACGTCAAAGATATTCCGCACCTGCTTTTTCGGCACCACGAGCGTGTGTCCGGGCGTCGCCGGCTTCGCATCGAGAAAGGCAATGGTGCCCTCATCTTCATACACGATGTGCGCGGGAATCTCGCGCCGGATTATTTTCGTAAAAATAGTGTCTTCCATGCAGTGAGTATACAATAGCGTGCACATGTTTCCGCTCCACGATCCTTTGCACGAGACGGTGCGCGAAGAACTTTCTTTCTACGATGACCTTACCGCCGCGCTTCTTGCGCGCCGCGGCGTCCTGAGCAGGGAGGAGGCGGAAAAATTTCTCAATCCCTCATACGATTTGCATCTCCATGATCCGTTCCTAATGGTAGACATGGAGAAGGCGGCGCGGCGATTGTCTCACGCGATCCTTTCCGGAGAGCGCATCGGCGTGTGGAGCGATTACGATTGCGATGGCATACCGGGCGGAGTGCTCATGCACGATTTCCTCGCGAAAGCGGGCGCAAATTTCGAAAATTATATTCCGCACCGGCACGAAGAAGGTTATGGGATGAATGTTGCCGGCATCGAGAAGCTCGCGAAAAGCGGAGTGAAGCTCATCGTGACGGTCGACTCCGGCATCACGGACGTCGAGCCCATCGCTCGAGCGAACGAGCTCGGCATGGAAGTCATCGTCACGGATCACCACCTGCCTGCCGAAAAACTGCCGGACGCGTTTGCAATCCTCAACCCGAACGCTCGTCCCGTTAGAGGCAAGATGCCGGAGGCATCTGGCTCGCCTTCGGCGAGCGCCTCTAACGGGACGAGAGCGGAGGAAACGTATCCGTTTAAGAGTCTCTGCGGCTCGGGCGTCGCGTGGAAGCTCGTGTGCGCGACGCTTGCGGCGGCGCCCGCGCTTCGCGAGCGGGTGCCTGAGGGATGGGAAAAGTGGCTTCTCGACATGGTGGGGCTCGCGACCATCGCCGACATGGTCCCGCTCACGGGCGAAAACCGCGTTCTTGCCGCTTACGGCCTCCTCGTGATGCGCAAATCCCCGCGCATCGGGCTGCAGAAACTCTGCCGAGGGATGCGCGTTGATCAGCGCAAGCTCACCGAAGATGACGTCGGATTCATGATCGCGCCGCGCATAAACGCGGCAAGCCGCATGGGGTCGGCGGAGGACGCCTTCCGCCTCTTCACGACTGACTCTGAAAGCGAGGCGGATTTGCTTGCGAAGAAGCTGGAGAAAATGAATCGCACGCGCAAAGCGGAGGCGGGCACCATCACGCGAGCGGTGCATGCGCGACTGAAAGAGAAGGGCGCGGTCAGAAGCGTCATCGCGCTCGGAGATCCGGAGTGGCGCCCGGCGCTCCTCGGGCTCGTCGCCAATACCATTGCGGATGAGTACGAGCGGCCCGTATTCCTTTGGGGCAGGGAGGGGAATATGCGCCTCAAGGGATCGGTGCGAAGCGGCGGCGGGGTGCACATCCTCGAGCTCATGCGCGCCACGGAAAACACCTTCACCGAATTCGGCGGGCACAGAGCGGCGGGCGGTTTCACCGTCGAAGACACTGCGGTGTTCTTTCTTGAAGACCGCCTGGTCGAAGCACACGGGAAAATGCAAAAAGAAGAAGCGGATGATGATTTACTGATGCGCGCTGACGCCGTGGTCGCACCGGAAGAGATAACTGATGCTTTTCTTACAAAAATCGAACGTCTTGCCCCATTTGGCATGGAGAACCCAAAACCCGTGTTTCTTTTGCGAGAGGTTTTCGTGCGCCGGATTTCACATTTCGGGAAAGGAGAGGAGCACTTGAAATTGAATGTGTGTTCAAGAGAGGAAAGCGAATCCGGCATCGATGCCGTTACGTTTTTCGCGAAAGGCCCGCTTGCGCGCGTCGCGGAGACGCTTGCCGCAAATAGTCGCGCACATCTGCTCGCGCACATCGAGCGCGACACGTTTTCGCGCGAGAATCCGGTGCGTCTGCGACTTCTCGATCTCAGAGTTGCATGACGCTTCTCCCCAACAAGGGTGCCCCTTGTAGCAAGGGGCACCCTTGTTGGGATTTGGGGTATAGTGGGTCCCATGCATTTCACTATCCACGCCGACGGCGGCGCAAGAGGGAATCCGGGACCCGCGGGCGCGGGAGCGATGATCCGCGACGAGCTCGGTAATTCTGTCGCGAGCGTTTCGAAATTCCTCGGACACCGTACAAACAACTTCGCAGAGTACGAAGCCGTCATCCTCTCTCTCGAGGCTTTGGCAAAACTGGTTCCCGCAGGAAAACACAGCGCGACTGAGGTCGCCGTAAAAATGGACAGTGAGCTCGTGGTGAAGCAGATGAAAGGAGAATACAAAGTGAAGCATCCCGTCCTGAAAGAGCAGTACGCGCGGCTCATTCACGCCGCGGGAGCATTCGGCAGAGTCTCGTTCTCCCACGTGCGGCGGGAAGAAAATACCGACGCCGATGCACTCGCAAACGAAGCGATGGATCGAGGTGATTAACTAATATTTAATATTATATGCGTGAAATTGAATTGAAATTCAGAATAAAAGACCCGAAAGTCATTGAGAAAAAGCTTTCTGGGATGGGCTGTCTCTTTTCCAAACCGCTGCATCAACGAGATACGGTTTACACAAAAGAAGGAAGTACTGAAGAGTGGCGATCTTCCAAAGAAGGGGATATCACCGTTCGGATTCGCCGTCAGGACACCGGGGCTGAGTTTAATCTTAAACAACAGCGTTCAGGCGAGTCCGATAACCTTGAGTACGAGACGAAAGTTGATGATCCAGAAACGCTACACCATATCTTGACCGTTCTCGGATATTCGCCAGAGGTAACGGTGAACAAGATGCGACGCAAGTGTAAATTAGGAGAATATGATATCTGTCTCGACTCTGTCGAAGAATTGGGAGATTTCCTGGAAATTGAAAAGCTCGCCGAAGATAACGTTAATCCGGAGGCGGTACGGGACGAACTTTTCAAAGCCATAGAGCCTTTGGGGTTATACCGAACGGACGAGGAACCGCGTGGGTACGATACGCAAATCTTTTTGCTGCATCACGGCAAATAGGTGCATGCGCTTCCTTGTTGCAGTTGTTTCGGGATTTGCGAGCGGCGTGTTTCTCCGCTCGCTTTTTGTTTTCAGTTGGCCACCGATTGTGTTTGTGCTTCTCATTACCGGACTTTTTGCTGGTGCCGCATTTCTGAAGCCGCGCCTTGCGTACTCAATTGGCGCGGCGTTCTGCATGCTCATGGCGTTTGGCATGATGCGCGCATCGCTTGCGGATACTCCATTGCCCGAATCGTTTGCGAGAGATCTGCGGCATCGCGTGTCGTACGAGGGAGTCGTCGTGTCCGATCCCGACGTGCGCGACGCGAATCAGCGTGTGGAGATTCGCGTTTCCGGTAGAGAAGCGCCTGCGGTCATGCTCGCGGTTGCGCCACGCTACCCGGAAGTGTCGGTGGGGGATCGAGTGAGAGTATCCGGAACGCTCATGCTGCCGGAAGCGTTCGCCGATGACAGCGGACGAGTGTTTCGGTACGACAAATACCTGGAGCGAGATGGCGTGCGCTTCCTCTTAAACTTCGCTTTCCTGCAAAAGGAGGAGGGAGCGCCTTGGTACTTCGTCCCTGCGCTCCTCGCACGGATAAAACATTCCTTCCTCGACGGGCTCAAGGCGGTGCTGCCGGAGCCGTACGCCTCACTTGCGGGCGGAATCATCATCGGTGGGAAATCCGGCCTCGGGAGCGATCTTCAGCAAGCATTCGTGCGCTCCGGGCTCGCGCAGATCATCGTCCTTTCCGGCTACAACGTGATGGTCGTCGCCGAGTGGATTATGGCGGCGCTCGCACTTACCAAGCTTCCAAAACGATGGGGCGCGGCGGCGGCCGCAATGGGAATTCTCGTCTTCGTCGGCATCGCGGGCGCATCCTCTACCGCGCTTCGTGCCGCACTCATGGCGCTCATCGCGCTCTACGCACGCGCAACCGGGAGGACCTATGCGGCCGGTCGCGCGCTTTTGTTCGTCGTCCTTCTCATGCTCTTATGGAATCCGCTCTTCCTCGTTTTTGACCCTGGCTTTGGCCTCTCGGTCGCCGCGACCGCCGGGCTCATCTGGCTCGCACCCATCGTCGAGGTCTTTCTTTCATTCATGAAAAATACTTTTTGGGAAAATGCGCTCGCAACGACGCTCGCCGCGCAAATCGCTGTCCTTCCGCTCCTTCTCTACGACACGGGCAATCTTTCTCTCGTCTCGGTGCCAGCGAACGTGCTTGCGATGCCGTTCGTACCGGTCGCGATGGGGCTTTCCGCGTTCGCCGGATTCGCGGGAATGCTTTTTAGTTCGTTTGCATCTTTCTTCGGCATGTTCCTCGCGCTACCGGCATACCTCGCAAACGCGTATCTGCTACTTCTCGCAGAGAAATCAGCCGCACTGCCCTTAGCTGCCGTCTCAATTCCGCCCTTCCCGTTCTGGCTCGTGCTTGTGAGCTACGCAGCGCTCATTTACTTCGCCGCCTCGAAACGCTTTTCGACGACGCTCCAATTGAGATTCGCGAGAAACGCGTCGACATAATTCTTCTTCTCGGCGGGAACGTAATCCACCATGAAAGCGTGCTCCCAAAGATCGAGCGCCAGGATGATCGGCAGCCCGGCGAGCTGGCCGAGCTCATGATCGTTCACGAATACCGTGTGGAGCGTATGTGCGCGAGGGTCGGCATACACGACGACCCAGCCGATACCGCGGCTTCCGGCGACTTCCTTTATATGAGCGATGAAGTTCTCGCCGCTTCCGTACTTTTCCTCCGCAGCCTTCGCAAGCGCTGAGGAGCGATCGCCTCCTTTCTCTCCTTCGAACTGCTCGAAATAATATTCATGCATGCGCATCCCGTCGAACTCGAACGCGAAGCGACGACGCAGCTCCGCGATGAGGTAGGCATTTCCTGCGGCATCCCTAGACGGCTTGCCGTCGGGCGAACCGCCTTCTGCGGTTTTAGCCGCTTCCTTGAGCGCCTGTATCTTTCCCATGATGAGATTCACCTGCTTCACATATCCCTCATACAGGGCGAGGTGCACTTTTACCTGCTTCTCTGAGATCCCTTCCAAAGAAGGAAGATTGAACTGTTTTGCGATGTATTGCATATGCAACATCATACCCTATACTTTCGATATATGAACATGGAATCCTTTGAGCGAGCCCCGAGCGTGCGCGAGGAAGTCTTGAAGTTCCTGAGTACCCGTCCCGAATACGCGGAAGAGAATCGTTTCTCCCAGGAAGAAATCGCCTTCGTTATTAAAGCAGTTGATGACCTCCTCAAGGAGAGCCCGAAAGAAGGTCTCGAAAGGGAGGATCTCATTAAAAGAGCGTTTGACGCCCGTGTCGCCGTACGCGGCGGCGCAGATTCAGCGGTTGTCGACGGCGGCGAAATTGTTGGAATTGCCGAATCGCCGGACAAAGCAAAAGAAATGATGTTCCGGGCGCGAAGCGGAAAGTAGCGGCAGGGGCCGTGTTTTTGAGCCAACGTCTTCTCTTCGGCTCGGTGCTACTCCTCCTTGCGGCAAATGCCGTTCTCTACAACGCACTCTTCACTCCTCACAAGCCAAGCGTAACCGTTTTCCCCGTGGGAAAAGAAGGGAGGGCGGCTCTCATACAAAGTTCGAGCGACAGTCTGTTTCTCATTGATGCGGGGCCGGATGCGGGCATCCTCCGGGCGCTTGGCTCCGCAGTGCCGCCTTGGCGGCACTCGATTGATGCCGTGCTTCTCACGGACGCGTCTGCAAAAATATCCGGCGGATTGCCGGATGTCCTTCGGCGCTATCATGTCCTCGCTCTTCTTCGCCCCGCAAAAATGGGCTCACGGAGCGCTGAAACTTCTTTGAGTGCCGCAGTAGGGGAATCTCCAGATCTGCGGACTGTGTCCATTCCTTCGAGTACGCGCGTATCTCTCGGCAACGATATTTCCGTTTCCGTTATTTCTACCGGAAAGTTTTTGGTCTCTTTTGGAGAATCTTCGCTCCTCGTGTCTTCAAGCACGCCCGCAGGCAGGTATTAAATCACTCCCGCTTTCTTCAGGGTCGCGAATGCGCCGTTCTTCTTAATGGTCTTGAGCCCCTTCACCGAGGTGTCGACGATGATGGTCTTCTTGAGTTCGGGCACGTAAATACGGCGTTTCTGCAGGTTGGCCTTGCGGCGCACCTTGCCGACCGGGTTGAATTGCGTCGCGCGAGTGCGGTTTGAATACCGCCCGCCGATTTGCGTGCTTTTGCCGGTAATTTCACATTGTCTTGCCATGGAAGTAGATAAATTAGATACCATGCGCGCCTGCCCCGTAGTCAGCCGAGCGAAGCGAGGCTGTACTACTGGGGTGCCATAGTGGCTGCATGGTAGCATACCCCATAGCGCAACTCAAATACGAATATGAAAAATAAACTGATGAATGTTTTTTCTCCGTACGAATCGGCAAAACAACACCTGCAATGGTGCCCCGTTGTACAACCGGGCAGGGGATTCTAAAGCGGCACGCATGCTCACTCTTCTCTCTTTCGTCGTCCTTATCCTTTCCATCATCGTGCATGAAGTGGCGCACGGCTACGCCGCCAACTCGCTCGGCGACCCCACCGCACGCCTCGCCGGCCGGCTCACGCTCAATCCGCTGCCGCATATCGATCTCATGGGATCGATCGTCATCCCCGCGCTCCTCGTCTTCACGAGCTCTCCGATACTCTTCGGCTGGGCGAAGCCGGTGCCGTATAATCCGTACAATCTTCGCAATCAGCGCTGGGGCGAGGCGCTCGTCGCAGCGGCCGGCAGCGCCACGAACCTCTTTCTCGCCGTCCTCTTTGGACTGATTGTGCGGCTTGGTCCTACCTACGGACTTGATGCAACGGCGCTCTCTCTTGCCGCGACTATTTCCTTTGTGAACTTGTTCCTCGGTCTTTTCAATCTCATTCCATTTCCTCCGCTCGACGGCTTCACTGCTCTCAGGAGCGCACTCCCGTGGCATTTCGCTTCCAGCCTGCTTCGTTTCGAGCATCGCATACGCACCGCGGGAGCACTTTCCCTCATCCTCTTCCTCATCGTCTTTTCGTATATCTTCGCCGGGCCATTTTTCAATTTGGTCCTCTGGTTGTTTGGACTTCTCACGGGAACCAGCTTATAGCTTTTGTTCGCAAATTACGCAAACATTCCACAATGAATGGGGTTTTTGACTGTTATACTGGGAGCGATGGAGTACCACGTTCCGCAATTCATCGAGGTGGAAGATAAGATCGTCGGGCCGCTCACGCTCCGGCAGTTCATCTACATCGCCGGCGCGGGCGGGCTCTGCGTGGTTTTCTTCGCGTACTTTTCTCTCGTCTACGCGATCATCCTCTCGATTCCGGTCGTGGCATTCGCCGGCGCGCTCGCGTTCTACAAAGTGAACGGAAAGGCGTTCATCGAGATCCTCGAAGCGGGCTTCAATTACTACACGAGCGCGAAGCTCTTTCTCTGGAAGCACCATGACGCAAAAGTCGAGGAGCGCAGCGCCGCAGCGGCTGCCGCTGCGGCGGCGGAAAAGTCGCTCCGCGAAAGCGCCGGGACCCCGCGCCTCACGCGCGGCAAGCTTTCGGAGCTCGCGTGGTCGCTCGACGTGAAGACCGGGGGGTCGGGCGCATCCGAAAAATAGCATGCCCGGTATGACTACATGGCGTCGTGTCTTTGCTCCAAGGGTCGATTGGGGTAATGAGAGTATTGTGTCCTTTGCGCGATATGCGTGTTGCGTGGCCGCAGACACGGGGAGCAACGCCATGTTGTCATAATCGGGTATGGCGACCAAACCAGCAACCGCGACTCAGCAGTTCGTTCCGGTCAAAGAGATCCGGAACGGCGTCATCATCCTCAAAGACGGCGGCTATCGCGGAATACTCATTTGTTCTTCGGTGAACTTTGGGCTCAAGTCGGCCGACGAGCAGCACGCCATAACGCTCGGCTTCCAGAATTTCCTCAATACGCTTGATTTCTCGATTCAGATCGTCGTGAATTCGCGCAAGATGGATCTGCGTCCGTACCTCGCGCTCCTCGAAGAGAAGGCGCCCGAGCAGAAGACCGAGCTCATGCGTGTCCAGCTGCGCGAATACATCGAGTTCGTGCGCTCGTTCGCCGATCAGGCGAATATCATGACGAAATCCTTCTACATCGTCGTGCCGTATGCGCCCCATGTTTCCGCTGCCCGTGCGGTCGGATTCCTCCGGCGCGGCGCATCCGCCGCGAAGAGCGCCGCGACGGAAGCCTCTTTCGAGGAGGACCTGGCGCAGCTCGAGCAGCGCCTGTCGCTCGTCGCCGGCGGGCTCGCGGGCACCGGGGTGCGCGCGGCGCCCTTGGGGACCGAAGAAGTGATCGAGCTTCTGTACCGCTCCTTCAACCCGGGAGAACTCGAGAACCCTATCCGCCTCGACAATTGATATGTCTTTGCTTGATTTTCTAAACCGAAAGAAGAAAGAAGATGCCCCGTCAATCGTGCCGATCCTGCCGAAAGACATCTATCGGCAAGGCTCGCTCGATCTCGTCGACACGATCGCCCCGGCGGCGCTCAAGATAGGCTCCCGAGAAATAGAGCTTGGGGAGAAATTCGCCCGCGTCTTCTACACCATCTCCTATCCGCGCTTCCTCTCCGACAGCTGGTTTTCTCCCATCATCAATCTCGACAAGGTGCTTGATATTTCCCTTTTCATCCATCCGATACAGACCGAGGATGCGCTGCGCAGCTTCCAGAAGAAGGTCGCCGAAGTCCAGAGCCAGATCAACGAGAGGGAGGCGCGCGGGCTCGTCCGCGATCCGCTCCTCGACACCGCGTACCAGGATCTCGAGAATCTCCGCGACAATCTCCAGCAGGCGCAGGAAAAGCTCTTCGACGTAGGCCTCTATCTCGCGCTTTACGGCGACTCGAAAGAGGAGATCGACAAGACGGAAGGGGATATCCGCGGGATCCTTGACGCAAAGCTCGTCTACACGAAGCCGGCGCTTTTCCAGCAAGAGCAGGGATTCCGGTCGTGTCTCCCTTTGGGCACCGACGAGCTTTTGGTGAATTCGAAACTCGATTCTTCGCCGCTCTCCTCGGTCTTTCCCTTCGTTTCCTTCGACCTCACGAGCGATCGCGGCATCCTCTATGGCATCAACCGCCACAACTCCTCCCTCATTCTCTTCGACCGCTACTCGCTTGAGAACTACAACTCCGTCATTTTCGCGAAGTCCGGTTCCGGGAAAAGCTACGCGACGAAGCTCGAGCTTTTGCGCTCGCTCATGTTCGGCACCGACATCATCGTCATCGATCCGGAGCGCGAATACGAGCAGCTCGCGGAGGCGACCGGCGGCCGCTCGTTCCATATCTCGCTCTCCTCCGAGCACCACATCAATCCGTTTGATCTTCCTCCCGTGAAAGAAGACGAGGATCCGCGCGACATCTTGCGCTCAAATATCATCTCGCTCGTGGGTCTCTTCCGCATCATGCTCTCCGGCCTCTCGCCCGAGGAGGACGCGATTATCGACCGCGCCATCAGCGAGACGTATGCGCTCAAAGACATCACCGGCGACGCCGACTTCACCGGCGCGGAGCCGCCATCGCTCTCTGATTTCGAGCAAGTCCTTTCCGGCATGGAAGGGAGCGAGTCTCTCGTAGAGCGTCTTTCCAAGTACACGCACGGCACCTGGGCCGGCTTCATGAACCAGCCCACGAACATCGACCTCAAGCAGCAGTTCGTCGTCTTCTCGGTGCGCGACATGGAGGACGAGCTGAAGCCGGTGGCAATGTATATCATCACGCACTTCATCTGGAATGAAGTCCGCCACGAACTCAAGAAGCGCCTGCTCGTCATCGACGAGGCATGGTGGATGATGAAGAGCGAAGACACGGCCTCCTTCCTTTACTCCGTCGCCAAGCGCGGCCGCAAATACTACCTCGGGGTCTGCACCATCACACAGGACGTCGATGACTTCCTCAAGAGCCCCTACGGACGACCGATTCTCACGAACTCCTCGCTGCAGCTCCTCCTCAAGCAATCGCCGACCACGATCGACGTCTTGCAGCAAACATTCAATCTCACCGACGAGGAAAAATACCTTCTGCTTGAAGCGGGAGTAGGGGAGGGGCTCTTCTTCGCGGGGCTGAAGCACGTCGCCATCAAGATCGTCGCGAGCTATACCGAGGACCAGATCATCACGTCCGATCCTTCTCAGGTGCTCGCCATCAAGCAGGAGAAGGACCGCCATGCCCTCGCGCAAAAACAATAAACCGCCGCCCGAGGTGATGACGTGGACGAAAGCGGCTCCCGTGCTTGTCGTGTGTTTTATTTTCGACGCACTGCGTTTCTTCTCTGAAATGCTTTGGTTTTTTGGGCCTGTATTGGCTGCCGCTTTTTGCGCTGCAAAAGGAGCTGCCATTGCCGGAAAGGTCGGAGCGGCCAAAGCCGGAGCGGCGGCGGGAGGCCTTCTCTGCGGAGCCGCAGGAACCGCTCTCTCCCTTTCTTCGGGGTTCGAGGCCTTCGGTATCGGGATGTCCATGGCTGTCGGACTCTTCGGCTGGCTTATCGTCCTGCTCATGAACGCCCTAAACAACAGGGATATCTTTAAGGAAAATTTTTCCATGCTGATCAAGTACGGCATAAGCCTTCTGATAAGCGAAACCCCCGTCATTAATGCACTGCCAGCACTCACCATTGTTAATGCCACAATGTTTCATGTTCAAATACAAAAAGGGAAGGAGGCTTTGAAGAAATACGAGGAAGAAAACGCGGCGCGGCTAAAGGAGCAGAAGCGGCAGGCTGCGGAGCTTCTGCGGTTCCGAAACGAACACGCCGCGCAAGAGGAGCAAGATGCTTCGAGCGGAGAGGCTTTCGATCAGGAACAGGATGAAAGCGAGGCTGCGAAGGCCGAAACATCGCGCGGCGTCATCCCTTTCCCTTCGGAAAGAATTCGAAGACCGGCAGCGGGGGAAATCCCCGAAGAGCTGCGTAAGGCGGCATGACCGCTTCTCGGAGGCTATATACTGGAGGCATGCGCACCGGTCTTTTCGTCGCCTCTTTCGCGCTCGCGTTTGCCGCAACGCCTCTCGTGGCAGCCGCGCAAACCTTCACTGCCGCTCAAAGCGGTACGCCTTTCACGATTTCAGTGCGTCCGCAGTACCCGGCGCCCTACGGAACCGCGACTATTTCTCTCCTTTCAGATTCTTTGAATCTGGCGAATGCGTCCATGATCGTTTCGCTCGGCGGAAAGGAAATCTACCGCGGCGCGGTGCAGCCCGTGAGCGTGCCGCTCGGCAAGGCCGGAAGCGTTGCGAACGTGAAAGTGACTGTGACCTCCTCTGGCATGCCATACGCCCAGTCGGTCTTCATACAGCCCCAGGATGTCGTTCTCGTCGTCGAGCCGATATCTTCGACGCACCCGCTCTACCAGGGGAAGCCTCTCATACCGCTTGAGGGGGGCGTGCGCGTGGTCGCGATGGCGAATTTTCGGGATGCGGGAGGAAGAGCGATCGATCCGGCCGCCCTCTCCTATGCATGGACGGTCGACAATACACAAATAGCGAGTGCCTCGGGCATCGGCAGGCAGGCGATCATGGTCGCTTCTCCGCTCCAGTATCGCGAGCGCATGGTCTCGGTCGCCGTCACGAGCCAGGACGGCGGCCTCGTCGGAGGGGCGTCGTTCCCGCTCTCGTCAGAAGCGCCCTCGGTGCGGATCTACGAAAGCGATCCGCTGCTCGGCGTGCGCTTCGATCACGCGATTTCAGGCCAATACACCATCACGGGCGCGGAAGCGACTTTGTTTGCCGTGCCGTTTTCTCTCCCGACGACCCTCGGCGCGCCTGTCGTTCAGTGGTTCCTTAACGGCTCTCCGGCACAGACCGGCAGCTCCGTAACGCTCCGACCCTCCGGAAGCGGGCAGGGGAGCGCGACGCTCTCGCTCACCGCTTCTTCGGACAGCTTAACTCCCGCCACCGCGAGCCTGTCGCTCTCCTTCGGGGCCGCACCGAGCTTTAGCATCTTCGGCCTATGATCCGACACACTAAAAAGCGTAGCTTGTTTGAGAAATATTCCTGTCTTGGGATAGTTGGACGACTTGTTCTTCGTTTGGATCCGACACGACGGTTCGGCGCCCCGCAGCGGGGCGCCGAACGACGCTTTTTTGGTGTGGCGGGGATGAAAAAAACAATTGTCGTTTTTGCTTTTGTGTTTTTTAGCGTAGTGCTCACACCCCATTCATTTGCCGCAACGATTGCTGTCCCGTTGTCGCCGGCGCAAAGCGGATTCGTTCCGCTCGCGCCCATTCCGGGCCTTACCAGCATTACCGATCAAAATAGTGCGGCGAATTCGGCGAATCTCGCCGTGTTCTTCAATAATCTGTATAAATTCCTCATTGGCATTGCGGCCGTGCTTGCGGTCATCGAGATCATCTGGGGCGGGCTCGAAATTTCGACCCAGGATTCCATAAGCAAGCAGAAGGACGGCAAAAAGCGCATCCAGGACGCCATCTTCGGCCTCGTCCTCGTCCTCTCCCCGGTCTTGGTCTTCTCCATCATCAATCCGAGCATCCTGAATCTCTCGCTCAACTTGCCGGCGCTCAATCTGGCTACGCCACCGATACCGGTAACGCGGTCGCCACTACCGGTAACGCGGTCGCCACAAAGAACCTCGAACTCTCAGGTGCTGGGCGCGCGAAATGCAGCAGCAACCTCGACTGTGCTGCCGTTCGTCGACGCGAATACCGGAGGACTCATAAATTCGGGAGAGCCTGGATATAAAAAATCAACGGCGTTGCCGGGGTTTTCCCCTAATTATCGGTAACATATGTCGAGAAAAAACATTTTGATCGTCTCGGGAATCATCTTTGTTGTGTTCCTCGGCGCGTTCGCATATTTCTACTTCTTCGCCGGCACCACGGGCGTCTCGGTCGCTCCGGGCGGAACAGGGCTTCCTTCGGCAGGACAAGCGGCCTTTCCTCAGGGCGGCGCGGGTGCAGGCACCACGACGGCCTCGGTGCCCGTACCGGTATCGGTATCGCCTCGGCTCGTGAAGATAAGCGCCGGGCCGGTTGTCCCGGGCGAGATCGTCATCGACAGCAAGTCCGCGACCGCAAGCTCCTCTCCGGAGGTCACCGTAAACTACATCGAGCGGCAAAGCGGCAACGTCTTTTCCTATAAAGTCGGGGCGGCGGCGCTTACGCGCATTTCGAACAGGACCGTTCCCGGCATCCAGACGGCCTCGTGGCTTCCGGATGGCTCGCTTGCTTTCGTACGGTATCTTTCTGGCACTGACTTCTCCACCGTGAACACCTATGCGCTCCTTGCAAACGGTTCTAACGGCTTCTTCCTCCCTCAGGATCTCTCCGGAATAGCCGTCGCATCCACAAGCATCCTCTCCCTCGCGTCCGGGGTAAATGGTTCCGTCGCCTCCGCTTCGCGCACGGACGGCTCTCACTCCGCAGCCGTCTTCACGACGCCGCTCTCCTCATTGAGGGTTTCCTTCGCGGGGAAGAACCAGTATCTCGCCTTCACGAAGCCTGCGGCACTGCTTCCCGGAGATGCGTTTCTCATCGACGGGTCGGGGCGCTTCTCCCGCATCGCGGGGCCAGAGAACGGACTCGTCGCTCTCGCGAGCCCGCTCGGAAAATGGATGCTCGTAAGCTCCGTCTCGGACGGCACGCTCCAGACGGAGCTCGTAAACGCCGCGACCGGAGAATCCCTCCCTCTTCCCGTCGCGACGATCGCGGATAAATGCGTGTGGACGGCGGACGACTCGACGATCTACTGCGGCATCCCGCAAAATCCTCCGCCGGGCCAGAATTATCCCGATGATTGGTACCAGGGTGCGGTGTCTTTCAGCGATCAGATATGGAAAATCCAGGTTTCGGGACGCTATGCGCAGCTCGTGCTTGATTTCTCTGCGGAAACGAATGGCCCCCTCGACGCCGAGGCGCTCGCGGTCGACCCCGGAAACACCACGCTCGTCTTCGTCAACAAGAACGACGGCTCCCTCTGGTCGTACCGGCTCTGAGATTAGAGTTCATTTCAAAACTCTGAGCGATGCGAGGGGTATGCTGCGGGAAAGGGCTCTCGGAGCCCGACGGGGCGAGAGCGAGCCGCTTTTTCAGCAGAAAAAGACGGCGTACCTTTCGCGCAGCATACTCGAGCGGAGCTTTGAAATGAGCTCTAGGACATGAGCGTGCGCCGCACGTGCCGCTCCTGGAGCGCGCCAGCGAGATTGGTTGTGATGAAATACAGCGCGATCGCGCTTGAGGTCGTGTAGGAGATGGTGCCGATGAGGAAAGGGAAGATGTATTTGAGCTGAAGCCCCATCACTTTCTGGAAATCCCCTTGCATGCCGCCATTTCCAGAAGGCTTCATGGTCCCCGAGAGCGCCATGTGCGCCTGGAGGAATTGGGAGAGCCCGGCGAGTATCGCGAGAACCATGCTCTTGCCGGTCATCGAGATGAATCCGAGAAATTCGAAGGATACGCCGTGTGGGATGGGGGTAAATGCATAGAGCCGGGCCATGTTAATCGCGGAGAGCGGCTCGTAGAGGAATACCCAGTAGAGGGCGAGTAGCACGGGAATCTGGATGAAGACCGTGAGGATGCTCGCGAAGGGGTTCACTCGTTCTTGCCGATACAAAGCAAGTGTTTCGACCGCTTCTTTCTCCTTGTCGTCCTTGTATTTTTCCTTCAGCTCTTTGAGTTTCGGCTCGAGCGTTTTCATCGCTATTTGTGTGCGGGCTGCTGAGAGGGAGAAAGGGAGCATGATGAGCCGGATGATGACGGTAAGCAGGATGACGGCGATGCCGACGTCAGAGCCCGGCACGAGCGCAACGAGCGCGACGAGCGCGTTATAGATGGGATTATAGAAAACGGCGTGGAAGAAGGTTGAGATCACAAAGGTATTCTACGTTACCCGCGTATTTTAGAAAGGAGGGCCGCGAATTCCTTTTTGACGCCTTCATACGGCAGAAGCGCCACAGACGCCCGTGGGAATACGATGAGGGCGGAAGGGAGAGGGAGCCCTCGCATCGCTGCGAGAACCCGCCGGCGTATGTGGTGCCTTGTTACCGAAAGTCGTGCAACCTTTTTGGGCACGATAACAGCGTATCCTTCAGCTTCTTTCGGGAGAATAATTGAGAGGTGCTCTGAGGAGAGCCTTTGGCCGGAAGAAAGCGCTGCCGGAAAGGCGGAACGAGGAAGCCGTTGTCGGCGGGGGAACACGAAGTTAGACGGCGAGGCGCGCCCGCCCGATGCGGCGGCGGCCTTTCAGGATCTTGCGGCCCGAGCTGGTCTTCGTCCGTACGAGAAACCCGTGGGTGGTGGCGCGCTTGCGCTTCTTCGGCTGATAGGTTCGTTTAGACATGGTGGACGAAATTAATTTGTACACATGATACTAACAGGTTCTCCCCGAAATGCCAGGGTGCCTTGCGCGACGAAGAAGCGTATACTCGAGGACATTATGAACAAAGGGGATCCTCGAGAACTGTGGGAGTACGTCCTCACGCAAGTCGAGCTTTCCATTTCTCCGGCGAACTTCAATACCTGGTTCCGCAATAGCTTCATCGTGAAGATAGGGGAGGACGGCGTGGTGCACATCGGCGTGCCGAGCCAGTTCTTCAAGGATTGGTATCTGAAGAAATTCCACACCCTCCTTCTCAAGATCATCCGTGACGTGTCCTACGAATTCCGCAACATCGAATACGCAATCATGAAAGACGAGCATCGCCGAATCCCAAAAGAAACCAAGAATACGCGCGGCGCAATCGAGCTTCCTCTCGAAGATTTCTACATCAACAAGAGTGATAATTTGAACCCGCGCTACACTTTCGACACTTTTGTCATCGGATCGTTCAACAATCTTGCATACGCCGCCGCGCAAGCTGCGCTTGAGCGGCCGGGCATTACCTACAACCCTCTCTTCATCTATGGAGACACTGGCCGGGGAAAGACGCATCTCATACAGGCGATCGGGAACCATTTCAAGAAGCAGTACCAAGGACGGAAGGTTTTCTACCTCACCTCGGAAAAATTCGTTGTTGATTACACCGACGCCGTGCAAGCGGGCACCGCAAACCGCTTTAAAGACAAATATCGTCAGTACGACCTGCTCATCATGGATGATGTGCAGTTCCTTTCGAAGAAAGACAAGACCCAAGAGGAGCTCTTCCATCTCTTCAACGCGCTTTACGACACGAATAAACAGATTATTTTTTCTTCGGACCGCGCGCCCGCCGCCATACCCGACATCGCCGAGCGCCTCAAAGGGCGCCTCGCAAGCGGCATGACTGTGGATATCGGCGAGCCTGACCCGGAATCAAGGATGGCTATTATTCGTAAAAAAGCGTCTTCGCACGGCGTATTATTGTCGGATGAGGTTGTTGATTATGTTGCGACCACGATCCACGGCTCGATACGGGAACTTGAAGGGATGGTGAACAGCATCATTTGCCACGCCCAAGTGAAGGGATCTGCCCCTGATATCGCCGAAGTGCGTCAGTCGCTGCGCTCGTTCACCCGTCCGCAGAAGAATATTTCGGTTAAGAATGTGGTTGATAAGGTCGCTGAATTCTATGGGATCGATGAAGAGAGTGTGTACGAGAAGACTCGGCGGAGGGAGGTGGTGCGTCCGCGGCAGATCATCATGTATATCCTCCGGGAGGATTTCCGTATCTCGTACCCGACCATCGGCGCGAAGCTTGGCGGGCGCGATCACACGACCGTTATCCACTCGTGTGAAAAAATAAAACGTGAAATCGTTGGGGATAATGAGCTCGCACAAGAGATTCAAAATATCCGCACTCTTCTTGTATGACTATATACCTGTATACATCAACACTTTATAAGAAATATATGTCTCTAGAAAGGTTGTCATTACTTTGTATTTTGTGTTTTTCCACCTATCAACACCCTTAATAAGAATCGTATGATTATTTCAATAGAAAAAAATAAATTCTCTGACGCAGTGCATACCGTCTCGCGGTTTGCTGAACGTAAGAGCTCCACACTCCACGTTCTCTCATCGATACTTATCATCGCCGGAGATGAGGGGATAAAAATGCGCGCTACGAACCTAGAAACTGGCGTCGATCTAAAAATAGAAGGTGAGTGTACGAGTAAAGGTGTCGTTGCTATTCCGGCGATGGTACTACAGCAGATCGCCACCTCTTTCACACAAGATGGGAAAATAAACATAGAACACATAGGGGATATCATCTCGATTACGAGCGGCACGGGTAAAAGTTCTATAAAGACCGTCCCGTATGATGATTTCCCCTCAATACCATTCCCGGAAAATCCAAAAAACAGAATCATCCTTTCCGGGACTCTTCTTCGCACCCTTTTCACCTCCATAGCTTCATGCGCGTCCTCCTCGACTGTTCGTCCCGAACTAGCAAGCATTTATCTTTCCATCGAAGGAGGAGTTCTTACCGCGGTCGCCACCGACTCCTTCCGGCTCGCCGAAAAAAAGGTGCCACTCGTGAGCAAAGGGACGCAAGGCAGATTCCTTATTCCCGCGAAAAACGCTCTCGATATAGCGCAAGCGCTCCCCGACGCGGACGTTATAGTCTCATTCGACGAACACCAATGCGCATTTGTGAGCGATACAAGCATGCTTGTATCGCGGCTCACAAACGCGGTCTATCCGGATTACCGCCAGATCATACCGAAAGAATCAGTTGTTGAAGCGGTGATGCTACGCAAGGATTTCGAGCAGGCGCTCAAACGGACGACGATCTTTTCGGACACGTTCCAGAAAATACGTACCGGTTTCGATCCAAAGAAAAACCTCTTTTCTTTGTTCGCAAAAAATGCCGATATCGGAGAATCGTCGGAGACGATTCCAGCGCGTGTTTCCGGCAGCGCGCTCGAACTCTCGTTCAATCATCGCTACCTCTCTGCCGTGCTTGCGCTCACGGGCGCGGAAAGCATCACGCTTCTTGCCGCCGGCGTCGGACGACCGCTCATTATAAAAGGCGTGGGCGACACCTCGCTTCTCTATCTGGTCTCCCCAATGAACCAATAGGTTCTACGGCGTTGTTGTTGCGGTCTCCATTGAGAGCGGCACGGGGAGCATCACGCCGCCCGAGAAAAGGTACGGATGGCTTGCGTACCACGCCGCGATTCCATACTCCCAATACTGGAATTGCGGATCGGTCGACGGGTCTGCAGGAGCCGGCCCTTGCGGGTTGTTCTTGTCGGTCCAGTAGAGGAGGCTGTGGGGCATGATGCTCCCTTGCTTGTCGGGAACACGCCAATTCCCTTGGAGCATGGGTGGGACGGAAGAAAGGATTGGACTCGGCTCGCCGAAGTACGTCTTCGGGTACTTCGATAGCGCGTAGGCCATCGCCGCATGCCACATCGGTGCCGCGATGAATCCGGCGATCGATTTCACCATCGGCGTGTTGTCGTTGTTTCCGGCCCAGACGCCGAGCGCGATTGAGGGCGTGTAGCCGATGACCCACGCGTCGCGCGTATCGTTCGTCGTGCCCGTCTTCACCGCCACATCGTAGCCGGGGAAGGAGAGCGGCGAGTCGAGCGGGTATTCGGGAAGTCGGGCGGACGCGTCGGAGAGCATCGCGGAGATGTCGCGCGCGACGCGCGCGGGCAGAACGGTCGAGGATTGCGGAGCGAATTGTTCGAGCACCTTCCCGTTTGCGTCATCGACCTCAAGTATCCCGGTCGGCGTATTTTTCACCCCGTCGTTCGCGAAGGCGGCGTAGGCGCCGGTAAGGTCGAGAAGGCGGACTTCGCCGCCGCCGAGCACAAGCGTGAGTCCGTACTGATTCGGGTCGCCGAGCGTCGTAAGCCCGAATGATTTCGCGAGATTTACGGCATCCTGGATCCCGACAAGATACAGCACCTTGATGGCGGGGATGTTGATGGACTGGGCAAGCGCCGTCTCAAAAGTCATGGGGCCGCGAAACGCGCCGTCGAAGTTGAGCGGCGCATAGCACGGGGCCACGTTGTTTTCGGTGTCGGAGGGCTTGCAGGCGGTCGAAAATTGCGTCGGGACGTCGAAGACGACCGTATCTCGCGTGTAGCCGCGCATGAGCGCGAGCGAGTAGATGAAGGGCTTCATGGTCGAGCCGGGCTGTCGGGAGGCGAGCGCGGCGTTGTACTGGCCGTCGATAGCGGTGTCGAAGAAATTGCGCGAGCCGACCATCGCGAGTATCTGCCCGGTCGGAGGGTCGATGGCCACGAGAGAGGCGTTTGAGGCCTTGAATTTCTTCTCATTATCGAGCGCGTATGCGTGTACTATGGATTCGGCCTTCACTTCGAGATCCGCGTCGAGAGTGGTGATGACTTTCAGTCCGGAAATAAGCGCCTGGGAACCATACTCATTCTCAAGCTGGTTCAGGATGTAAAACACGAAATGGGGGGCGATGATCGAGTTCTGGCCCGCGGGTGCGAAGGACACTTTCTCCGCCTTCGCGGCGGCATAAGCGGCGTCATCTATGAACCCGAGCGTGTGCATGCGTTCGAGCACGAGATCCTTGCGCGCCGCCAATTCGTCCTGGTGCGCGCCGTACGGGGAATAATAAGAAGGAGCCTGTATCATCGCGGCGAGGTATGCGGCTTCGGCGAGCGAGAGATCTTTCGCCGGTTTGCCGAAATAAGACTCGGCGGCGGCCTCGATGCCGTAGAGCGTTCCGCCATACGGGATGTTGTTGAGATAGGTTTCGAGGATCTGGTCTTTCGAGTAGATCTGTTCGAGCTTAATGGCAAGCATCCACTCGTTTATCTTCCGGACAATGCTCTTCTGAGACGTCAGGAGCTCGTTCTTCACAACCTGCTGGGTGATGGTCGATCCTCCCTGGGAGAGCCCCCCGCTAAGCGCGTCGGCGAATATGGCGCGGATGATGGAGGTCAGACGGATGCCCCCATGCTCGTAGAAGCTTGAGTCTTCGATCGCGATAGTCGCGTTTATGGTGTTTGGCGAGATCGCGGAAAGGGGAACAATGTTGCGCTTCGCGTCCCGGTTGTAATCGTAGAGAAGCACTTGGCCGGTGCGATCGTAAATTTTTGTCGACTGATTGATCTGGCGGGAGGAAAAAGAGCTTATGTCGGGAACGGGAGTGACTGCAACGGCAAGAAGGACGCCCCCTCCGACGAGAAGACCGAGCCCGAGAAGCGCGAGCACGGATGCAAAAAGAGTATGCCGCCCCCGGGCGTGTCGCCAAACATTCATGCGTATATGCTAGCACGCACCCGCTTTCGGAATGCTAATAGCTTTCTTCGTCCTCAAAAATTTTTTCCGTTTCTTCTTCACCCTCATCCATTTCGTCTATCTCCGGATCTTCGTCAAGCAAGACCTCTTCTTCGTCCATACGCTGTAAATATGATTAAAGCTGTTCCTTGCGGGGGTATAGTGGAACAAAAATTTTTATCGCGCAAGATACCCTCGGCACCCGGTGTGGATTAGCGCCGGGAAAGGCCGGAAACGAGCGCGGTAATGCCAATGGCGATGGCATCGAGCTCGTCATCGAGGCGCTTCTTTTCGGGAAGCGAAAGGAGCCGGGGAACCATTCCCGCGATGGCTTTTTTGTCCGAGCCTCCGTGGCCCGTGACCGCGAGCTTTATCTGCTGCGGCGAACACTCAATGACCGGCAGGGAAGCGCGCCCGGCTGCGGCGAGCACCGCGCCGCGCGCCTCGGCGACCCCGAGCGCCGTTTTTTTGTTGACGCTAAAGAAGAGTGTTTCGATAGCGAGCGCCTGCGGCGCATAGGTTTTGATGGCGTCCGAAACCGCACGCGCCACGTGCGCAAGACGATCTTCACGCGCGCCTTTTCCCGGAAGCACGCACATACTCATCACGAGCGTCGGGCGCGAAGGATTGCCCTCGATGACGGCGATGCCGAGGCGATCGTAGCCCGGATCAATCGCCAGTATTCTCATAGCCGCGCGCGTTCGTGAACACCTGCTGCACGTCCTCATGGTCGTCGAGCGCTTCGAGAATTGTCTGGAGCCGACCCTCCTCTTCTTCGGCCACCTCCAGAAGCGGTTCGTTCGGGGCGTAGGCGGCGCCGGTTTTCGTAAACGCCCAGCTCGCCGCGCCTGGCGCGGCGAGCTCGACACCGCGCTCCACAAGAAGATGCTTCACTTCCTGAGTGGTGCGGTTTTTGTTATCGGTAAGCGCATCAACGAGAATCGCGACGCCGCCCGGGCCGTACGCTTCATACACGACCTGCTCCAGGTTGCCGGAATCCTTTGAGATGCCTTTCGCGATAGCGCGTTCGATATTTTCTTTCGGCATGTTGGCCGCTTTTGCGCGTGCGATGGCGACGGAAAGCCCTGGTGCAGAAAGGACACCATTCGCTTTTTTCGATTCAAGCGCGATGAGGCGCGCGTAGCGCGAGAAGACGCGGCTCTTCGCGGCGTCGGTCACCGACTTCTGGCGCTTAATCTGGGACCATTTGCTGTGTCCGGACATGAGATAGGGGGAACGGGCGAATCTTACGCCAAAATATTTTCTTCGCCAAGAAACGCGCGGCCAGAGGAGGTCAGTATGCGGCCGCGCGGCGAACGCTCAATGAAGCCGAGACGAAGGAGATAGGGCTCGTACACATACTCGACCGTGTCGGAATCTTCATGGAGCGCGGCTGCGATTGCGCGGACGCCGGCAGGGCCGCCACGAAAGCCCCTCAGAAGCGTTTCGAGATAGCGACGGTCGTCTTTCGTGAGGCCATGCGCATCGATGCCAAAAAGTTCGCAGGCTTCATCGCAGAGCGCGGCCGAAAGCTCGCGGCCATGCACTTCGGAGAAATCGCGAACGCGCTTCAGAAGCGCGTTCGCGACGCGCGGCGTCGCCCGGCTTCGTGCGGCTATGCGTTCGATGACCTCTTCGGGCGCTTCGAGCTTCAGGAGGCCCGCTGAGCGGCGGATGATGTCGCGCACATCCTCATCGCTGTAAAAGTCGAGCTGATAGATGCCGCCGCCGAAGCGCGAACGAAGCGGTCCCGAAAGTTCTGCGACACGCGTGGTCGCGCCGACGAGCGTGAAGGGCGGAAGCGCGAGTTCTATGGTGCGAGCGGAAGGGCCCTTCCCGAGGATGATGTCGAGATGCCCGGACTCGAGAGCGGGGTAGAGAAGCTCCTCGATCTTGCGCGAAAGGCGGTGAATCTCGTCGATAAAGAGGACTGTATTCGGCTCGAGGTTCGTAAGTATTGCCGCAAGATCACCCGAGCGCTCAATGGCGACGCCAGAAGTCGTTTTCAAAGGCGAGCCAAGCGTTGCGGCAACCAAGTGAGCGAGCGTGGTTTTCCCGACGCCCGGCGGCCCGTAGAAAAGGATGTGCTCGGGCATGCTGCCGCGCTTCTTCGCCGCATCAATTGCCACGCGTACGTTTGCTTTCACCTGCTTCTGCCCCACGTATTCGTCCCAGTGAGAAGGGCGCAGAGCCGCGTCAAGCGACGAGGAGAGGGAAGGAGCGCCGTCCAAAGGGGTTGACATAAAAGTGGTATATGCTAGCATTCTACCACACCCGGACAGTACAAAACGGCGTCGCTCTTCAGCATAAAATGTGTCTCCTCTTGCATTGAGTGCATCATGCACTTCTCGCGCGAGTTCCACAATGGGCGGAAGAGCTTAAAAATGACGCCGTTTTGACATGCCGGGCATGGTTCTTCATCCCGTTCATACTCCTCTAGGCAAGGCTTGACGGCTTTGGGCGTTTCCCCAAGGACTTTGTGGTCTGCTACTTCGGTAGTGGCGCTGCGGAACTCCTCAGGTGTCTCGTCTACCCCGCGTTACTGCGGGTTTTTGCCTGGAGGAGTATGCACGGGATTTTGTGTTAGGCCCGAGGAAGGTCGACAGTCCCGGCAACTTCCTCAAGCGAGGTGACGCCGTTTAGCGCTTTGATTATTCCGTCCTGGGCCATCGTGAGGTAGCCCTGCTTTGCGGCGACTTTCGAAATTTCGTTTTCAGGCGGGTTATCACGGAGGAAGCGCGCGAGCTCGTCGTCCATGAAAATGGCTTCGTATAGGCCGATGCGCCCTTTATAGCCCGTCTCATCATCATTTGCCGGAGCCGGCTCCCAGACCGTCTCTATTTTTTCAGGAATGAGCGATTTGTCGGCAAGCGGGGCAAATACTTTTTCAATCATCTTTTTCTCTTCGTCGGTGAGCGGACGCTCTTTTTTCTTACCCGGATCAAGTTTGCGGATCAAGCGTTGAGCCATCGAGACGGTGACGGCTGAGCCGAAGGATTTCGGGTCGGCGCCGAGATCGACGAGCCGCGGGAAGGTACCGGCGGCGTCGTTGGTGTGGAGCGTGGAGAAGACGAAGTGCCCGGTGAGCGCGGCCTGGATGGCGATGTTCGCCGTCTCGCCGTCGCGGATTTCGCCGACCATGATGATGTCGGGGTCCTGACGCACGATCGAACGGAGGCCTTCAGCGAACGTGTACTTTTGCCCCTCGACCTGCGTTTGCACGATGCCTTCGAGATGGTACTCGACCGGGTCTTCGATCGTGATGATCTTTATCTCCGGCGAGTGGATCTCGCGGAGGAATGAGTAGAGCGTCGTCGTTTTGCCGCTTCCGGTCGGGCCGGTCGTAAGGAGCATGCCGTTTGGCCTACGGATTTCCGTCTCGAGGCGCGCGAGAAGCTTCGGGTGGATGCCGAGGTCCTTATACGAAACTTTCGTGGCTGCTGGGTCGAGGATGCGCATCACGATCGACTCACCATAGTTCCCGGGAATAAACGAAACACGCATCTCGATCTGGCTCGTTCCCTTTACGATGCTGAAGCGCCCGTCCTGCGCGCGGTTGGTGACGTTCAGTTTCACTCCCGAAAGGAGTTTGATGCGCGAATTGAGCTGGTGGTACGTGGCGGGATCAAAAAAGTACGTGTCAGAGAGAAGTCCGTCGATGCGGAGCCGCAACAGCGCCTTCTCTTCGCCCGGCTCGAAGTGGATGTCGGAAGCGCGAAGCGCGAAGGCGCCGGCAAGAACGGCCTCAAGCACGTGAGAGACACGGTCGAGCGCCTTGAGCCCTGTCGAGGAATCAAGCTCCTGCGTCAGCGTCTTCTTCCCGTCCTCCTCCCGATGCATCTTCTCGAGCATTCCCGGCGGGATGACGAACACGCCCGCTTTCGACTCGACGGTAAAGGTGAGGTCGGCGTACCGCGCGAAGACCCGATCGAGGCTTTTTTTCGAAACGAGAAACTTTTCCACGTGGAACCCGCGCGCGGCGAGATCCTCCTCAAGCGCCGGGAGCGCCGGATTGTTTGGATTATGGATGGCGAGCGAAAGGGCCTGCGCCGTTTTCTCGAAAGCCGCCGCTTCGGCCGCGCGCGCCTTTTCTTCAGGAATGACGCGGAGCGCGTCGTTGTCTATCTCCTTGAGCGAGAGGTCGGCATACGACATGCCGTACTTATCCGAGAGTATCTGAGCGACATCTTCTTCCTCTCGCTCGCGCACTCGGGACAGTTCTGTCTCCTCGCGCTCGGTATCAAAGGGTAAATCCATGAGATGAATGATAACAGAGTCGATAATAGCATCGGAAAGGCCAGGGAAGCGGGCACTTGACAAATTACTATAAATGGTAGTACAATTTGCCCGGAACTGAAGTCAGACCTTTGTCTACTGAAAACCAAACCTCTCACAAAGGAGTCGCGCCATGGTCACGAAAAGGCTAGTCAGCGTTTTGGCCTGCGGCCTTTTCGCCGCAGTCTTGGGTGGGTGTGCCGGGTCCTATTGGGGGTCCTATGTGCCGGACCCAAAGTTTCCTAAGCTGGCCCTTGCACCAGACGATGAACAACAGGGGGCAGCCCAGGAGGCGACAGAAAAGCCGGACTGTGTCCTCGTCGGCGGCAGCAAGTACTGCAAGGAAAGAGTGGTGCCGTCAGTGCGAAGGGGCACGGACAGATGGGCGAAGAAGTATTACTGCGCCGAGCCACACACTTGGGTAAAGGTCTCGGAGGAAGTCTCGATTTGTGCTCCGACGGGGTCAGGGAAAAGGTTTGTTCCCTCGAACACCACCGTCATCCAGTCGCCTTGTTTGATGAGCTGGTGGGGATGCGGCGGGTGGGGCTTGGGAGCCTCTTATGGAGTGCCCTACTCGGTTCAACAGACGCCGCAAACTCAACAGACGGAGTTAGAAGAGCTTAAGAATCTGCGACTGCAGAATCAGAAACTGATGGAACTGTTGCAGAAGAAGTAGCCCCTGTTTTATGCGCCCGTTTCCGGAAGGGAACGGGCGCACTTTCTTTTATAGCGGTACAATTGGCTTGTGGCTGAGAAAACAGTTAAAACGCTTGCAGAGTTCGAGAGCGAGGCGGCGCGGTTCGCGCTCTCGCTTGCACCGATTGACCGAGCGACCCTCGTTATGCTTTCAGGAGAGCTTGGAGCAGGGAAGACTGCGTTTACCAAAGCAGCCGCTCGTACACTTGGAGTGGAGGAGACGGTAAACAGTCCGACGTTCGTTCTCGAGAAAATCTATTTGCTGCCGCGCAAAGAGGGACATCCGATGTCCGACTTTGCGCGGCTTGTGCATATCGACGCGTACCGACTCGAAAAGGGAAGCGATCTCGCTCCGCTCGGTTTCGACGAGCTCATGAAGGATTCCGGAAACCTCATTTTGCTCGAGTGGCCGGAGAAAGTGGCCGACGCCCTCCCGACTCCCTCTGTGCGCATTTCCATAACAACTCTTCCGGACGATTCGCGCACCATCTCCTATGCCCCGTAGTAGAATTTCGGCTTGACAGGGTATGGCTAAAAAGACATCCGTAAAAAAACGCATCGTGCTCTTGGATTCTCATGCGATCATCCATCGCGCGTATCACGCGCTCCCGGAGTTCACCGGCCCCTCCGGCGCGCCCACGGGTGCTTTGTACGGGCTCGTTGCGATGCTCCTTAAGATAATTACCGACCTGAAGCCCGACTATCTCGCGGCGTGCTTCGACCTGCCGAAGCCGACCATCCGCCACGAAGCCTATGAGCACTACAAAGCGACGCGCGTGAAAACTGACGACGCACTTGCGCTCCAATTGAATGAATCGCGTAAGGTATTCGAAGCATTCTCGATTCCGCTCTACGAGCGAGAGGGATTTGAAGCGGACGATCTCCTCGGCACCATCGCGCACGAACTGCGGGAAGAAGGCGTCGACGTCATCATCGCCTCGGGCGACATGGACGCGCTTCAGCTCGTCGACGACAAACGCGTCCGGGTTTACACGCTCAAGAAAGGCATCAATGACACGATTTTGTATGACGAGAAGGCAGTCATCGAGCGCTATGGCTTCAAGCCGGAACTCATCCCCGACTGGAAAGGGCTTCGCGGCGACCCCTCTGACAACATCAAGGGCGTTCCCGGCATCGGCGAAAAGACGGCAACGGAGCTCGTGAAAGGTTTCGGCACCATCGAGAAGATGTATGCGGCCCTGAAGAAGGGTGATGCCGCATTTCTAAAAAAAGGAGTGAAGGCCCGCATGATCGGGCTCCTTCGTGAGCACGAAGAAGATGCGCGTTTCTCGAAATCCCTTGCGACGATACGGACCGATGCGCCCATCGCCTTCACGCTGCCTGCGGGTGCGTGGCGTGAGACGGTGGATTTACAAAAAATTCTCGCGATGTGCGAGGGATTCGGTTTCCGTTCGCTTCGAGAACGGGCGAAGAAGATTCTCGCAAACGGCGACGAGGCAGAAACAGAAAACCCTTTGTTTGTTGCACCCGCTCCTGAAGAAGTAGACCCAACGAAGCTTGCAGAAGCGCAGGCGATGCTCTGGCTCATTTCTTCGGAGTTCACAAACCCCTCGCTCGACGACATACTCGCATTCACCAAAGAACGAGTGTTCGCCGCTGCATACGCGAAGCTTGAGGGTCAGCTCGCCGCTTCGGGCCGGGTGCAAGAGGTGTACGAGCATATCGAAAAGCCGCTCATACCGGTCGTGCGCAGGATGGAGGAGCGCGGCGTGCGCATTGATCCGGACGTGCTCGATTCTCTCGCGGAGAAATACCGCTCCGAACTCAAGCAGATCGAGAAGCGCATCTATAAGGCGGCCGGGCGCGAATTCAATGTGAGCTCCCCGAAACAGCTCGGCGAAGTTCTTTTCGATGAGCTGAAGATTGTTCCGGAGAAGCAGAAGAAGACGGCGGGCGGTCAGCGTTCAACCCGCGAGAGCGAGCTCGAAAAGATTCGCGACGAGCATCCGATCGTGGCCGACATCCTCGACTACCGCGAATTGAAAAAACTCCTTTCGACCTACATCGAAAACCTGCCGCCACTACTTGATGACGACCACCGTCTTCATGCGCAGTTCCTCCAGACCGGGACGACGACGGGCCGCATGGCGAGCCAGAATCCGAATTTGCAGAACATCCCGCTCCACTCTGAGCGCGGGCGCGCGATACGCCACGCTTTCGTCGCATCAAAAGGTTTCAAGCTCGTGGCACTCGATTATTCTCAGATAGAACTGCGGCTCGCGGCGATCCTTTCGGGAGACGAAAAACTCTGCAAGATATTCAAGAGCGGACGGGACGTGCACCGGGAGGTCGCGGCGCAGGTATTTCATGTTGCGCCCGAGGCGGTCGATCTTGAGATGCGCCGGAGGGCGAAGGTCATCAATTTCGGCATCCTCTACGGCATGGGGGTGAACGCGCTTCGTGCCCAGCTCGACTCGACGACCGCGGAAGCGCATCAGTACCTCGAGGAGTATTTCGCGACGTTCAAAACCCTTTCCGAATACCTCGAGCGCACGAAAGGATTTGCGAGAAAGCACGGCTACACCGAGACGTTGTTTGGCCGCCGCCGGCAGTTTCCGGAAATGAAATCCTCATTGCCTTACGTGCGGGCTCAAGCGGAGCGCATGGCCATTAATGCGCCTCTCCAGGGAACGCAGGCCGACATCATCAAGCTCGCAATGGTGCGTGTCGACGAGATGCTCAAAAAGGAAGGCGCGCTTGACGACGCCTATCTGCTGCTTCAGGTGCACGACGAGTTGGTGTACGAGATCCGTGCTGAACGGGTCGCGACACTCGCTGCCAAAATAAAAGAACTCATGGAGTCGGTGTTGCCGCAAAAGGAGACCCGCGGCGTGCCGGTCGAAACGGTGATGAAGTCCGGAGATGATTGGGGCGCGATGCGCGCCATTTAAACATGCTGTACCTTTTCTACGGCTCGGACGTGGAGAAAGCTCGGACGAAAGCGTTCGAGTGGGTCGCGAAGGCGCGGACGAAAGAGCCGAGTCTCGCATACGCGCGGCTTGCGCGCGAGGAACTGACTCCCGCCGCGCTCGAAGACGCCGCGCTCTCGAGCGGACTTTTCGTGAAGCGTCTTTTGATACTCATCGACGATCCTTTTCCCTCCGCGCGCGCCGCCGATGAAGAGGGGGAAGAGGAAGCAAGCGCAGGCATACTTGAAGACCATATTGATGCGCTCGCTGCATCTGACAATGCCATCGTCATTCTCGCCCCCAAGCTTTCTGCAGCGAAAGCAAAAAAGATCGCCGCAAAAGCAAAAGTCGAATACGCGTACGACAAGCCCGCCGCAAGAGAAGAGCGGGGTTTTAACGGCAATCTCGTGAATGCGCTCGCCGCGCGTCAGCGGGAAAAGCTCTGGCTCGAGATCAATCGCGCGCTTCGCGCGGGCGATGCTCCCGAAATGCTCCACGGCCTCCTCCACTGGAAAGCGCGCGATCTGATGGAAAAGGCTAAAGCCTCCGGAGGCGGCTCGCCCGACGTTTCCACGTCTAGGGGCGCCCGCGCGTGGGCTCCGAAAGAAGCACGCGCCCTCTCGCTCGCGCTCATTGCTCTTCTCCAGGAATCCCGGCGCGGCGGGCTCGACCTTGATATCGCGCTTGAGGAATTCGCACTTTCTATATAATAGGTAGATACTATAATCCCATGCAATTTGCAGATTTTCAGAAGTTTATAAACGAGCAAGACAATCTTCTTCGCCAAGCAATTCACACAGGCCTTTCTGAGAAAGAGATTGCTCTGACTCGCACAGTGAAATTGGGCGAAGAATTCGGTGAATTATGTGATGAGGTCCTTGCATCATTTGGTAATCAGCGGACAGGAAAGATGGAAAAAAAGGACGCAGATGGTCTTGCCGATGAATTTGCCGACGTAACCATCGTGACGTTCCTTCTCGCGAAGTCAATGAATATCGACATCATGAATGCACTCGCTCGCAAGATCGAGAAAATAAAAACGAAGCACAATCAGCAACTGAACTAATGTTTTGTGCGCCCGGATGGGATCGAACCATCGACCAACGGATTAAAAGTCCGCTGCTCTACCAACTGAGCTACGGGCGCGAAGTGAGGAAGAAAGAATGAGCGTCTTCACTCATTCTTTCTCTCCGAACGAGCGCTCGTATCGAGTCTGCGAAGATACGGGCGCGAATCGGCTTCTCCTCATTTCAGTAATCTACTCTTTTTAACGTCTTTTTCCTAGTAGTTGAACGCATCGACCGTTTTCCCGTTCACGTCGATAAGCTTCACGATTTCATGCTGCGCCCGCCACATCGCCGTCGTGCGGCCGAGATAGATGCGCCACGTGGTGCCGTTGAAATCGGGGTCGTTCCTGTGCGCATCGACACACCCATTGTAATTGAGATACTTGATGAGAAAGCTCTGGCATGCGCCCGAAACGCTTATCGGAGGCGAGAGCGCTACTTGGCAGCGCGACAGACTTTTCACGTAGTCGACGCAGGCGGAATCGCGGATGTAGCTGTCGCCGTAAAACGAGGCGAGCTCGTCAGACGGAGCCGGGCAGTTCTGAGGCAAAGCGGGAGAAAATTTCTGGAAGTTGCCGAAATAGCCGATGCACTTATTTTCGCGGAAAGAAGCTCCGATGGGGGATTGCCCGGAAATGACGAGAGCGTTCTCTCCCGGAGAAAGCACGATATCCGCCGCCGCATTTATGATGCCTGAAGCGGGAACGTCGGTTCCTTTCGGGATGATTGTCGAGTTTCCGCTCGCGTCGCTTTGAAGCGTCCACTCCGAAAGGTCGACCGGCACGCCGGCATTCTGCGATACGGAAATTTCTACATACTCATTTCCCGGATCAGAGGACCCAGCTCCCGAGATGTAGTGATTCATCCACACGAGGGAGCGGAAGGGCGACGGGATTCCGAAGACGCCTCCTCCGCCAAGCGTCGGTAGCGTTGTTTGGCTCCCGCTCGTCGCACCGCCGCTTGAGGAGCCCGGCAGGGACACGTTTGAGCCGCCGATGATGAAGGGCGATCGGGGAAGCGAGAGGTAGGTGCCGCCGCCGAGCGCACCTGGCTCGGCGAGCCGCGGGCCGGTAAATGCGATGGGGTGGAGCGGGCCTCCGGTCGCAGCCCATATGAGGAATATGAAGATGAAAATGCCTATGAAAAACCACGCATCATGCATGTCGCTCATGCGGGTATAGTATCAAAGTTTGCTAAGAAGTCGCTCCAGCTCTTCTCGAGCGACGCGGGCGTCGCTCCAGGGGTTTTTAGTTCCGCGCGGCCCCATGATGAAGGGATCGGTGCCTTTGCCGGAGATGAGCACTGCGTCGCCGGAGCGCGCTCGAGCAAGCGCGCTCCGGATTGCTTCCCGCCTATCCATGATGATTTCGGGCGTGCGACGCATGCCACGCGCCACGGCATCGATGATGGCTCGCGGATCTTCGTCATAGGGATCTTCGTTCGTGAGGATGACTGTCGCACATGCTTCTTCTGCGATTTTGCCCATTTCCGGGCGTTTCCACGCATCGCGACCGCCGCCGGTATTTCCGAGGACGCAGATTTTCCGCTGTTTCGGGAATGCGCTGTAGAGCGCCCGAAGCGAGTCGGGCGTGTGCGCATAGTCGACGACGACGAGAAAATCCTGTCCGGCGTCAATATGCTCCACGCGCCCGCGCACGGCAGGAAGCGCCGCGAGCGCGGCAGCGGCCGTGGAGAGCGGCACGCCGAGCGCCACGCACGCCTTCACGGCAGCGAGCGCGTTCATCGCGTTAAACGTGCCGGGAAGCGGAAGAGAGAAATGCATCTCTCCATATTCAAAACTGATGCCGCGTTCGTTGCCCTGCAGATGCTTGAGCTCGCTCTCTTTAAACCCGATTGCTTTTGTAACGGGAAGAGAAAGGAACGCGCGGCTTTCGGGGACATCTTCATTTGCGACGAGGATTTTCGAGCGTTTCGGCGAGTGAACGAGGGCGTCCACGATGGCGCGCTTGGCAGCGACGTACTTTTCGAAAGAACCATGCCGCTCGATGTGTTCGCGCTGGATATTCGTGACGACGAGCGCATCAAGCTCGAGAAACTGATGCCGGTATTGGAGCACGCCTTCGGAGGTCAACTCCACGATGATATGCGTGCAGCCGGCTCGGAGCGCACGATGCATGAATGCCTGGGTGAACCCGCGCCCTTGCAGGGTCATTTTTTCCAGATTTGGCTCGGAATGATCCTCGATAGCGGAGCGGATCGTTGAAAGGAGCGCGGTCGTATATCCCTCGCCGCGCAGAATCGAGAACACCATTTCCGCAACCGTCGATTTTCCTTTAGTGCCGGTGATGCCGATCACGACCAGCTTCCTAGCAGGGAATCCATACCAGAGCGCCATGAAAAAACCGAGGAAGCGGTGATACGCTGGAAGGAGTGGCCGCACGAGTGAGCGCGGCACGATTTTTTTCAAGACACGGACGATACGGTCGACGATCTCGTACATGACTTAGTTGCCCGAGGAAAGTGCCGCCTTGAGGCGCTGATCTTTGCCGACGATATGTTCAGGCACCGCCTGAAGCGCTTTGCGCGCCTCGCGCTCGGTGTAGCCGAGCGCGACGAGCGTATCGAATACTTCGCCATCGGCGTTGTCGTGCGAGCGCGGTCCGATTTTATCGGCGAGCTCGACGAGCATCTTCTCGGCGCTTTTCTTGCCGAGACCGACGACTTTCGTGAGATACGCGAGATCGCGTTTGCTGATGGCGCCTTCGAGCGCTTCGCGCGTCGAGCGGCGCAGTACGGAGAGGGCAGTTTTAGGGCCGACGCCGGGGATGGACATCATGAGTTCGAAGAAGTCGCGGTCGGCGGCATCGGGGAAGCCATAGAGTTCCATGCCGTCCTGTTTTATCGCAAGATAGGTTGCGAGATTTGCTTCGCTTCCCACCGAGAGCGCAGAGGGCGCACTCATGCGCACCTCGACGCCGAAGCCCGCCACTTCGATGACGGCGCTTACCGGCCCCGTCGAAAGCACCTTGCCGCGAATCTGCCGGATCATGCCGCTCATCGTACTACCATTTGCCAGAGAACGGGAGATAGCGTATATATGAGGACACATATGGCTATTACCAGTTCCGCAAAGAAGGCGATCCGAGCTTCGGCAAAGAAGCATGTCTTCAACCTGCGCCGCGCGTATGCGCTTCACGATGCGACGAAGTCGCTCAAGAAAGCGCTTGCCGCCAAAGATGCCGCCGGAGCAGAGAAGCTCCTCCCGGCGGCCTACCAGGCTATCGACAAGGCAATGAAGCGCGGCGTCATCAAGAGCAACACTGCCGATCGCAAGAAATCCCGTCTCGCTGCTGCGATTAAGCGAGCGAAAGCATAAGCCGGAATCAAAAATAAAGAACCCTGGGCTCACGCCACAGGGTATTCTCTTCAGTCAAACAGCGAAGCTGTTTGACCCGCATCCAATTCGCCTTGCTTTGCAATATAACGCTTGATGGTGTCGGTGGTAACTCCAACGGTGGAGACGAAATAGCC
>JAGWIS010000024.1 GCA_028866135.1 Patescibacteria group bacterium
CTCGTCGTCGGGGAAACGCATGACCCCGACCTCTTTCCGGTGATGAAGGGATTTTTCGAATCGCTTGCAGCGCTTTCTGATGCGGCGCACGGAGAAGCGGCCGAAATGCTCGCCGTCCTTCGTACGCTTTCCGCGCTCGGCTTCGACGCGGGGGAGATCCCGGGAGAATCATCGACGTTCAGTCCGACAATCCTCGATTTGGTCGAAGCCGAGCGCGGAAATTACCTGGCGCGCATCAACCGCGGCATCACCGCCTCGGGCCTTTGATATACTCTAGGTGATGCCTCCCGGCCACGAAGACGACACGAGCTCGCTTGAGCGCGCGCGCGCGCGTTTGTACGCGCCGGACGCTGCGACTCGCGTGAATCGCCGCCCGCCCACCCCTTCGGAGGGGGATACTGTGCCGCATGCGTGGAAAGAAAACAAACTCCCGGATGTTCTCCCGCACCGCGGCGAGCGGCACGTGCGTCTCGCGGGCATCTTTTTCATGGCGTCCCTGGTCTTCTTCCTCGTCTCGCTCGGGAGCGTCGCCTATTTCTTCTTTTACGGCGGCAATTCGGTCTCGACGGATCAAATTTCTATCGACGTCCAAGGGCCGACGGCGATTTCCGGCGGGGACACGGTTCCGCTCTCGCTTGCCATCACGAACAAGAACCCGGTCGCGATAGAGAATGCGACGATCGAGATCGATTTTCCGGACGGCACGAGGGATGCGAACAACGTCCTTGCCGCGTATCCCCGCTACATCGAGAATATCGGGACGCTCCCGAGCGGCGCGACCGTTACGCGTTCCGTAAAGGCCGTCTTATTCGGGGGAGCCGGGCAAAGCTTCTCGCTGCCGGTTTCGCTCTCCTACGGCGCTTCCGGCTCGACCGCCGTTTTCGTGAAGAAATCTTCTTTCCCGATCACCGTGTCTTCGACGCCGCTTTCCGTATCCGTCGATTCTCTTTCCGAGACCGTTTCGGGAAAGCCGATCACGTTTACGCTCACCGTCCGCTCGAACGCGACCGTGCCGCTCTCGAACGTCATCCTCTCCACTGCGTTTCCGTTCGGTTTTTCCGTCCAGTCCTCTTCTGTTCCCCTGACCGGTTCGAGCTTCCTCATCGGCACCGTGCTGCCGGGCTCGCAGAAAACGATAACGCTCACCGGAACGCTTTCCGGGCAGGATAAGGACGTCCGCGTCTTCCATTTCACGGTGGGAACCGCGAAGACTCCGCAGGATCCGACGCTTGCGGTCTCGTACATGACCCAGGAGGCAACCGTCGCCATCGCGGCGCCCTTCATCAGCACGAGCCTCTCGATCAACGGCAACAGCGGAGACGCGGTCGTCATGGCTCCCGGCGACCGTCAGAACGTCTCCGTCTCTTACACGAATACGCTCCCGACGAGCGTGACGAACGCAACGGTCGCTATAACGATCTCGGGCTCCGCGATCGATTACGGGAGCATCAGCGCCCAGAGCGGCTTCTACCGTTCGTCCGATCACACCATCGTCTTCAGTCCGGACACCGATCCTGCGCTCACGACGCTTGCGCCCGGCGCATCCGGCGTGGGAGCGTTTTCATTCTCGACCTTGCCGACGAGCGCGCTCGCCCCATCGCCGACGGTGACGTTCGCCATTTCCGTGTCGGGCACGCGCGTGGGGCAGACGAACGTACCGGAACAAGTGAGCGCTTCCGTAACGAAGACGGCGAAAGTCTCGACCGCGGTCGCGCTCTCGGCGGCGTCGCTCCATAGCTCGGGGCCCCTGGCCACGAGCGGTCCCATCCCGCCGCGCGCGGACACCGCGACGACCTACACCATCCTCTGGAGCGTGCAGAATCAGGGCAGCGCGGTCGCGGGCGGCACGGTGAGCGCGGCGCTCCCGAGCTACGTTTCTTATACCGGCGCGACGGCGGGCTCCGGCTCCTTCTCCTACGACGCGAGCTCGCGCATCGTCACCTGGAGCACGGGCGACCTGGCGCAGGGCGGCTCTGCGCAAGGCGCTTTCCAGCTCTCTCTCACGCCTTCGACCTCGCAGAAGGGAACGGCGCCCGTACTCGTCAAAGCAGCGTCCTTCTCCGGGTACGATCGCTTCGCCGGAGTATCCGTTTCCGCATCAGCGGATCCGGTAACCACCGAAACGAAGCAGGACCCGGGCTATGCCGCAGCAAACGCGAATGTGCAATGAGTTCGAAGACGTTTTCCGTTTTACAGCAATCCTTGCATAGGAAGGCTTTTTGCCGCACTCTGTTGATATGAACGACCAGAATCTCATGGAAAAAATCGTCTCGCTCGCAAAACGCCGAGGATTCATTTTTCCGGGCTCCGAGATCTACGGCGGGCTCGCCGGCACTTATGACTACGGCCCGCTCGGCGTCGTCCTCAAGGAAAACATCGAACGTCTCTGGCTCTCAATGTTTCGCGACGACCGCGATGACATGTACGGCGTCGACGCCGCCATTCTGATGAATCCAAAAATCTGGGAAGCCAGCGGCCACGTTGCCGGATTCTCGGACCCGGTCGTCGAATGCGAAAAATGCAAGAAACGCTTTCGAGCGGATCATCTCGCTGATGTGGAGAAATGTCCCGAGTGCGAAGGAGCGCTCGGCAGCGTGCGTCAGTTCAACATGATGTTCAAAACGCATGCGGGGGCGACGGAAGACACATCTGCAATCGTATACTTGCGCCCCGAGACCGCTGGCGGCATCTTCACGAACTTCAAAAATGTCGTGGACTCGATACACCCCAAATTGCCGTTCGGCATCGCGCAAATAGGGAAGGCATTCCGTAATGAAATCGCCCCGCGCGACTTCATCTTCCGCCTGCGCGAGCTTTCGCAAATGGAAGTGGAATATTTCGTCTCCCCGAAAGAGTGGAAGCAGGCGTTCGAGGAGTGGCGGAAGCTGATGCACCTATTCGCCGAGGCGATCGGCCTGCCGCAGAGCACGGTGCACGAGCTCGAAGTCCCCGCGCAGGATCGTGCTCACTACAGCAAGCGCACGATTGATTTTGAATTCGATTATCCCTTTGGGAGGAAAGAGCTCTGGGGTCTCGCGTACCGCACGGATTTCGATCTTTCGGCCCACGCGAATGCGTCTAATAACGACCTCTCATACCTCGACGAAGAAACGAAAGAAAAATTTGTTCCGCATGTCATCGAGCCATCGCTCGGCGTCGACCGCACCATGCTCGCAATACTTACAAGTGCGTACCGCGAAGACGCTATGGGCGATGATACTCGCGCCTATCTCGCGCTTGCGCCGAAGATCGCCCCGGTGAAAGCAATGGTCTCGCCGCTTCTGAAGAACAAGCCCGAGCTTGTCGCAAAAGCGCGTGAAGTGCGCGCGGAACTCAAAAAGGCTCACTCAGCTATTGCGTGGGACGACAACGGCAACATCGGCAAGCGGTATCGCCGCCAGGATGAAATCGGCACGCCGTTCTGCATTACCATTGACTTCGACACGCTCGGCGAGACGCCGGAATTGAAAGGCACCGTCACGCTCCGCCACCGTGATACCGGCAAGCAGGAGCGGCTGACCGTCGCTGAAGTCGCAGGCCGCATTCGCTCGGCAATTGAATAGCCGCCCTTGTTGCCCCTGCGGCTCACGCGGCGTCTGTGTGTTATCATCTGCCCGGCTTGATCTTTGAGGTTATTGGAGGGAAGCTCTTGCCACTTTGGCGGACACGACAATGAGACAACGAAAAACTTCAAGGAGGGCGTCATGGAACTGTTTGGTTTGAACCCGGAAGAGGTCTCCTTTGCTCTGAGGGTCATTGCGGGGAAGCCGGGCCTTCCGGAAGGCGTCCGAGATTTCATCTGTGGCAAAAAGGTTGAACCGCTGGAGGAAGTGCTTCGCCATGTGTTCGTTGATCCAGAACGGTCTCTTTCGGAGATGCTTGAGGCCACGGATCGGAACATAATCATCGCTAACGAAATGCTCGAGACAGCTCCGCGAGGGGAGGGTGGGAAGGCAAGCGTGTACTTCTTCCTCGATCGTTTCGGGAGTATCGACTACTTGCGAAGCGAATGCGCAAAGCGGAACTATATTCCCGCCGATCCACGCTCGCTCACCGCAGTGCACGAGACAGACAGGGCCTTTGCGGATGACCGCCGCAACTGCACCTTCTGGAGAGGGCCTGATGGTAAGGGGTATTTCATGGTCTTCGATTGGCAGGATAACGTTCGTCGTGTGCGAATCGTCCCGGACGGCGTTGGGCTTGAGGGACAGGTTTGGATAGCCTGCTTTGCACGTCCCGTGGAAATAGAGCCTTGCCCGAGAACATTCTTTCCTGGTAATGATCCGTACGACGGTCGGTAATCGTCGGAACGGCATCGGTTTTACGCAAGCGGCGCGCTGCTCTCCGGAGCAGGCGCCGCTTCACTTTTATGCTAGGATGCCCATATGGGTAAGGAAATACGCATTTCCATCACGTCGGGCACCGTCATCGCCTCGATTCTCATTCTCGCGGGGGCCTATGTGGTCTGGCTTCTGCGCGATCTCGCGCTCCTCGTGCTGACCGCCATCGTCATATCGTCGGCGATAGAGCCGCAGGTCGCGTTCCTCATCCGGCAGCGCATGCCGCGCTTTGCCGCGGCGCTTCTCGTCTACGTCCTCGTCTTTGGTTCGGTGTTCGCGCTCCTGTATTTCTTCTTCCCGCCGATCATCGGCGATGCGGCGAACTTTCTCTCCGCCGCGCCACGCTACCTCGATACGCTGAACGTCACCGCGCCTTTTTCGAATCTCACGAACGCCTCAAGCCTCATCGGCGAGCAGCAGGGGCAGTCGCTCGTGCAGACGCTCGTCGCGCTCCAATCGGTCTTTTCGGCGAGCTCGGGCGGCGTCCTCCAGCTCATCATCACCTTCTTCGGCGGCATCTTCTCGCTCGCGCTCGTCATCGTGCTTTCCTTTTACTTCGCGCTCCAGGAGACGGGGGTCGACGATTTCCTCCGCATGATCATGCCGGTCTCGTATGAGGAATACTCCGTCGACCTCTGGAAGCGTTCGCAGAAGAAGATAGGGCTCTGGATGCAGGGGCAGATACTCCTTTCGGTCATCGTCGGCGTGCTCGTGTACCTCGGCCTCCTCATCATCGGCATCCCGTACGCGCTTCTCCTGTCCGTGTTTACGGCGATGGCGGAGATCATCCCCATCTTCGGATCGCTCATCGCCGGAACGGTGGCGGTCATCGTCGGCTACTCCGACGGCGGTCTTTCGCTCGCCGCGATCGTCCTCGGGCTCTACATCGTGGTGAACCAGTTCGAATCGAATCTCATCTATCCGCTCATCGTGAAGAAGATCGTCGGCATACCGCCGCTCCTCGTCATCGTCGCGCTCATCGCGGGCTACACGCTCGCCGGCTTCCTCGGAGCGATGCTTTCTGTGCCGGTCGCGGCGGTCGCGCTCGAGTTCATCTCCGATTTCGACAGGAAGAAGCGCCTTGAGCACGCGCGGGTCTAGGAGCGATATGAGTGCGCGCTACATCACCACCACCCTGCCGTACGTGAACGCGGATCCTCATTTGGGACACGCACTCGAATTCGTTGAGGCGGATTTTTTCGCGCGCACGACGCGACTTGCCGGTGACGAAGTGTTCTTTAATATCGGCACTGACGAGCATGGCGCCAAGGTCGCTCAGAAAGCGACGGAGGCAGGGGAAAGCCCACAGGCATATGTCGACGAATATGCAGCACGTTTCAAGACGTTTGCCGACCGGCTCAGTATCTCCTACGACTCGTTTGTTCGTACGACCGATGCAAAGCATGTGCGCGCGGCGCAGGAATTTTGGAAACGTTGCGAGGCTGCAGGCGATATTTACAAAGCCGCATACAAAATAAAATATTGTATTGGGTGCGAACTCGAGAAGACCGAATCCGAGCTAGTTGATGGCCGTTGTCCACTCCATCCGACGCTTGAAATCGAAATTCAGGAAGAAGAAAATTATTACTTCAGATTTTCTAAATATCAGGACGCCCTCGTTGCGCACTACGCCGCACATGCAGACTTCATCCTTCCGGAAGGACGCCGTCGTGAAATCATGGCGCTCGCAGAGTCAGGGTTCAAAGACTTCAGCATTTCCCGCCGTCGTGAAAAGATGTCTTGGGGCGTGCCAGTCCCGGGCGATGAAGAGCACGTCATGTATGTATGGTTCGACGCCCTAGTGAACTACGTGTCGGTCATCGGCTGGCCGGAAGATGAAGAGCGTTTCAAAAAGTGGTGGCCGGCAATTCAGTTTGCAGGAAAGGATAATTTGCGCCAACAGACCGCGATGTGGCAAGCAATGCTCTTATCGGCGGGCTTGCCGTTTTCCCGCCAAATACTCATCCATGGCAATATTATCTCGGGGGGGCAGAAGATGAGCAAAACACTCGGCAATGTTATAGATCCGTTGGCGGTTGTCGAACGTTACGGCGCCGAAGCATTGCGCTACGTCTTATTGCGGCACGCGAGTCCGTTCGAGGACTCAGATCTCACGGTCGCGTCGATTCATGAGCACTACACCGCCCATCTCACGAATGGACTCGGCAATCTTGTCGCACGCGTCATGACACTCGCAGAGAAGCACTTGCTACAGCCGGTGGAAATTTCAGAGGAAGATAAAAAACTATCTCTTGATTTTGTTTGGTCGGTGGAAAAATTTCGTTTCAATGAAGCGCTAGATTGGATTTTTGCAGTTGCAACAGCATCGGATTTACTCATGACCACCGAAACACCATACCAGAATATTAAGAGTAATGATGAAGGAGTTCGAGAAAAAGCTCGAGGCCATATCAAGACTTTAGTTCGGCAGTTGTCCTTGATTGCTACACATCTTGCTCCGGCGATGCCGCGCACCGCAGAAATTATTGCTGAAGCAATCCGAACAAATAAAAAACCCGAGAATCTTTTCCCGAGGCTCGCGTAGTATGAAGGTTCGTTATATCGACGCGCACTGTCATATCCAGTTCGATCAGTATGCGCATGACGATATCGCCCTCATCCGGCGCATGGAGGAGGAAGGCGTTCTGGGTATCGTCGTCGGCGTGGACCGCGAATCCTCCGAGAAGGCGGTAGCGCTCGCAGAGCAGCATGACCATCTCTACGCCTCGGTCGGGCTCCATCCAAACCGGGTAGCGGAGGAATCCTTCGACGAGGAAGCCTATCGGAAGCTCGCGGACCATCCGAAAGTCGTCGCGATAGGGGAGTGCGGTCTGGACTACTTTCGTCCTGCCGAAGTGAACGAAGAGGTGAAGCGCGCGCAGAAAGATGCGTTCAAAAAACACATCGAACTCGCATCCGGGCTCGGTAAGCCGCTCATCATTCATTCGCGGCCGAGCAAAGGAACGCAGGACGCATATACGGATTTGATTTCCCTACTGACGGAAGCAAAAGAGGCGCATCCAAATCTGCGCGGGGACATTCATTTTTTCGTCGGTGGCCCTAAGGAAGCCGAAGCGCTCATCGGGCTTGGATTTACAGTCTCTTTCACTGCCGTCATCACTTTTGCACGGGACTACGACCCAGTCATACGGGCGATACCGCTCGACGCCATTCTCTCGGAAACTGACGCGCCGTACGTGGCGCCCGCGCCGCGCCGCGGGGAACGCAACGATCCCCTTGCGGTCCGGGACGTCGTTTCGAAGATAGCGGAAATCAGGAATGAGGATCCGGAAGCGGTCCGTGCGGCGCTTTTCGAGAACGCTCAGAAGCTATTTTCACTGCCGATGTGGGGGTAAAATCCATGCCCCATACCAAATACTGGTGCAGGACAAGATTAAGAGTGAGGCAGTAGCGCAATAAAGCGAGAAAATACAAGCCCCTAACGGGTTGTATTTGGTGCTGGGCCGTGTTAGGATGCCGCCATTATGGCGAGACATCGAAACGGGGGGGCGGGTGAGAATGACACGCTCGGAAACGAGGGTTCCGAGCTCCGCGTCTATGAGCTCGGCTTCCACCTCGATCCGGAGCTTCCGGTCGAGGAAGTGAAGAAGGCGTATCAGGCGATACGCGCTACGATTGCGGAAAAGGGAACGGTTGTCGTCGAGTCCGAGCCGGAAAAGATCCAGCTTGCCTACACCATCTCCCGCCAGGAGGTCGCCGGCCGCCGCGACTTCGATGCGGCGTATTTCTCCTGGATCGTCTACGAGGCCTCTGCGGAGGATCATGCCGAGATCGTAAAGGCGGCCGGCGCTGAAAAGCGCATCATCCGCTTCATCGACTTGGTGACGACGAAGGACGCGGCACGCCATTTCATGGAAGCGCGCGAGCTCTCGAAGAAGATGCCGGAGCACACGGAGGATCCGGAAGCGGTTCTCGGCGCCGAGCTCGATGCCGCGCTCGAGAGCGCCACGATATAAATCATGTACTTGAACAAAGTATTTTTGTACGGCAATCTCACTCGCGATCCTGAATTGAAGGCGCTTCCGTCAGGTCAAAACCTCGTCTCCTTCGGTCTCGCGACGAACCGCACCTACAAAGACAAGAATGGAGCGAAGCAAGAGGCGACCGAGTTCCACAATATCGTCGCTTTCGGTCGCACGGCTGAAGTCATCGCGCAGTACTGCAAGAAAGGACGCCCAATCTTCGTCGAGGGCCGCATCCAGACGCGTTCCTGGGAAGGGAAGGAGGACGGAAAGAAGCAGTACCGCACCGAAATCGTCGTGGATAATTTCCAGTTCGGCGACGGCGGTAAGGGAGGGTCTTCCGCCAGCGCATCGAGCGCTGCTCACGAGGAGCCGTCGTCTGCAAAGGGCTCGGAAGACATCAAATATCCGGACGAGGAGATTAATCCTGAGGACATCCCGTTCTAACTAGCGGCTATTTACTAAGAACTATTTACTGTATTTGTATGGCTTACCAATCCGAACGCGAAGAAATCGAGATTAAGAAATTTATCGACTACAAAGATGTGGCGTACCTGAAGCTCTTTACGAGCCCGCACGCAAAGATTCTTTCGAAGAAGCGCACCGGCATCCCTTCCGGGAAGCAGCGCGACATCGCGCAGGCCATCAAGCATGCCCGCTTCATGGCGCTTCTTCCCTATATTGCTGCGTAGAGCGTCAATCGATGAAACAAAAGTCGCTTCCGAAAGAAGCGACTTTTGTTTTAGCCGTACATCGCGGCCTAACGGATAGTCACGAGAGTTTAGCCAATAGGAAAACCGCCGCGACTGTGTCGCGGCGGTTTTCTAAAAACCCACACCCTAGTGGCCAACTGCTATTTAGGCTTTCTCAACGCGCTCCGTATACTCGCCCGAGTCGGTATTGATGCGGACGACATCGCCCGGATTGATGAAGAGCGGTACGTTTACTTTCGCGCCGGTCGAAAGGGTCGCGAGCTTATTTCCGCCCGTTACGGTGTTGCCTTTCACCGCCGGCGGTGCTTCTTTCACCTCAAGGTCCACTTTGACCGGAATCTTCACTGTCATCGGTTTCTCTTCGTACGTGAGTATTTCGACTTCGGAGTTCGGCACGACCCACTGGATCTTGTCGTGCACGACTTCTTCCGGAAACGAAAATCTATTTTTCGGGTTTCCTTTCTCCGCAAACCAGCTCTCTCCGCGGTTCGTGTACAAATAGTTCGCCTGCATCCTGCCGATG
>JAGWIS010000004.1 GCA_028866135.1 Patescibacteria group bacterium
CAGTGTTCTGAAGCGTTCGATACGATCGGGATCTTCATTGCTTGAAAGCGTTCCCCAATCATATTCAAGGAATACGAAATCTCTTTTACCGACGCGCAGCAGCTCCCTAAGGGATTGAGCGCGCGTTTCCGGCAAGATGTTCATGAAGACGAATCGCTGATGTACGAGGTCAAACGTGTCATCAGCAAAAGGCAGGTTGCGCACATCTCCCTGCACGCCATAAAAAGGAACCTGCTCTGCGGCAAGGGCCTGCTGCATGTTGGAAAGGGTGTCCGTCCGAAGTTCAAGAGGCACATACATACCTCCTTTCCCGGCGACATATTCAGCAAGGCCCGTGTTTGGTCCGCTGCCGGAATCAAGCATCTTCTTCCCCTCTAAGGGGAATCGATCCAATATCGTCTCGGAGACAAGGTTCGGATATTCGATTTTCTTCAGACGTTCCAAATCTTCTTTAGGGCTCGTTTTCTGTTTATAAAATTCTTTTTTCTCCATGTGCAATGTTTTTACGCGACGCCGATGGCTTTCCTTACCTTTTCCATTTTCGCTTCGCTTATGGCGCGGGCTTCAGCCTTCCCTTTCGCGAGGATCTCGTCGACGATGCTGGGATTGCTTTGGAGCTCTTCATATTTTGCTCGCATGGGCGCGAGATAGCGATCGAGGTCAACGATGAGCATTTCTTTCAGCGTCTTGTAGTTGCCCGCATTACTACCATATATGGTAGTAAGCTCCGCTTCGCTCCGCACGAGCCGGTGGATCCGGTACACGTTCTCGGGGCGTTCGCCGGAAGAATCCGTGACTATGCTCATCACGCATTTCGCGAGCTCGTCGTGCGAAGCAAAGAGCGGAATCACGTTTCCATAGCTTTTGCTCATCTTCTGGCCGTCGGTGCCAGGGACGACTGCTACATCCGGCATGATGTATGGCTCGGGAAGCGTAAACACGTCTGCTCTGAAGACGCGATTGAATTTCTCTGCGGTATCGCGCGCAATCTCGATGTGCTGTTTCTGATCTTGCCCCACTGGCACGACCGCCGCGTCGTAGAGCAAAATGTCAGCAGCCATCAGCATCGGGTAGTTGAAGGTCCCGACAGTGATCTCTTTATTTTTCGCCTCGGCGTCCTTGAATGCGTGCGCACGCATGAGGTACGGCATGGTGGTGATGGTGTCGAAAATCCAACCGAGCTCGGTGTGCGCCGGCACATCCGACTGCTTGAAAAAGACGACCTCTTTCGGGTCGAGGCCGATGGCGAGGTATGCCATCACGAGCTCGCGCGTGCGTTTGCGCATCTCTTCCGCATCCTGCACGGAGTTCAGTGCGTGATAATCAGCAACGAAAATGAAGCATTTGTATTTTCCCGAGCGAAAAAGGTCGACCTGCTGGCGCATCGCGCCAAAATAATTACCGATATGCAGGTCACCGGTCGGCTTCACGGCAGAGACGAGAACGGGCTTCGAATGTGCCATGGGACTACGATACCATGAAGCAATACGCGCTGCATCGCGGCAAGGTAGAGATATACGAGCAAGGTTCCAAAAATTGATATTCCCAGAAGGAATTCCGTATCATCGAGAAACGGGTTTTGGAACCCCCGTTCTGGGCCGTATCTTCGAGCTGAATCGAACGTTTGCGACCACCGGGTCGTTAGAGGTGCGCCGGGAAGGATTCGAACCTTCGAACGCATGTAGCGGGGCGGTTTACAGCCGCCATCCTTTAACCACTTGGATACCGACGCGAGAACTTGTCAAATCGACGACGATGCTTATCGTTTGCAGGCGCGATTTCCTTGAAGAATCGCTCTACGTCCCTGCGTTTTGTGATGTATACCTTATAAGCACTCGCCTCCGATGCTTTGTATCCTAGCTTTCGAAGTATCTCTTGTAAAGCGAGCAGTAATGGAGCAGATCTATTTGTAAGAGATATCTGAATGCCGAAACGCAGGTTGTATACAGATCCGTCGGTATCGAAAAAACCGCGCGCAAATGCCTCCATGTATTTCTTATCGCTCATGATCCACTTGGGTACTCCCACTTGAGCCGCGACCTTGTTTTCGACGAGCCCCTGTTCCTTCAACCACTTAGCAATCAACGTGGAGCCGATATATACATCGCGATATCCAGACTTTTTGACAGAAATCGTCGCTTTGACTTTAAATAATTCCTGCATGAGTTTTTGCACATACTGTACATACGGGAGTTCTTTCGTTCCTAAAGTAACAATGGTTTGAAAATGCGATATGTGCCCGTCACCGAGCATAATGCCCAAAAATTCCGCTAGTCGAATAGACTGTTTCGGAAGCTGGATGTCGTTTCTTCGATTCTGATACCGTAGTTTTTTCTCAGGAGTGGTCTTGATACCGAGTCGACGTATTCGATCAAATACTGTTTGATATGGAATGTTAAGTTCTTTCCCAATTTCGCCTATCGATTTATTTTGCGTGGCGTACAGAGAATACAGTTCTTTTCTATATATAGCTTCTTCATCTTTCGTCCATCGTCGGGCCATCTTTTCATTCTAACATTGACTACTCCGATACTACTCACAATATACAAAAACTGCGAATAAGTTATTTCAAAACGAGGATGAGGACGCCCTGCCTGCCTTTGCGTACGAGCGCGTAGCCGTGGGAGAGGTCTCCCTGAAATATCTTCTGATCGGGATTCTCGATGGCCTGTCCGGAGAGCGAGATGCCCTTCCCTTCGATGAGCCGGCGAGCGTCTGACTTGGAGGAAGCGAGGCCGCTCGAGACGAGCGCTTCGGTGAGGGAAAATCCATTTTCAATATCTTTTTTCGAGAGCTTTACTGACGGGGCTTCGGCAAGCGCCACCGCGAGCGCCTCGCGGGAGAGCTGGTCGAAAGGCGTGGTGCCGAAGAGTGCGTCGGTTGCGGCCGCTGCTTGCGCGGTGTCGAGCGGGCCGTGGACGATCTCCGTCACGAGACGTGCAAGCGTCTCCTGGGCTTCGCGATCGCCCGGGTTACGGCGATGAAGCTCCATGAGCGCATCGATTTCAGCGGGCGGGAGAAAGGTGTAGGTCTTGAGGTATTTTTCGATATTCGCGTCCGGAAGATTTATCCAGAACTGGTAGAAGCGGAATGGCGAAGTCTTTTTCCGGTCGAGCCAGACGGCGTTCCCTTCCGACTTCCCGAACTTCTTGCCAGCTGCGTCGGTCACGAGCGGCATGCCGAGCGCGTAGACTTGCTTTCCTAGGCGCTTGCGGATGAGATCGACGCCCGAGAGGATGTTTGTCCACTGATCGGAGCCGCCGACTTGGAGGTCGACTCCGTATTTTTCATGGAGCGTCAGATAATCGAATGCTTGGAGGAGCGCGTAGGTGAATTCGGTATAGGAAATGCTTTCATCCGGCGTCTCAAGGCGCTTCTTGATGATGTCGCGCTTCACGAGGTCATTTACTGTAAAGTGCTTGCCGACATCACGCAGAAACGGCAGCAATTTCACTTTCGAGAGCCAGTCGACGTTATCGACCATCTTGAAGGACGAGGTGCCAAGAATAGTTTTCAGCTGCTTTTGCAGAGCGCGTGTATTTGCGGCAACAGTCTTCTCGTCGAGGAGGACGCGCTCGCCTTTCTCTTTCGGATCGCCTATTTGGCCGGTCGCGCCGCCCACGAGAAAGACGAGCTTGTGGCCCGCATTGCCCAGGCGCTTCATCAGGAGGACGACAGCAAGATTGCCGACCTGGATCGAATCGCTCGTGGGGTCGATGCCGAGATAGGCGGTCCGAGGAGCCTTCAAAATCTCCTCTGGAGAAGCCGAAGAAAGTTCTATTAGGTCGCGGGCTTTCAGTTCGTCAGCGAGGCTTGCCCCGTTAGAACCGTGCCGCTCGGAACGATTATTTGCCGCGGATGACGGTATCATATACGGGGACACGGTTTCTAATGGGGGTCATGGCGAAACTATACCACGCCTATTCTTCAAGGAATCCTCCCGATTGGTGGCTCCAGAGCTCCGCGTAGAGGCCTCTTTGCGCGACGAGTTCCTCATGCCGCCCGTCCTGGATTATCCGCCCTTCTTCGAGGACGAGGATCCTGTCGAGGTGCCGTATGGTCGATAGACGATGCGCGATGACCAGAGCGGTCTTGTCTTTCATAAGCTCCCACAATCCCTCCTGAATATATTTCTCCGACTCAGAATCGAGCGAGCTCGTCGCTTCATCGAGAATAAGTATCGGGGCATTCTTTAGCATCGCGCGGGCTATGGCGATGCGCTGCCGCTGTCCTCCTGAGAGCTTGACGCCGCGCTCGCCCACGAGCGTCTGATACCCATGAGGCAATTTCTCTATGAACTCATCGGCTCGCGCAAGCTTTGCTGCGCGCCGCACTTCTTCCTCGCTTGCATGAGGACGAGCGTAGGCGATGTTGTCGAACAGCGAACGATGGAAGAGGAGAGGCTCCTGCGGAACGTACGCTATCGCGTCGCGCAAGGATTGCTGCGAAACGGTCCGTATATCCTGCCCGTCGATCGTCACTGCCCCGGACTCAAGATCAGCAAATCTGAGCAGGAGCTTCGTGATGGTCGTCTTCCCTCCTCCGCTTGGGCCCACGAGTCCCACGCGCTCACCTCCGCGGATCGAAAGATTGAAGTCGTTCAGGAACGGCTCGTCCGCACCGTAGCTGAAGCGCACCTTCGTGCAGACGATGTCCGCGCGCGACACCTTCAGCTCGGTCGCATTCGACGAATCTCTGATCGCCGGAGGCTCAAGGACGAGCTGGGTGAATTCCGCAGCCTCGCTTATCGCCGACTCGAGGTTGCGATAGACGCGGTTGATTTCCCAGAATACTCGCGTGACGAGCGCGTAGTAGGAGAACGCCACGACGACCGTGCCGGGCGGAAGCCCAACGTTCCCGACAAAATAGATGGTCGCCATAAGGCCGATGACGTTGGTAAGAACGTAGAGCGGTGAAATGACCACGTCGAACCGCAGGTTCTGGTAATCAGCGGCTCCTTTGAACTTGTTCGTATAATCGAGCATATCAATCCCGAAGAGCCCTTGCTCCTGACTTTCTTTTGCGAACGATTTCACCGCGAAGATATTCGTGATGACATCCGAAATGTCTCCCGACACTTTGCTTGCCGCTGCGTGGCGCAGCGCCACGAGCTTTGATCGCCTACGAATGATGGGGAGCGCAATCGTTATTACTACAGCGAGCGAAAGCACGAGGAGAGTGGGCAGCCAGAGAGAGTAGCGACTAAGCACTATAACCGCAAAAGTGAGCGATAGAAGATTCGATACGATATTGAAAACGAAGGTATCCGTTAACGTCTCGAAGTGCCGAAAGAATGAGGTGGCCTTTTTCGTCAGGGATCCGACGAAGTTGTTGGTATAAAAATCGTAATCTCGATTGACCAGCTGCCGAAACGAGATGTTCCCCAGCTCGTTCATTCCGGCTGCCTCTACTTTGGCCAAGAAGTACATCCCGAAGCGCCACAAGACTTCACCAAACAGCCAGAGCCCCGCAAAAAGGGCGATGTATGGGCCTACCGAGGTCAGCGATACCTTGTCTCCCGCCGCGAGCATATTGACGAGATGCGCGATGATGAGCGGTGGCGCAAAAAATACGAAGATGTTCCCTATGGCAGGCAAAAGAAAACCGCCGAGCGAATAAAACGGATGGCGCCTGTATTGGCGGCCGTACGCCCGTAACACTTCGCGGACCGCCTCACGAGAAATCGGCTCATCGTTCATGGAGAGAGCACCTTACCGGGCGAGGAAGAAGAGGCCGATGGCAGGCGCGGAGAACCACCAGAAGAAGAAGGCTTTCGGCGCAAAGAGCGCGTCGATTGCAGGCGTGAAAGTATAGACATTTGCGACCGGGAATACGTGGTAGGCAAGCGCGAGAAGGAATCCCGCGCCAAGGAATGAAAGCGTGAAGAGTCCGAATATGCCGATGTAGAGGAAGTCGGAGACGACGACGCGACGTAGAATGATATAAAAAATAATTGCGAAAAGAGCGTAGAGCCCGATCTGCGCAAGCAGCGCGGTCATTGCCGGTGCCGTCGGCAGATACGACATGTACGGGAACATCAGATAGAACGTGTATGCAGAATAGAAGGAGAGCATGAGGGCGACGAAGGGTCCGCGCCCGACGTAATACGCGAAGAGGAAAAAGAGCCCGAGCAGGATGAGGATGATGAGGAAATCGCTCGCCGCATTCCAGACCGTAAAGGCGTAGTGGGTTGCGAGCGTGTTTACCTGAGCGATTGCTTCGGTGGCAGAAGTAGCGGTCGGCATGAAGACAGTATACCCCATGAGATAATAGTTTTCGTGTACGAAGCACGACCCAGTTTCGGATATCTCACGGGGTATATGCCTTAGAGCCCCTCGGATTTGAGCTCCTCCACAGTCTTGCGCGCCTTGCCTGAGAGCTTGTGCGGAAGCGCCACTTCAAGCCGGATGATGAGGTCGCCCCGCCCACCCTCAAAGGGAATACCTTTCCCCGCCACCCGCAGATGCTCTTCCGCGCGCTTCATGGGCGGAATCTTCACCTCGAGCGTCTTCCCTTCCAAAGTTTCCACGGAGACGCTCGTGCCGAGCATCGCGTCCGTGAGCTTCACCGAGAGATTCATGGTCAGGTTTGAGCCGTCGCGGCGGAACACCGGATGCGGCTTCACGTGGATCTTCACGTAGAGATCGCCGGCGACACCCGTCTTCACCGCCTCGCCCTGCTGCGGCATGCGAATCATCTCGCCGTTATCGATGCCGGCAGGGATGTTTATTTTTATTTCTTCCTGCTTGCGGAGGACGCCGTGACCTTTGCATTCCGTGCACTTCTCTTTCGGAATCTTTCCGGTGCCGTCGCAAGCGGTGCAGGCGCGCACGCTCGTGAACTGCCCAAGGATGGAATTGCGCATCTCGTGGACGCGGCCGCTGCCGTTGCAGGTTTTGCAGGTCTCAAGCTCGGTGCCGGGCTTGCCTCCCGTGCCGCGACAGACCGCGCAGGTGGAAACTTTTGCAAGCAGCACCGAACGAGTCGTGCCAAAGACAGCGTCTTTGAAAGGAATTTCGAGGTCGATGGAGATATCGCGGCCGCGGGGCGTGCGGGCCTGGCCACGCCCGCCTCCGAAGATGTCGCCAAAGATGTCTCCGAAATCGAAGTCCACGCCGCCCTGCCCGAAGCCCTGCTGGAATCCGTTGAAATCAAATCCGCCAAATCCTTGCGCACCCGCCTGGCCGCCTCTCGGCGCGCCTCCGGCAAATGCTTGGCCGTACGCATCGTATTCGCGGCGCTTCTTGTCGTCGCTCAGGACCGAGTACGCCTCGGTTATTTCTTTAAACTTCGATTCGTCGGTGCCGCCTTTGTCGGGGTGATATTTGTGCGCGAGCTTGCGGAACGCCTTCTTGATATCTTCTTTGGTCGCTTTCCGGTCGACGCCGAGCACGTTGTAATAGTCTTTCGCCATGAGCCGATTATACGCCTCCTGGTTTTCGTATGCAAAAAGAAAAACGGCACGAGGTGTCTCGTGCCGTTCATTCGCCCAGGAAGGAAGGTTTAGTTCGCGTTGGCCATCTTCTCAAGCGGGAGAGGGCGGCTCTTTCGGATCTGCTCCGAGCGCTTGTCCGTATAGAGCAGCCAGTTACCCCGATCCTTTTGGAGGACGATCTCCTTTATATTCAACAGAAACGCGCTGTTGTCCTCATGCGACAACATATCGTCCTGCGAGACAACTTGGGGTTCGTAAACGGTAGAGGCACCGTCGTCGATCCGGAAGACTCTGTCGTCCGTGAGAACCAGGTAAGCCCCGATGCACTCTTTCGTTTCTTTGCACAACCTCATCGCGGTTCGAACCGTTGCGATGTGCACATCGGTTGCCAGGTCGGCAATTAAGACCAAAAGAGGGACCGTACACAGGACAGAGACAGTGGTCAGATTCAGAACGGTTTGCATTCTGGCTTTCATACACCTTATCTCCTTCGTTGGGGTGAGTGAAATGTTCAATTCAGTCCGGTGGTAGTATACACGAACTATGTAAACTGTCAAGTCCCCGCGGAGCGGGGGCTTGATTTGCTATGTTTTATGCCACTTCTCGAAAGAGCATGGATGTCTAGCAATATTTCACCAATCGAAAACCTTTCCATGCTCTTCTTTTCATTCGTCCGGAATCTCCCCGATATAATTTCAATTCGCGGGAAAGGACGAATGTCTTGCCTCCAGGAGTAAGGATATCCACGACTTGATCTGCGGCTAGCGCCAATATTCCTTTGGTTTTTCTCACGGCCACGACTTCAAAGGGGCCAGTTCCATAATGCTTAACCTTGAATTTGGTCCTCCCCATTGATTCTTCCGTGGATTGTTCCAGATCCCAAACAACAAGGTCTCCTTCTTTGAATTTTAAGTCGCTACTCATTTGCATCCTCCTCAAGCATCCTGCCACTCACTCATGGCGGGAAGCATTTGGTTAAGATTTCAACAAAAGAACCTCTGGCTATCTTGCCCCCAAAATGCCTAGATGTCAAGATTTACGGTTTCTCCTTGAATTCGGCGTCGGTGGGGCCCCTAGACGCGTCACCAGAGCTTGACGCGTCGGGCGAACCGCCTTCGGCGGTTTTAGCCTGCTCGCTATTCTTCATCATCGCCTCCCCTATCTTCGAGAGGGTCGAGGAGAGCGCGTCGGTCGCGTTCTTGATGGTGCCGGCGTCTTCGCTATTGCGTGCCGTCTTGAGCGCATCAATTTTATCCTGCACTTCCTTCACCACTTCCGCGCCGGCTTTCTCGCCGTTTTCTTTTATCGCTTTCTCGGCGGCATACACGGCCTGATCGGCGATGTTGCGAGCCTCCACGAGCACCTTGCGCTTCTCGTCGTCGGCCGCATGCGCTTCGGCGTCCGTCTTCATCTTCTCGATGTCTTCCTTCGAGAGGCCGGTCGAGCCCTCGATGCGGATCGACTGCTCCTTACCGGTCGTCTTTTCCTTTGCTTTCACGGTGAGGATGCCGGAGGCGTCCACGTCGAAAGTCACTTCCACCTGCGGCATGCCACGCGGGGCCGGCGGGATGCCGTCGAGCATGAATTTGCCCAGGGACTTGTTATCGGCGCTCATCGCGCGTTCGCCCTGGGTGATGTGGATCTCGACCGACGGCTGATTGTCTGCGGCGGTGGAGAAAGTCTGCGAGCGACTGGTCGGTATCGCGGTGTTGCGCTCGATGAGCTTGGTCGCGACGCCGCCCATCGTCTCGATCGCAAGCGAGAGCGGAATCACGTCCACAAGCAGGATGTCTTTCACGTCGCCCTGGAGGATGCCCGCCTGGATGGCCGCGCCGATAGCGACGACTTCGTCCGGGTTCACCGTCATATTGGGCTTCTTGCCGAAGAATTTCTCCACGGCTGCCTGGATGGCCGGCATGCGGGTCTGACCGCCCACGAGGATGACTTCGTTTATCTCGGGAATCTTAAACGGCGATGCTTCCATCGCGCGCTTGGTGATAGCCATCGCGCGATCGATGAACTCGCCCGAAATCTCCTCGAGCTTCGCGCGCGTCATCTTGATGAGCAGGTGGCGGGGGCCGGAGGCGTCCGAGGTGAGGAACGGGATGTTGATCTCCGTCTCCATCGCGCTTGAGAGCTCGATTTTTGCCTTCTCAGCAGCCTCGTCAAGGCGCTGGCGCGCAAGCGCGTCGCCGCGCACGTCGATGCCGCTCTCTTTCTTAAACTCGTCCGCGAGCCAGTTGATGATCTTCTGGTCGATGTCTTTGCCGCCGAGGTGGGCGTCGCCATCGGTGGACTTCACCTCAATCACGTCGCCGCCCACTTCAAGCACGGAAATGTCGAACGTGCCGCCGCCGAAGTCGAAGACCGCGATCTTTTCGTCTTTCTTTTTGTTAAATCCATACGCGAGCGCGGCGGCCGTCGGCTCGTTGATGATGCGCTTCACATCGAGGCCGGCAATCTGGCCCGCGGCTTTCGTCGCGCTGCGCTGGTCGTCGTTGAAGTATGCGGGGACGGTGATGATGGCTTCGGTAATCTTCTCGCCGAGCTTCGCTTCTGCGTCGGCCTTGAGTTTGCCCAAAATCATCGCCGAAATCTCCTCCGGGCGGTACCACTTATCGGTCATCTTGACCTCGATGCCGCCATTTTCTGCCTTGCGCATCTCAAAAGGAACTGCCGCCTTGTCTTTCTGCACGGCCGGCTCATCAAAGGAGTGGCCGATGAAGCGCTTGATTTGGAAGATTGTGTTGAGCGGATTCGTCACCGACTGGCGCTTGGCAAGCGTGCCGACGATGCGCTCGCCAGTCTTCCCCACCGCGACGATGGACGGGGTCGTGCGTGCGCCCTCGGCATTCTCGAGAACGCGCGGCTCGCCGCCCTCGACGATCGCCATCGCGGAGTTCGTGGTGCCCAAATCGATTCCAAGAATTTTTGCCATAATGATAAATAAATTAAGCCTGTGTTGATTCTACAGAAGGCACCGCTTCGATTGCAACTATTTCTTACTTTTTGACTCCTCACGTTTCTGATAAACAAAAGCACCGACGATAACGCCCAGCGGAATTATGAGGGAAGCGAGACCGGCGGTACTGTTGCCGCTTAGAATTAAATACGTTCCCGCCGCAATACCCGCAAGAGCGATTATTAGACCAAAGACAAGCCCAAGCGATGAACGAATACCATCAAACCAAATGACTCTGGATTCAAGACGCTGTCTATGAACAGATTGATTTTCGGCCATTTTAACCACCCGATCAGCAAGGCCCGGAAGCACAGATTCGTAACCGCGCAAAATTTCGGGATGAGGCAACGGAACCATCTGCATTTTCCCGTTAGTGGTCAACTTGTTCTCGTCCCCAGACATAGGCAATTTCTAAATCATGCCCAACAGCCTTCCAGTCAGCGGCAATCGCACGAGCATCTGCTTCCCGCTCGGTATCGCTGGCAGCAAACTGGTTTACAAGCGGCGAAAAATCAAGAATGCCACTCATGCCACGAATAAAAGTGCGCCGTACCGGCATGAGCACGAAAGTATCCTGACCGATATGTGCGGATTTTTCAGTCATGGGCGAAGTATATCATGATTTGTTTGTGCAATACGCAACCCTTACTTTTGCTGGGCGGATGACTGCGTCGCCGATTTTCCACCCTTTTTCGAGAACTGCAGTGATGGTGTCGTCGGTTTCGGCGCTTTCTGCCGCGTCCTGCCCGAGCGCTTCATGAAATGCGGGGTTAAACGCCTCGCCCACCTTCCCGAGCTCCTCAAGCCCAAGCGAAGCAAAGGCGCTTTCAAGCTGCTTCGCGATGGCAAGAAACCCTTCCGGCACCTTGCCGTGCTCTTTGGCGCGCTCGAGGGCGTCAAAGGCCGGCAGAAGCGTCTCGACTGCCTTCACCACCCCCGAGACCTTTGCAATTTTCATCTCCACCTCAAACCGCTTCAGGAGATTCACGTAGTCGGCCTTCGCGCGCTGCCAGCCGTCCATATATTCCTGCTTCTCCTTTCGGCACGCGCTCAAGTCCTCGCGCATCTTCGCGATCTTATTCTCGGCTTGCCCCTCAGCGCTCGTACCTTCGCTGTCGCCAGATTCAATGGTTATATCATCACGCTCTTCGTCCATGGTTTAAGTTATGCCAAAGCCGTCAATTTCACTAATGTGTTACCGATGCTAACAGCGTTGAAATTCCTCCTGCCGATCTTCTCGCGGGCGCCAAGAATTTCGAGATTCAGAGTGCGACCCTTTTTATCTATATCAAGAAGCACTTCAGGGGCTACCTCAAGGGTCTTTGCCACCACTCCGGGACGAAGAGAAACGTTGAGCGCATTGGCCTCTTTGTCGTAGGTAATCTTCATATCCGTGAGTATATCATAAAGGCAACTTCCTTACCCAATGGGCAGTAACGACAACAATGCGCTTTGGTCCTCGGACAAGAACGACCTTCAAATATCGAATGCCAAACCTCTTAAACCACTCTTCTCGAGGAAAGTTCCCTGGCAGGCGCAAATCAGGGGACCGCGCGACCTCACGTACCAAAAACAGCGAAATCTTGCGTTGCCTAATCTTCAAGAGGGCATGGGCGGTGAAATGAATCTCCACATTCTCATGTTACATTATCCTGATTAAGCCGTACTTATTTGGAAGCTTCACTTCCAAGGAGAGGGCTTGCCAGTCCCTCGACCACCTCAGCATTCGATAAATCCTTCAAAGCCACGGTCGGAACCAATAGTTTGGATATCTGCTTTCCTCCACCAACGATAATTTTCTCCCTATCCATTAGCCGGCTATCGATTAAAATTCTCCATGAATTTGGGAGTCCTACTGGGGTGATGCTCCCATACTCCATTCCCGTTTCTTGAAGAATTTCATCCAAGGGAGCCATCGATACTTTCTTTGCACCGAGTTTCTCGCGTACAATGCCATTCAAATCAGCGCGGTGGCCGACAGGAACAAGAACGGCAGCCGTCGTTCACGTCTCTCCTCGCTTTCCCCTCACGACAATGCAATTCGCTCCTTCATCTGGGCTGACGCCATAGTGTTCTACCAACTCATGTCCGCCCATATACCGCGGATCAATTTGGGCAGACATGATTCCGTGGATGGACTTCGCAGCATTTAATACGGATTCGCTTAGAATTTCCGGATGCTCGTCAATTGGCCTGAAATTGAGGGATTCGTTCATAAAAGAAAGTATAAAGTATATAGAACAAACCGCCTTGCGGCGGTTTGTGGTTGAAACTAGCGCTTGCTCCACTGCGGAGACTTGCGGGCCTTCTTGAGGCCCGGCTTCTTGCGCTCCTTAGCGCGCGGGTCGCGCTTGAGGAACGTTGCGGCCTTGAGTACCGCGCGAGTCTTCGGCTCGGCTTTGATGATGGCGCGAGAAATGGCGTGGCGGAGCGCGTCTGCCTGGGCTGCGACGCCGCCGCCCTCTACGTGTGCGGTGACGGCGTAGTTCTCGGCGCTGCCGGCCGTCGCGAAGGCCTCTTCGGCGATCTTTGCGCGTTCGTCAGTCTTGAAATACTCCTTTGCGGTCTTGCCGTTCACCATGAGGCTCGATTTCGCAGCGGCGATCATGCGCACGCTCGCGATAGCGGTCTTGCGGCGTCCGACGGCGTTGATGTAGGTGGTTGCCATACTGGTTATGCGTTCACGACGAGATTCTTCATGCGCGGCGCGCGGAGCTTGTTGCGCGGAATCATGCCGTCGATGGTCTTCTTGAGGACTTCCGCGATGCCCTTTTTCGTAATCATCTCATCCATGCGGACTTCCTTCTGGCCGCCCGGGTAGCCGGTGTAGCGAAGGTAGACTTTGCCCTCTTTGCGGCGCGCAGGAAGGTGGAGCTTGCCCGCGTTCTCGATGACAACCGTCACCGGAAGCGCCTGATTCTTGGCGAAGTGCACGGAGCGCTTTCCGAGAAGCGCATGCGCAGCCTCGCTCGCCACGCGGCCGAGCGTGCGGTCCGTCGCGTCGATGGTGTAGGTCGTGGCTTTCGGCTTCGTGTTGGAAGTCATAGGTACGTTATAGATACTAGACCCCGTAGTGAAAAATGGCATCGCTTACGCGATCTTGCTTCCGAGAGGGATTCGACTTGCTTTTAGTCATATCGTCGTACTTTACACTATTTTGCCGGATATTCCAATGCCATTTTCTACTACGGGGCTAGACGAAAGCGATGTATGCAAGCTTGCGGGCGTCGTTTGCCCCGCGCGCGGTGCGCTTCACGATGCGGGTGTAGCCGCCCTTGCGATCCGCGTAGCGCGGACCAATCGAATCGAAGAGCTTCTTCACGGCGGCTTTGTCGCCGAGGCGGGTCTGGGTGAGGCGGCGGCTCGCGAGCGTATTCTTCTTTGCGTAGGTGACGAGGCGCTCGACGAACGGGCGCAGCGCCTTGGCCTTTGCCTCGGTCGTCGAAATGCGCTCTTCAAGCACGAGCGAGCGCGCAAGGGATCGGATCAGCGCGCGGCGCTGATTCGTCTCGCGATGGAAGGTCTGTGCTTTCTTGGTGAATGCCATGGTCCCCAAATGATTACCTGCGCGATGAGCGCATATTGATAAAAGCACACGAAGGCAGGCGCGTGGGCTTGAACTCGGCAGATGTACGGGTGTGGAGAGTAGTAATCATACGGGGCAAGGATTATTCGCCCTTGAGCGTGAGGCCGTGACCAGCGAGCGCGCGGGAAATTTCCTCAATCGCCTTCTCGCCGATGCCGTCGAGCTCTTTGAGCGCGCTTTCCGTCTTGCGCGCAAGGCCGGCTGCGCTCTTCACGCCTGCGTCCTCGAGAGCCGAGGTGATGCGAGCCGAGAGACCGAGGTCGGAGACCTTGATCTTTGCGGCATCGGTCGTGTCGTCAGAGCCCTTCTTGCCATCGACTGCTGCAAAGGCAGCTGCCGGCGCGCTTTCCTGGAAGCCGATGATGGCACGGAGCTGGTGCACCATGGTCTCGATTGAGCGCTCAAGCGCCTCGCGGGGAGCGATGGTGCCGTTCGTCTCGATGAGGATGCGCAGGCGGTTGAAATCCGTGCGGTCGCCGACGCGCATGTTCTCCACCTCGTAGTTCACGCGACGAATCGGAGTGAAAGTCGCATCGAGCGCGATGGTGCCGATGTCGACTTTGTCTTTCGTGAGGACTTCGCGGGAGACGTAGCCGAGGCCGCGCTCGATGGTGGCTTCGAGCTCGAGCGACGACTTGCCCGAAAGGTCGCAGATGTGCTGCTCAGGATTCTTGACTTCGACCTGGCTCGGCAGCTTGAAGCTCTTTGCGGTGATCTCGCCCGGGCCTTTCACCGAGAGCGCGATGGTCTGCGGCTCGTCGCCGTGGAGGACGAAGTGCACGCGCTTCAAGTTGAGGAGGATTTCCATGACGGTCTCGCGCACGCCGTCGATGGTGGCGAATTCGTGCGGGACGCCGTCGATCTTCACCTGGGTGACGGCCGCGCCGGGAAGCGAGGAGAGGATAATGCGGCGCAGGCTGTTGCCGAGCGTGTGGCCGTAGCCCGGATAGAGCGAGTCGATCTCATAAATGCCCTGCAGTCCTTCCTCAGAAACGATACGGGGCTTACTCGGAAGTGTAATATGGTATTCCATAACTCAATCGTTGTTAAACGAGCTAAAAATCCCAGCTGCTTCGTTGCGGAGCCCCGCACGCTCGGTCGTCGTACAAAGCTTGTACGCCTCCGTCGCATGCGTTCCCGCGCCTCGCATCTGAAGATTTTTCGTCTCGTTTTCCATATGTTTAGTTTATAAGTGCGAACTATTATCGTGTATAGAACGAGAGCACCGCGACGAGATCTCCCGCCGGATCGGCGGAAGACATCGTCGGCCGCTCGACGACCGATCCCTCCATCTTCTTCGGATCCCACGTGAGCCACGACGGGAGCGGGCGCTCCGCGAAGCGGTCCGCGAATCCGACGAGGACGCCGTGCTCCTTCGAGCCCTCGCGCACGGCGATCACGTCGCCCACGTTTACCATCTGCGACGGGACGCGGCTCTTCTTGCCGCCGACCGTCACGTGGCCGTGAGCCACCATCTGGCGCGCGCCGCGGCGCGTCTTCGCGAGCCCGAGGCGCCAGACGACGTTGTCGAGGCGGAGCTCAAGGAGCTCGTGAAGGCGATCGGAAGGCTTTACTTTGTGCACCGTGGAGAGGGCTTTGTTCACGTAATTGCGGAACTGCTTCTCGGGAAGGCCGTAGGTGACGCGCACCTTCTGCTTCTCAAGCATCTGCTTGCCGAACTCGCTTTGGCGGCCGCGGCCCTTCTTTTTGTTCTTAGCGCTGCGGTCGGCGGAAATAGCGAACTTCTGCGTCTGCGCCTTTTCAAAGACGGAGACGCCGAGGCGCTTGGCAATTTTGTATCGTGGTCCGGTGATCATGCTAGCGTTTGTTAGCGAGTAATCGAGCGTTACCAAACGCTTGCACCCTGTTAAATTGCGGCGAAGCCGCATCCGCGCTTCGCGCGGGATTTAACAGGGTAATGAAATTATAATTCGCTTCGCTCATACATTTCTATTACACCCTCCTCGGCTTCGGCGGGCGCGGGCCGTTATGCGGGACCGGGGTCACGTCCTTGATCAAGCGCACCTGGATGCCCTTGCCGGTGAAGGCGCGGAGCACGGACTCGCGTCCGGCGCCGACGCCGCAAATGACGACCGTCGCTTCCTTAAGTCCGATCATCGCCCCCTTCTCACCGAGGAATTCACCGACTTTCGCGGCCGCATACGGCGTGGACTTTCTCGCGCCGGAGAAGCCAAGCGCTCCTGCGCTTGAAGAGACGACAGCATTGCCTTTCTCGTCGGTGAGGACGGCTTTCGTGTTGTTGAAAGTCGCTTCGACGTGGAGGATGCCTTTCTCGAGATGACGCTTCGAGACTTTCGAGAGCGCACGCTCTTTCCTTCCAGGGTCGAGGCCGCGTCCGGACTTCTTGATGATGCGTTTCTTTCCCATGGTATTAGGTCTTTTCGAGCGTACGGCGACCCGAGGTCATCGTCTTGCGGACGTTGCCGCGGCGCGTGCGCGAATTGGTCTTCGTGCGCTGGCCGCGCACCGGGAGCCCGCGCGAGTGGCGGTCGCCGCGCGCCGACTTGATGTCCTTCAAGCGCTTGATGTTCTGGCCGATTTCGCGGCGCAGCTCGCCCTCGATGAGGAATCCTTCCGCGCTCGAGCGGATTTTCTGCTCCTCATCAGCCGTGAGCTCGCTGCCCTTCTTCGTGGGAGCGATGCCGGTCTTCTTCAAGATTTCGAGCGCACGCATCGGGCCGATGCCAAAAATAAGCGGCAACGCATAGGCGAGCTGCTTATTGTCTGGGATGGTGACGCCGGCGATACGCATGGTTAGATTTTGTTACGAGCGAAGCGAGTTAGAAAATCTTCCACCCGCCACACTTCCACTCGCATGCTCGGGCGCATGCGTGCTTTTTGCAATATTCCATTTGATCATGTTTGTGTTCATTTTCGATAAAGTGTGTCGGGTTGGGAAATAATATTCGCTCCGCTCATTTATTTTCTCAACCCTGGCGCGCCTTGCGCCGAGGATTCTTCTTATTGATACGGTATAAACGCCCGCCCCTGCGGACGAGCTGATCTCCTGGCTGCTGCTTTTTTATGGATGCACGAACCTTCATCGTAAATGTGTTGAATGCTTATGTTAATCGACGCACGATTCTCGCCCGACCCCCATAGGGATCGATGACCATGTCCACTTGATCGCCAACCAGGACGCGAATGCGGTGCAACCGCATCTTGCCCGCGAGGTAGGCGAGGATGAGTTCCCCTTCTCCTTTTTCAACCGCACCTTCGGCCGCTGCTGCTTCAGAAGAGGTGTCCACCGGAGCGGACAGACGGACCCGAAAAAGCGAATTCGGCAAGACCTCTTCGACGGTACCGACCGTCGTTTTTTTGTCTTCGCCGTCTTTCATTCTTTCCTCATGCAGATGCCCCGCTAATGTAGCAAATACCTAGGAAATGGTCAATAGCTATCCGCGACGGTCTCCACAGAAATGGCCGACGGATCATCCGGGAAGGACTGCCGCCAGAACGGACGGAGGATGATGACCGCGCGCTTGACTTCCGGATAATTCGTGAGGGCGACTTCCGCGGCCGAGCGGGTCTTCCCGGCGATGGCCGCGGCAATGCGAGCCGGATCCACCGTATATACGAGAGAAACCGTGCCCGAAAGGGAGAACGAGAAGGACGCGGCGTTTGGATCCGGAAGGCCGCGCTCCGCCGAAAGCTGGAGACCATCCGTTGATTTGAGCGTGAGCGGCTCGCCATGGTAGCCGATGGCCGTTACCGATGAGGCGATTGCGGTTGCGAGCGCGGCATTGGGGAAAACGACTGCGGTCGCGGTCCCCTGCTCTTTCACGTCGATCATGCCGGTAGTCGCGGAAGGCGCGAGGTCGAGGTCCTGGTAGGTCGTCGTCGCTGCGCCGGAGAGGAGCACGTAGCCCGCCGGAATCTGCGCCTTGAGGCTCGAGAGGAGGTCGGGCGCAAGCGCAGCGACGAGCGCGCTTCGCGCCGCTTTCTCAGTCGCCGGATCGGCGACCGGTACGGTTCCCGAAGCACCGCCCGTCATCGGAGCGGACGAGCGCGCATACACCTGGCTCGCCTGCGGCGTGCCGGCAAATCCAGGAATGGTGAAGGAGGTCGGTCCCACGTTATACGAGCTCCCTGGCTGATCGGCATAGACTTTCACGGAGACGCTGCCCGGCTTTGCGGAGGTGCCGCTCGGAATTGCTATCGCGGAGTGGATGCGGAAGATGAGACCGGCGGTCGTAGCAAAACGCGTGTTTGCTATGAGCTTCTGCGCCTTTGCCTGGGTGTTGTAGACGGTGATCATGCCGGAGGCGGAGGAATTTACCGTCTTCGTGCCGGTGCCTTTGATCGTCTGCGAGGCGATCTTCTGCGCCGTGATGATTTCGTATGGGAGATTGCCGCTGCTCTGCGTGCCAGTGAAGGAGCTCTGCACCGCAGCGGAGACGGAGCTCGGCGTTATTTCGACTTTCGAGCTCGAGAAATAAAACAGAACGCCGATGGAGGCGATGATGACGGATCCGATGGCGATGATCGTGGTGAACGGGAACTTGGGCGGATGCTCCGGGGAAGATTTTCGGGAACCGGACTGGCTCAGGGGCTCTGACTCTCTGCGGCGCGAAGGCGGAATGATGTCATCAAGTGTACGCATATGCGATAAAGTATATCAGCTTATGGGGCAACAGTGGAGGGCTGCTGTGTATCAACAACCGCTTCCTCGAAAAAATGCTGTTGTCGGAAAAGCGCCATGAGGAGTACCTGTAGGTCGGGAGGCGTAGCAGCTGCTTGCCGGACGAGGCCGGTCACATGGCTCGCGAGGACCGGCACCACTTTCGGCGGATTCTCCGAGAGCCAGAGCGTTTTTAGATGTCCTCCTTCGAGCGCTCCTCCGAGAGAGGCCGCATCCGGCTCGCGCGCAAGAAGAAACAAAATGCGCGGAAGCGGAAAGCGCTTCGAAAGCTCGGCAAGCTCGTTCTCGACCGCCTCGACCCACGAGTGACTCGCGTCGGTACCCGCCACTTCGTCTATGGAAACGAACAGTCCTTTGCGTAGGAATGCGATGGAGGTCTCCGGTCCCGTCGCATCGATGATGAGCGCATTGCGCTCGTGCGGAAACACTCTCTGTATCGCTTGGAAGCGCAGCGAGCTGCCGGCGATCGGGAGGACATTCCTTGTATGGAATGCGCTCTCAAGCATCGAAGTAATGTGGTGCGCGATGTGCTCGTCGATGAGCGACGTGAGCACGACGACCGCCGCGCGGGATGCCTTTTTCCCGTAGGGATCGCGCGTCTCATAGCCATTGAGGGTGGTGCCGATGATGCTTTCGTCGACCAGCACTTTCCCGGAAGCTTCGACGCCCGTCTGTTTGATGGCCTCCGTGACGAGGCTTTTTGTGAAGACAAACGGCGTCTTCTGCTCGAAATGCTCGGTGCGCACCGAAGTCTTTTGCCACGGGGCGTCGATGGAAATGAGGACGGCGTCGGCGCTCCCGCGGCCGGCGGAGCGCATGAGGATGGGCGCGCCCTCGCGGATGAGCGTATCGATGAGTATCTGAAGCGCGCGCAGCATCGCTTTCTCCTGGAGCTCGTTCTCACGGACCTCGACCGGGAAGCGGCGCGTGTAAAGGACGGCGGGTGCCTGGCCTTCGGCATATCGGGCATAGGCGCCCGCCACCGATTTCGTGCTCACATCCACGAGCACGACCGACTCCGTCTTTTCTTTTGCGCGGAAAAGATCAGCGAAAAAACTCATTGGCTCATTCTAACACCCCATTAGATAGGCTCGCGGACTCGCCATCTAACGGAGCAGGCCGCCATCATTCGAGGACGGCTTTTATTCTTCGCACTCCAGCTGAAGAGGCTTCTTCTTTTTGAATCTTGAAACGCTTGCCGCCTTCTCCGAGCTCGCGCGTGTTGCTCACATGCGGCCCGCCGCAGAATTCTATGGAAAATGCCTTGTCGAGCGGACCGACCGAATACACCGAGACGGTCTCCGGGTACGTCGCACCGAATTCGTGCTCGGCACCCAGCTTCTCCGCCTCTTCTTTCTTCATGTCGGTGCGGATGACCGGAATGCCTTCGGCGATTTTCTCATTCACTATCTTTTCCACCTCCGCCTTTTGTTCGGGGGTCATTTTCTGTCCGTAGGAAAAATCGATGCGCAGTCGTTCGCTCGTGATATTGCTCCCCCGCTGATGCACGTCCGGCCCGAGCACCATCTGGAGCGCCTTCAGAAGGAGGTGGTGCGCGGTGTGGTAGCGCACCGTCTGCTCGGCATGATCGGCGAGCCCCCCTGCAAAGCGCTGCGCCGCACCCGCTCTTGAGAGCGCCTGGTGTCGCTCCATTTTTATTTTCACCGCCTCCATATCAAGGCTGAGACCCCGTTCTTTTGCAATTTCCTCGGTGAGCTCCACTGGGAATCCATAGGTCGTAAAAAGCATGAACGCATCAATGCTGTTCCCCATCTTTTCAAGCTCGCGCATGCCGTTCGCGAGCGTTTTGCGGAACTGCGCTTCTTCCTTTGCCAGCTCTTCTGTAATCCTCCCTTTTTCTTTCCCTACGAATGGATACTGCTCGGCATACTCGTCGGCGTAGCTCCTGGCCACTTCGGGCAGAATGGCTTCCTTGATGCCGAGGCGGTCTATCTCGCGTATTGCGCGGCGAATGAGCCGGCGCAAAATATATCCCTGTTCGCTATTGCCCGGGCGTACTCCCGAAGCAATGATGAACGACGACGCACGGATGTGATCAAGGATGATGCGGAACGAACGGGTGGTTTCGTCAGAATCATCATATGATTTGCTCGAATGCGCCTCGAGCACGCTCCGTGCACCCGCAAAGACATCGGTTACATAGAGATCCGAGGTACCGAGCGTGGTTGAAGTGAGGCGTTCGAGTCCCCCGCCGAAGTCCACATTCCGTTTCGGCAATTCTTTGAACGAACCGTTGGCCTGCTTGATGAACTGCATAAAAACGGAGTTCGCTATCTCGACGAAACGGCCGCAATCGCAATTCGGATGGCATTCTCTCCCGTACTTTGTATCGTGCGGAGTTCCAAAATCATAAAAAATCTCTGAATCAGGGCCTCCTGGCTCGCCCGCGGGCATATTTGCCGGGACGCCGGAACGGCTCCACCAGTTCTTCTTTGCACCGTACGAGAATATGCGACCGCCCTGCATACCCTTCTCGTAGCCGGCTTCTTCAGTTCCGAGGCGGATCAGCTCCGCCGTCATTCCTTTCGCGGCAAAATTCTTCTTCCATATTTCAACTGCTTCAGTATCAATGTTCATCCCCGTTTCGGGATCGCCATCAAAGACCGTGACATAAAGTTTTGCCGGATCGAAACCGAGACCGTCTTCTTTCGAAGTGAGGAATTCAAATATCCACGAAAGCTGTTCCTGCTTGAAGTAGTCACCCAAGGACCAGTTGCCGAGCATCTCAAAGAAGGTCAGGTGGCGATTGTCGCCGACTTCTTCGATATCTCCCGTACGGACCGCCATTTGGGAATCGACGAGGCGGGAGCCCTCCGGATGCGGCTGACCGAGCAGGTACGGCACCAAAGGCTGCATCCCGCTTGAGGTAAAAAGAGTCGTCGGGTCGTTCTCGGGCACGATCGGCGCCGAAGGGATGATCGCGTGCCCCCGCTTCGCAAAGAAATCGATATAGCGCCTGCGCACCTCCGAGACGGTCATATGGGAAAAAGATAGCATGAGACAAAGGATTCATATACTATGCGCTCATGATGAAAGAGGGATGGGGATTCGATACGCGAGACATTGACACGAGCGTGCGCCCGCAGGACGACTTTTTCCACTACGCAAGCGGAAACTGGATGAAAAAGCATCCTATACCGAAAGCGGAAGCAAAATGGGGCTCCTTCACGATGCTGCGCCATGCGACCGAGAAGCAGCTGCAAACGCTCCTCAAGAAAGTCTCGAGAACGAAGCAAGCAAAAGAAGGCAGCGCCGAGCAGATGATCCGCGACTTCTACCGGTCGGGAGTGGATATGAAGCGGCGGAAAGCGCTCGGCCTTGCGCCTATCAAACCGCTTCTCGACCGCATTGAAGCGATCCGGAATCCCGAGGACATCGTTCGCACCATCGCGCATCTCGAGCGCATGGGCTCGGGCGGTCTCTGGGGCATCGGCATCGATCAGGACATGAAAGACAGCGAGCGATACATTATCTACATGGGCCAGGGAGGTCTTGGCATGCCGGATCGCGACTACTACCTTAAAGACGATGCGGAGTCGAAGCGCGTGCGCGCTGCGTACGAAACGCACCTCGCGAAGCGGCTTACGCTTGCCGGGCGCGGTACACAAGCCGAAAAAGAAGCCGCGACAGTACTCGAGATCGAAACCGCCCTCGCGAAAATCTCAATGAAGAAAGAAGAGCTGCGGGACGTAGACAAAACCTATCACAAAAAGTCTTTGGCAGGGCTTCGAGTGCTCGCTCCCTCCGTTGATTGGAGCGAATACTTCAGGATTCTCGGCACGAAGCCGAAAGAGCTTGTCGTGATGCAGCCGAAGTTCTTCTCGGCTGCCGAGCGTCTTCTGCGCTCTTACCCCATTGAGGCGTGGCGCACGTATCTGCGCACGCATGTGATTGGCGATTTCTCCTCCTTCCTTACGCCAGAACTCGAAGAAGAAAGTTTCGCTTTCTACGGCACCGTGCTCACCGGGACGAAGCACATGAAGCCCGTGTGGCGGCGCATTTTGCGCACCGTGAACGGCGGATTGAGCGAACTCTTTGGCGAGCTCTACGTGAAGGAATACTTCCCTCCTGCGGCGAAGCGCAAAGCGATGCTCGTGGTCACTGATTTGTTCCGTGCCTACGAAGCGCGTATCAAGAATCTTGACTGGATGACCGCCACGACTAAGCAAAAAGCGATTAAGAAGCTCCGCGAGATGAATCGGAAACTCGGATACCCCGACAAATGGAAGACGTATCGAGGGCTTCGCATACGCTCCGACGATTATGCAGGGAATGCGATGCGAGCAGGCGAATACGAGCATCGCCGCGCGATGCGGCGCCTCGGGAAGCCGGTTGACCGCAAAGAGTGGTTTATGAGTCCGCAGACGGTGAATGCGTACTGCAGCTTCGGCCTAAACGACATTGTCTTCCCCGCCGCCATCCTCCAGCATCCATTCTTCGATGCGCGCGCCGACGACGCCTTCAATTACGGCGCCATCGGCTCGGTCATCGGCCACGAGATTACTCATGGCTTCGATGACCAGGGCTCAAAATTCGATGGCAAAGGAAACAGAAAAACCTGGTGGACGGCCATTGATCGCAAACGCTTCGAGCAGAAAGCCGAGAAGCTCATTACAGAATTTGATGCCTATGAAGTTGCTCCCGGCATCCACGTAAACGGAAAACTCACGCTCGGAGAAAACATCGCGGACCTTGGCGGCATTTCCATCGCCTACGACGCGTACCAGCTGCGCCGGCGCGAGACGGGGCGCAAAATTATCTCCGGCTTCACGCCCGAGCAGCGCTTCTTCCTCGGCTATGCGATGACCGAGCGTGAGCAGGAGCGTCCGGAATATAGGAAAACGATGGTCATGACGGATCCTCACTCGCCCTCGCGCTTCCGTGTGAACGGCCCGCTCTCAAATCTTCCCGAATTCCACGAGGCTTTCCAGGTGCAAAAAGGCGACAAGCTGTATCGAGAACCCGGCGACCGAGCGAAAATTTGGTGAGTGGGGCGGGTTTTACCCAAAGACTTTTTTCTCTTTTGCGTGCACCTCGGCAAGGCGTTTGGTAAGCCGATGCTCGGGCAGCCGCGCTTTGGCGATGCGGAGTACTTCGCTGTGATACCAGAGATATTCCTCCTCCGGCTGCTTCCAGCGCGCAAGGAGCGCTGCACCCTCCTTTTCGAACGCTTCGATCTTGCTTTCGATATTGTCTATCTTGTCTGCAATGGCGATGAGCACGGCGCCGTCTGCTGCCGCTTCCACTTGCGCGAGGTAGTGGGTCTTGCGGGCCTTCCAATCCAACGTGACGCCGTCCTTTTCCGACACTTCGCTTACTGACTCGACCATGCGCGCGACACGTTCATTGAAAGCCGTGGCGATCTCTTCGCGCGTCGTTACTGTGTCTTCGATTGTGTCATGCAAGAGTGCTGCTGTTACCGTATCGTCGTCCGATCCGTCTTCGGCAACCAGAAGTGCTACCGAGAAAAGATGGGTGATGTATGGTAGAGGTTCTGCTTCGCGTCGCATCTGGCCGTGATGCTTCTTGGCCGCAAATTGTATCGCCTTCTTTATCTGCGGCGTGTGGTTCATTAGAGCCAGTGTATCGGCTCCTCGCCGTGTTCGGCAAGGTATGCGTTTGCCTTGCTGAAGTGCCTACAGCCGAAGAAGCCGTTTGCGGCGGAGAATGGCGAAGGATGCGGGGCCTCAAGTACTAAATGTTTGCTCCGGTCGATATGGGCGCCTTTCGCCTTCGCGTAATTGCCCCAGAGCATGAACACAAGATGTTCGCGCTCGTCCGAGAGCGCGCGAATGGCGGCGTCAGTGAAGAGTTCCCACCCGCGCTCCTGGTGGGAACCGGCCGCATGCGCTCGCACGGTCAGCGTCGCATTAAGAAGGAGCACGCCCTGCTTCGCCCAGCGGGAGAGATCGCCGTCGGTGTGTACGAGCGGCTTTCCTAAATCGCTCGCGATTTCTTTGAAAATATTCTGGAGCGACGGCGGCACAACGGTATGCTCATCGACGGCGAAAGCAAGACCATTTGCCTGCTTCTCTCCATGATACGGATCCTGACCGAGAATCACGACCTTCACCTTCTCGAACGGACAGAGATCGAATGCGCGGAAAATGCTTTTTGGCGGCGGGAAGACCTTTCCTTCCTGGTATTCCTTCTTCACGAATGCGGCGAGCTCCGCAAAATACGGTTTCTCAAATTCTCCCGCGAGCTTCTCCCGCCACGAGGGATCTATTTTTACTTCCATAGCGCTCCTTCTTTCTCCAAGAGCTCACGCTTCCTCGCGTCTCCACGATTGTAGCGGCCGAGGGAGCCGTCGGAGCGGATGACGCGATGACACGGTACGCTCGGGTCGTAGTTATGCTTCATCACCGTGCCGACGGCGCGCGCAGCACCGGGGCGGCCAATTGCCCGAGCGACCTCTCCATAGCTTCGAGTTTCCCCTTTCGGTATCTGCCGCACCGCTTCTCTTACACGCTCGGCAAAAGAATCTTTTTTCATACGCCTTTCTCTTTCTTTTTGTTCTTTGCGTGCAGCTCCTGCAGGATCTTTCCGGCGCTCTCCCGGTACATGCAGTATTCGCACGGGCCGCCACCGAAAGACGTCCCTACGGCCGGAATCTCATCGCTCATGAGCATCTCCTTCAGGTCAAAGATCACCGGCTCGATCCACGCATCGCTACCGGTGTATGGGATGAGTTCCACGTCGAATTCGAGCTTTCCATCGAAGGCTTTGGCGTCGGACTTGCCGTTCACGTATACGAAATAGCCGGTCGGGGATACCGGAAAACCATTTTTTCGAAAAAGCCATTGATAGATTTCAAGCTGCCGCTTGTAGGAATCATACAGATCGTCTTCCGTGCTCGGGCCCACCTTTTTGCTTGTCGCTTTGTAGTCCACGATGATGAATTCTCCGGCCGGATTGACCCACACGTCGTCGATGCCGCCGCGCAGAAGCAGATTCGTCGGTTCGTGAAGATAACTGATGCCGCGGCGAAGCGCATCGCGCCACTCTTCCATCCGGTCGTCCTTGAGCGGCACGGCGTCGAGGCCGTAACGCTCAAGAAGCGGATGCTGCGTGGCTTTTGCGCGGTGAATGTCGAACTCGCGCTTCAGAAGCTCATCGACCGCGTTGTTGAGCGTGAAGGAAGGCATCGAAGGGCGCCTCACGCCGAGCCGCATCTCGAGATACGCGCAGCGCGGGCACTCGGTGAAGAGATCGATTTTCGAACGGCTTACTTTGAAAGGCTCTTTCGACGAAGGGTCGAATGGCCCGCGGCTTCGTGACACAGCCATATTACTCAGTGGTCGAGAAGTACGCGACCACGCGCGCGCCGGTGTCGAAATCGACGTACACGCTGTTCACGCTCACGTCGAACGCGCCGTTGTTGTCATCGCGATAGAGCTGAATGGCGTAGGAATGCCCAGGCTCCGTCGCTCGTAAGAGCGGGATGGAAACGGCACTCCTCGGGCCGCTTATGCGCGCGGCGCCGAGCACGTTCCCCAAGTCGCCGCCCGCCACTTCGCGCACGGCCACCCAGACTCCTGGTGGCGGCACCGTGACCGACTCGACCGTCACCGCGTCGCCCGCCGGCTGATCATGAACCGATACCGAACCGCCCTCAGCGGCCGAAGGTGTGGTCGTCGCCGAAGAAAGCATCGAGGACGGGGTCGGCATGGCGGAGAGATCTCCCTTAAAGAACCATGCACCCGTGAGAACCACGCCGAGCATGAGACCGGCGATGAATGAGTTGGCGGAAAAGGCCTTCGTCATACGGAAACGGTATCACGAAAATCGTCCGGGAGCGCGAGCAGGCCCTCGGCTTCCGCGATGAGCTCGCCAACGCGGGCGGGCGGAAGACGGAGCGGGTCGAGGAGGCGCCGGTCCCGCACAATCTCGTCGACAGCGACCACGCCCTGGTCGATGAGGAGCCGCTTCTCTGAGCGCGAGAGCTCCACGAGCGTCGTGATCGGGTACACTTTCGCCCGGCTCATGTGGACGAAAAGGCTGTCGTGGACCGGATACCCCCACCCGAGGAGCTCTACGCCCGCGCACTCGGCGTACGCGATGGCTTCGGAGGTAAACTTCGTGTTCGTTACCAAGAGGCCGCGGTCGATGGGGCACGCGCGCACCGCCGGATCGCAATCGAAGATGTCGTCGAAGCGGCTCTTCACGTAGAGCGCGACTTTGAGATCGGTCTTGTAGCCCGGGTCGTTGTGGTACTTCAGTTCGGCCGCGATGTAGGTGTTCTGCTCCGGATGCGACGCGTAGAAATCAACTTCGTGGGAGACGCACTTCCCTTTGATGATCTTGCGCGTTTCGACCTGCCACCCCTCGGCACGGTAGAGATGGGAAATAAAATCCTCGAACGGATGGCCCGAGGGCCCGAGGTCGAGAAGCGCGCGCCGGAGCGCGTAGCGGGCGGCGACCGGCCGCGCCTCTTTGCGCAAGAGAGAAAATGCGCGCGTATAGATCTCTTTTGATGATGTGCCCGGCGCGACGGTACTCGTGATGGCGTCCGCTATGTGGCGCGCAGCATGCTCGCCTGCGCCGGAACGCCGCAGCGACATGACGAGGCGTTCCGGATCGAAGACTTCGGTCGATCCGTCTGCCTTAGTGATGCTGGGGAGCGTCGTCATGGAGCGCTTGTGGTCGCGGCTTCGCCGTTTACGGTTACGGAAATGGGCAGGCGCGCGGGCGCCGCGACCGTGGTTTGAAAGGATACTTGCGTGGGCGCCTGCAGGCAGAAGCCCGTGTCGACAGGCAGGGAAATCGCTACGAGGATGCTCGGCGTGGTCGAGGCGCCCGCGACGCTCGCGGTCGCACCCGCGCTCGTGCAGGCATTTGGCGCTTCGACCGAGCCGGAAATCGTGTGGACACCCTTCTTAAACGTGTCGCGAAGAATGACGGTCGGCGTACTCGCCTCGCTCTTTTGCTCTTGCGGCGCGGCGACTTCGCGCGCATGCGGCACCGAAAGCACGAAGCCGACGAGGATGACGAGGGCGATGATGCTCGCGGCAGCTCCGAGACGCATGTGCTTCATGGCGCAATAATACCACCCCCGAGTAATTCGCCGCCACGAAAAAAGACGATTGATTGGCCGGGAGAAGGAATTTCAGGAAGTGGAGCATCGCTCACGAACATCTTTCCCTCGACATGCCCGCGGATACGCGGCCCACGATACCGGTACTGGGCTTCAAGCGCGCCCAACGGTTCTAGAATCCAGTTCGCATCGGTAAACGCGATGCGTCGCGCAGACTCCGCGGAAGCCGGGACTCGCGATTTGCCCACGATAAGCTCGTTTTTCGCAATATCTTTTGCGAGAACGAACCAAGGACCGGCTTCCACGGAGTCCGCAAGGGCGATGCGTTGCCCGAGCGTAGAGAGGAGCACGCCCTCATGCGTTCCGATGACCCGTCCTTTTTCATCCCGTGCATTTCCGGAAGAGATACCGAATTCGCTCTTCAAAAATTCCTCCACCGATATGCTTCCGAGGAAACAGACACCCTGGCTGTCTTTCTTTTCTGCAACCGGCAGATTGAAACGCTTCGCGAGCATGCGCACCTCTTCCTTCTCGAGATTTCCCACCGGGAAGATCGTTTCCGCGAGAATCTCTTTCGGAACCGCCCAGAGGAAATAGCTTTGATCTTTTCCCCCGCTTCGGTAGTGCCCCGTCGCGATTGCATCAGCTCCCTGCTCTTTCGCGAATCGGTAAAACGCGCCGAACTTCACGTCGCGATTGCACATCACATCCGGATTTGGCGTCCGCCCGGCGCGATACTCTGCGACCAGATAATCGATGACGCTTTTTTTGTACTCCTTGCTTGCATCGAGCGTGAGAAATGGTACTCCGAGGCGCGCGGCGACCCGCATCGTGTCCCGCCGCTCCGCCGTCCACGTGCACGGCATCCCAGGCGGGTACCAGCCTTTGATGAATACGCCGGTCACCCGTGCGCCTAAACGCTGGAGGAGCGCCGCCGAGACGGCCGAATCCACCCCTCCTGATAACCCAACGAATATCTCCTTCCCGCGTACGTTCATGCACGTATCTAATCATGTTTGGCAATTTGCGACTATCGAGAATTAAAGAAAGAAGCCCCGCAGAAGATTTTCTGCGGGGCTTCATATCGTGAAAGGTTTTCGAGGTTCAGAACTTCCGGGCAGCCGAAACGCCCAGGATAGAGTTGTGGCGGGCGTTCAAGTAGGCGTTGACCTCAAGGCCTATGGCTCCGAATTGGCCGACGTATACGTGGTCCCCATCCGAATCTACACTGGAAGTCCGCACACATCGGGTCGGCAGCAGGTATGTGTCGCGAACCGCCCTGTACGTCGTGAGGCACCACGTTACTTCAGCCGCATTTGGAACCTCCATTGACTCGTCAACCAAGTCGCTTTGCTCCGCCCAGTTCTTATCGAGAGAACCCTCGACTGGCTCCTTGGAGAGCGCAATCCAGATCGTCTCGGACTTGTCAGCGCGGGCGAACTTCTGCGCCGCCTCTGTGTACCAGCCGTCTCTCATCATCGGACGGAAGTAATCGGATTTCATGCTGCGGATGTCAAGGAGCGACATGCGCCTCGGCGGCCCCGCGACGAGTATGATGCCGCTACCTCGCCACCACCGAAGAATATTCGGCGCCGGGAGCGTGTCGCGAATCTTCTCGAGCTGCATCTTGGTGTAGGCGAGGCCGCGCGACTGCGCGATTTCCTCGGGCGAGATGAAGTCCGGACCGAGAATTCTCTTGGCCAAATCGTAGCTCATTGTCTTACTCCTTTGTGAAAGTGTGCGACGCGTTTAGGCGGTTAGTTGTCTCATCCGAACTCAAAATAGCAAAGAGCATTCGTCGCTATTAAAACATATGTGATTGAGTATGTCCATCACGGCAAATACTTTTTTCGGTTAGCCTGGTGGCCGGCGTAGGTCGTGGCGTAATGCATGAGGCCGTCCTTGCCGGTGAGGTAGTAAAGATAATCCGTTTTTGCGGGATTCGCCGCTGCTTGAAGGGAGTCGAGGCCGGGATTGCAGATCGGCCCTGGCGGGAGTCCTGGGTGAGTGTAGGTATTGTAGGGAGAGTTGACGGTGAGGTCTTCCAGAGACGGAGAGTAGGTATCGCGCCCGAAAATGTACCCGAAGACGGCATCGACTTGGAGCGGCATGCCGAGTTTGAGTCGGTTCAAGAGGATGCCGGCTACGATGCGGCGATTTTCGCTTGAGCGAGCTTCCTTTTCGACGAGAGACGCCAAGATGACTGTATCTCCAATCGAGCGGCCGGAGGATCCAATCTCCCCCGCTATCGTCGCTATCTTCGTGTCGAAATTGTCGCGCATGAGCGCGACGAGGGAGGCGGCGTCGGAAGAAGGCAAGAAGAGATAGGTGTCGGGGAAAAGATATCCTTCATATGGTTGGGCTGCTTTGAGGAAATCTGCCGCCTTCACTTCGGGAAATGAGTCTGCGACTTCCGCTGCCATGTCGCGCACGGTCGTCCCCTCCGGAAACGTGATGCGCACGGGCGGAAGGCCAAACGCGCCGGTCGCGATCCGATACGCAACTATGAGCGAATTCTGCGGAGCTTCGAAGCGGTAGGTTCCGGCATGCACGCTGCCGCTCGCCCCCGAGAGGCGCAGGAGAAGTCGCAAAACAGACGGATGCGCAATGATGTGCGTTTCCGCAAGCTGATCCGCAACGAAGGGAGCCGAGGATCCGCGAGCGATCGTTATGAGGCTCCCTGAGGGAAAATCTGTAGGCGGCGCAAAGAGTGTGCGGTACCCGATGAGCGCAAAAAGCGCAACGATACATGCCGCTATCCAGAGAACGTTCCGCCTGGTGAGTGCTTCCATGCGTCTCAGATCGGCAGGTTTGCAGGGGCTTTGCCCGTGGCCGATCCGATGCGCGCCAGTCCCGGCGCCTCGACCGAGCTCGAGGGGATATGAAAGAGAGTCGCCAGCTCCTCGGTACTCATGACCATGATGTTCTTCGGGGACAAGCTTCCCTCGAAATAGGGGTCGTAGAAAAATTGCCGACGCCGATACACTTCGACGAGGTCTCGACGAAAACGGTTCTTTCGCTTTTCGACGCCTATTTCCCACGGATAGTCGTCAAAGGTCTTCATCCAGCGAGTCGAGGTGATGCCGTTCCATCCTTCGGTGCTAAACGGTTTGAAGAGGGCGATGATGTGCGCGATGTTTGTCGGGTTGAAATTCTTCGGCCGAGCAAGATAGATGCTGCGCGCACCCACGTCAAATGCAAGCTTCGAGACGTTGCGTTCGATAGCGGCCATTTTCTCCGACTGTCCTTTTGTTGGGTTGGGGAAACCCGGACGCTCTTCGCCGGTCACGGCATCAAAATATGAGTCTCGTGTTTTCGCACGAATTTCCTCGACAAGTTTTTTTGCCTCGTCTTTCCAGGTGTATGGACTCCCGCTTTCGCCCAATTTATCTCCATACTTCTCACCCTTGTGGGCACGAATAACGAATTGGAGCCAGAGGTATTCCCCTTTTCCGATAGAGCTCATGAATTCGATGAGGTTTGCGAGCGGATCGACTTGCTCCGGTTCTTTCTGCACCTTGTCGAGCCCGTATTCGACGTAGGTCTTGATGGGCAGAGGGTCCTTGTCGGTCTGCTTAAAATCGCAACCCCAGATACTCCATTCCTCGGGAGTTGCTGAAATGGTCCGTGTATAATCCGGCGCCTCAGTTATCTGCACGCCGGGATACTGTGCATACATCTGCGCCTCCACAATCGGCCGGAGCTTTGCGCGCAGCCACACGAAAAAATGGACTTGCCCTTCAAAGGACGCAATCTCAAGCGACCAGAAAGGGCGGGTTCCTCCCCAAAAACGAGCGTACCAATTCGATTCTCCGCCAGTGAGATGCAGGCTCGAGAGGAATGTTTCCATGGCGAGCGGCGTCTTCACCAGATTGCGCGGCGGCTTTATTTCAAGAAGAATATAGTTCTGAGATGAGATGAAAATGCTTCGCTGAAGGAGGTACCAGAGCTCTATCGCTCCGCCAACAAGCAGGAACGGCAGCCACACCGGCGCAAGGAAAAGGGCTATCGTGAGCGCAAGGGAGACGACGCCGGGCATCCAGAGATACGCGTTTGCAAGAAGCAGGAGGCCGAGGACGAAAAGCGGCCACGGCGGGAAGCGGATACCGAAATTATCGGTGAGATACTCCTTAAGGTGCAGGACCGGCTCAAAGAAAGGCAGCATGATGATGCTTCGAAGTATAGCAATAAAACAAGCAGGCCCCGCCTTTAGCGGGGCCTGCTTGTTTAAAAGTATCTGAAATTATATCGCCGAGTAGCGGCCGTCCTTGAGGCGCTTGAAGTAGCGCGGATCGTTGAGGTTCACGAGGATGGTGTTGTCTTTGACGAAGCGGGCGCGCTTCACATGCTCGATGATCTCCTCCTTCTTCATCGGACCTTCCTGCTTAAGCGCTTCGCGGATCACGTCGCGCACGACCCCCGGCGTGAAGCCCCACTCGGTGAGCGCGTAGAGCCCGCGACCGACGAGCACGAAGCGGGGATCCTTGATGAGCTCGTTATGCGTCGTCGCGACATGCGCTTTCTTGGAAAAGAGCGTACCGATGGCGGAGGCGACTTCGGAGAAATGCATCGGGGAGCCATGACGCTTCACGGCGAGGTACGCATAGTCGCGAACGCCCTTGATGCGGATGGCCGGCGCGGTTGCGCGGCCCCACTCAGCGAGAGGATTGCTGCCGATGTGTTTCGAGAGGGAGAGCCAGCGCTTCAGCACCTCTTCATTCTTGTACGCATCATTTACACCCTTGAGCTCATCGAGGAAGAGGTCGAGAAGCTTGCCTTCGGGAACGACATCGGTATCCGGAAGCGATGCGTAGAGCCGCGAAAGCGCATCGTGGATGTGCTTCGCGGTCGCGCTGTCGATGTGCCAGCGGGCGAGAAAGTCGTTCGTCTCGCGCTCGCGGAAGAACGAGGAGTCGAGCATGAGGAAGAAGCGGAAGCGATTGCGCGTCTTCTCGTCCTTCCCGAGGGAGGCGAGGAGCGTGTCTTCCGGCACGATCATGCCGAGCGCATTGATATGATCGGCGATTTCTTCAAAAGCTCCTTTCGCATCCTTGAACGCCTTGCTCGCGCGGACAGCGTCGAGACCGGCGGCCTCGATCTGACGGACGCGCTCGCGGGTGATGCCGGAGCGATCGCCGATTGCCTCGAGCGTTTCGCGCTCGGCATTTGCCCCGAGGCCGAAGCGGCGGATGAGGACTTCGCGGGCACGCTCCGGAGCGGAAGCCAAAAGCTGCTTCACGAGCGCGGCGCTGTCAAAGGAAAAAGAGGCCGGCACTGCGGCCTTGGCCTTCCCTCCCTTTTTCACCTTCGATTCCTTGACCATGTGGTGTAATTTATAGCAATTACCCGTAAAAGAGTCAATACCTGGGGATTATACGACCAGATTGAGAATTTTTCCGGGCACATAGACAATCCTGGTCGGCTCTTTTCCGGCAAGCGCCGCGGCGACGGTCGGGACTTCGCGAGCAGCACGAATGGCCTCCGCTTCGAGAGCGTCTTTCGCAAGCATCACGAAGCCGCGGCGCTTGCCGCCCACCTGCACGACGACCTCGCTCTCCGTGACGGCGACTTCCGAAAAGACCGGCCACGGCTGTTGATGCACGCTCGCAACTTTTTCCCTAAACGCACCATCCGATGGTGCGTCGGGCGACTTTCCTTCGGAAAGTTTAGCCCAGAGATGCTCGGCGAGGTGCGGCGCAAACGGCGCGAGCATGACGAGCAGGTGCGCAAGCGCCTCCTTTGAAACGGACTCTGCTGCCTCGAGCTCGTTCACGAGGATCATGAGCGCCGCAACGCCCGTATTAAATTTAAAACGGTCTCCATCCTCAGATATTTTTTGACCCGCGCGCGCGAACGCCCGCTCCACTTCACTTGGAAGGCCAGCTTCCGAGTGCGAGGAAGAGAGGTTTTTCTCGATAAGGCGCGCGATGCGCTCGAGGAATTTCCGCATCGAGGTTACCCCGTCGAGATTCCACGGATAGCTTCCTGGCTCGTTGTACGGACCAATGAACGCGAGGTAGACCCGCACTGCGTCCGCGCCGTAGTTCTGCACGAACTCATCCGGATTCAGCACGTTTCCTTTCGACTTGCTCATCTTCTGCCCGTCGGGGCCCATGATGAGGCCGCGATTGAAGCGCTCGGTAAACGGCTCGTCGACCGGCACGAGCGCGAGATCGTGGAGCGCTTTCGTAAAGAAGCGCGCGTACAAAACATGCATCGTGGTGTGCTCGCTCCCGCCGGAGTATCTCTTTACCGGCAGCCATTTCTTCATGAGCGCGTTATCGGAGAAATCATGTGTGTCTTTCGGATCGAGGTAGCGGAGGAAGTACCACGAGGAATCCACGAAAGTATCGAGTGTGTCGTATTCCGGCGTCCATCCCTCGCCAAATATCTTCGTCACGCGTTCTTTGAGTTCTTTGGAGGAAGCGAGCGGAGCCTTCCCGGTCGGGTTGAAGTCCACGTCGGTCGGCAAGAGCCACGGCAAGTGCTCGGCAGGAATCGGATGCGGCTTCCCTTCAGGGTCATACACGACCGGTATCGGGCAGCCCCAGTAGCGCTGGCGCGAGACGAGCCAGTCGCGGATGCGGTACTGCGTCGTCCGCTCCCCACCTGCGTAGGTGACGATGTCCCACTTTGCTTCCTCGCTAAATTTGCTATTGAAATCTCCGGAATGTTGAAGATGGCCAACGCCGGTGTAACAAACTTCTTTTTGCACGCCCTCTTGAGAAGAGGGTGGTGTTACGACGACTTGGACTGGCAACCCGAACTTTTGTGCAAATTCGAAATCGCGCTCGTCGTGCGCGGGGACGGCCATGACCGCGCCGGTGCCGTAAGACGCAAGGACGTAATCCGCGAGATAAACTGGGATTTCTTCCTTGGTCGCGGGATTGATTGCGGAAATGCCTTCGAGCTTTACGCCGGTCTTCTCTTTATTCTCGCTGCGCTCGCGCTCCGTCTTTTTCGTCGTCGCACTCACGTACGCTTCGACTTCTTTTTTATTTGAAACGGCGGACAACAGCGATGAAACAAGCGGGTGCTCGGGCGCGAGCACCACGTATGTCGCGCCGAAGAGCGTGTCCGGCCGTGTCGTGAACACTTTGATGGATTGGACACCCGATGTTCCTTCAGAAGTTAGGACATCCGATGTCCTAACTTCGAATGAGAGATATGCGCCTTCGCTCTTTCCGATCCAGGCGCGCTGCGCCTCTTTTATTTCCTCGCGCCACGGAAGTTCATCGAGGCCTTTCAAAAGGCGCTCGGCATAGTCGGTAATCTTGAGAAACCACTGCGTGAGCTTCTTCTCCTCGACCGCTGTGCCGCAGCGTTCGCAGCAGCCGTCCACCACCTGCTCATTTGCAAGCACCGTCTGATCCTGCGGGCACCACTTCACCGCCGCTTCGCGGCGCTCGGCAAGCCCGTGCTCGAAGAGCTTCACGAAAAGCCACTGCGTCCACTGGTAGTAGCCGGGCTCGCAGGTAACGACTTCTTTGCTCCAGTCGAAGGACGCGCCCATGCTCGCGAGCTGCTCGCGCATGCGCGCCATGTTTTTATACGTCCAGTCTTTTGGATCAAGCCCGTGCTTCATGGCCGCGTTCTCAGCCGGAAGGCCGAAGGCATCAAAGCCAATCGGGAAGAGCACATTCTTTCCGCGCGCGCGCAGCAGGCGCGCGTAGATATCGGTTACGGCAAAGGCGTACCAATGACCGATGTGGAGATCACCCGAAGGGTACGGGAATTCTGTGAGCAGATAGTAGGGCTCTTTCGATTCGTCCGAAAGATTTGCGGAATAGAGATCAAGCCCGGCCCATTTTTCACGGGCTTTCCGCTCCACTTCTCGATGATCGTATGCCATACGAGGCCCGAGCGAAGACCGGTTAGTCGCGGAAGCGGCGCCAGCCGATGTAGAGGAGAGTGAGGAGGCCGACCGTGCTGATGGCAAGCCGGATCCAATTGCCCGCGTCGCCCCAATACTGCGCCGAGGCGATGATGAGCGCGAGCACGCCGCCATAGGAAAGACCGGAAGAAACGATCGAGGAGCCAATCGGCATAAAGCCTATGACAAGCGCGATGACGCCGAGACCTACCATGAGCACGAAGGCGTAGAGCGCGTGCTGATCATTTGCAGCTTGGAACGGCTTCTGGCACTTGGCATACATGTCGCAATACCCGGTCATTCTCGGCCCGGAGATCGCCGGCTCAGGGGCGGGAGAGTATTCCGTCCACACGCCTCCCTGCGCATCGCAGGTCGGCGCATCGGTCGGCGAGATTCTCGATTGCGGGCAGAAGTCTTCGTAGTTTGGCGCCGGGTACGCGAGCGCAAGCACGACATTGAAAAATATGTTCAGGATGACAACGATGCCAATCAAAAGAGCCCAACGGACGAACTTCGGGTGCTGTGATGCTGTTGGTTCCATATGCGACGGATTATACCACGAGCGTGAGCGGAGCGCGGCAAGCAGTGTTGGAGCGTGCGGAGCGCGACGGCGCGAGCCAGAGCAAATTTCTAGCAAGAAATTATGCGGCTCCGAAACCGCTTGCCGCGCGAAGCCCTGTCTCAACCGTGCAAAAAGACCATCACGTCGCCGTCTTCGACGATATACTCCTTCCCTTCCGTGCGGACTTTCGCCGTCTCGCGCGCCGCGGCCCAGCTGCCGGCAGCAAGCAAATCGTCCGTAGCGATGACTTCGGCGCGGATGAACTTCTCAAGGAAGTCATTGTGGATGGCCGCGCCCGCAACGGGCGCAGTGCTGCCGCTCTTTATCGTCCATGCGCGTGTCTCGTCGGTGCCGGTCGTAAAAAATGAGATGAGACCAAGCGTGTCGTATGCGCCGCGGATGAGCCCGGCAAGGCCATCCTCGGAGACGCCGAGCTCCGCGCGAAATCCCACACGGTCGGCATCCGCAACGTCGTTCAGTTCGCGCTCCGTCGCGGCGTCGAGGAACACGTAGCGTCCGCCGAGCGTCTTGATGAGATCGTAGGCGCGCGCCGCGCGGCCGTCGTTTATCTCATCGAGATTCTGGCCTCCGCTTTTTTTATTGAGCGCGTAGAAAATCGGCTTCATCGTGAGGAGGTTCAGGTAGCTGACGCGCTTCTGTTCTTCCGGAGAAAGTCCGGCATGGAGCGCGAGCTTTCCTGCGGCAAAGGCCTCTTCAAGCTTCGCGAGCGCAGCGTCTTCGAGTGCCGCCTCCTTGTCGCCGGTCTTTATGTCTCGCACGAGCTTGTCGCGCCGTTTCCGCACCTGCTCGGCATCAGCGAGCACAAGTTCCACATTGATAATCTCAATGTCCTTGTAGGGCTCGATCGTCTGCTCGACGTGGAGCACTTTCGGATCGTCGAAGAAGCGGACGACTTGGAGTATCGCGTCCGTCTCGCGGATATTTGCGAGGAACTGATTCCCGAGACCTTCGCCCGAGGCAGCGCCCTTGACGAGCCCGGCGATGTCGACGAATTCGATTGCTGCCGGAATAATCTTCCCGCTCGCGGAAAATGCGGCGAGCGCGCCGAGCCGCGTGTCAGGCACGCCGACGACGCCGACCGACGGGTCGATCGTGCAGAATGGATAATTCTCCGCCGGCACAGAGGCCTTAGTGAGTGCATTAAACAATGTCGACTTACCAACATTGGGTAAACCAACGATACCGATTTTTAGCATATGTTATTCCCCACGCCTGCCCCGTAGGAAGTAATCTTTCCTATGGGGTTCGGCAATCCGACGATACCTATCTTCAGTTGTGTACTGGCCATAATAAGTAGAAATAACCGGGATGAACCCCGACACTTGGAGCTTTTCTTGCGTGCCGATGACCTTCTCTACGGTTCTTAGCACTATCGCACGTTTCTGCTCGAAGCTCAACTCGCCTGACAGAAGTTCCTCCATCGATTCGGCGTAGTCGTTGATCTCTTCCCCACTGCATCAAGGCCCGTTGCATTCCGTCGCCCTTCTCGCTCGCTGTCGTGTAGACACCGTCATCAATTTCAGCCTCAAAATTCTTCAACAAATCTTCAAATATCGGAGCGGATACGGTAAAAACAACTTTCTCGCAGTCAGGGAACTGCTTGATGAGATACACCTTTACCTGCCCGCTTAGATTGTCTAACTCAATATGCACCAGAACCGATATTTATCAGGCAACGGTTTTCCTGCCTCAATGAATTTGACGGCATCACGCTTCTCGTTGTCTGATAGAAACATAATTTATATATCGATATAGACCATACCGCCCCGTATAGCCATCTTCATTTATACCACTTCTTAAGCTAACCGTCCCTGTTTTGACACTTTTAGCATCATGGGTTAGTCAGATCGACCGGGGACGATGTGGCTGTTTCGTACTTGTGAATCTTTTGAGCCACGTCTGCCATTGAGTAGTAAGGGCGACTATGTTTTATCACGTCGATCCAGTCTTTATATTCGTATGTGGTCGCATCATAAAAGCCATATGATTCCTCATATACGGTGAGCTTCTTTCCTTCCTGTAGCAATGTCTCGTCAATCACGACTGCAATGCATTCACTTAGTCCTGGACTATAAAGCACCTTGTATAACTCCTTCTGATAGAGGTAATTCCCGGGTCCGAATGTCGCACCGCCGTCACTCCACTTCAACTTCTGCGACTTGTTATAGTCGTCGACGGCTTTCGTGACATTCGGTTGTAGCCCCTCACAATCGGGGTTGGCGGCTGCGAGCGCCTTTGGGCTAATCGCATCGTTGGCCGCCTCTGCTGTCTGCGGCTGGGGCGTGTAGAACCATGTTGCTCCATACGCCATGGCCGCGACGATGGCCAATCCGATAACAGGCCACTGCAAGATCTGTTTTAAATTTCGGGTCATACCTTTCCTTCCCTCATTTGTGCCCTGAAGAAAGCATTCATCGTATTAAATCTATTGGCCGATTCTCTAAACCATTCACGCTGGCCGCTGCTGAAGCACCGCTGTGTAAATTCGCTACACCTCTTCTGTAGTTGCCAAGGTAGTGGGTAGTCATCGGCGGAGTAGCCAAGGCGTTCGCACTTAAGAACTGCAGTCAGCATCTCCTCCTTTGATGCGTAGTCTGCATAGCATAGCGACACCTTATCGAGCTTGCGTAATATGTCTTCCGGAGATCGCAGTCCTTGCTTTTCGAACTCCTTAAGCCACGCACTGCTGTATGCGTATTCTGATGCCTTGATGTGTCGCTTACCAAACCAGCTTAATCCATCCCACCAAGTCACATCTGCGTCCGTCACGCCCTGCTCCTTGAGATAAGGCTCCATGTTCAATCGAGATAATTGATAATCCCTGGGGCAGGTACGCAAAACCCGCCACCAGGAACCCTTGCGGGTCTACAGGAGTTTCCCCCTGCAACATAGGACATGCCCTGATGACGGGTTTTTCATGTCCTATGATTTCTGACCATGCCATACGACCCGAAGGTCATATGGTTTAGGCCACTCACACATAAAGATTAGCACATGATTAAAAGGTACTGAATTGACTTAGGAAAAGATTATAATCGACCTTTGGGATTTATGGATTAGATTAAAACGTGTCGTCCGATATTTTAATCTACTTCTAACTTACCCTTGTTAGTTTTGGCATTCTTAAGGGCTAATCGCTCGGCTTCCCTCTTTCGTCCACCCCTCCAAAGCGTCCTATTGTCCGGTGGCGGGAGTTTGATAGTGAAGTTGAACGGAATGCCCTTCCCTCTGCCTGGCCCTAAAAATTGGCCTGTACGGGACAAACCATTCCTATCTTGAGCATAGAACCACCCTAAGGCCGTTTCGGCTTTCCCGCAAGACGACGCATCACTGCGCTGAAGGGCGCGAGATGAGCCGGGCGTACTCGAGGACCGCATACAAGACTCCTGTTGCGACGACGTAAAAGGCGATGGCCGCGCCGAAAGAAATTACGGGAACCCATCCGAGCGCAAGGTATGCGAGGAACCACCACCCCGTGAAGATTATCGCGCTCCCGAACGCAAAAGAGATACGCTTGCGCGAAAGCGCGGAGGAGACGCCGATGATGAGGAGCGCGAGAGTAACGATGATCCAGTAGCCCGGAGAAAGCGCTGGCTGCGGATCTGCCTGGAGGAGGTACGACATGACAACGAGACCGAATGAGGAAAGAAGCAAAGTCAGCATGCCAAAACGAAGCCCTTTCGCGATGCTGTCGAGGTGCGCGCGCTCTGCCTCGTCTATCGCGCCATCCCCCAGGGAGCGGATGTACGCGAATTCACCCCAGACCGCCGTAAAGACGCCGACGAGCGCGCCGACCATCTGGCAGAACACAAGAAAAGAGACGAATTCGTTCATATTACTTTTGCTGCATGAGCGTCCCGAGCTCGACGCGGTACTTCTTCATCACTTCCATTGCCGCCTTCATCTCGCTCTCGCCGCCTTTCTTCCGCCGCTCGATCTCCTCGCTTATCTTCTTGAAGAGCTGCGGATCCTTCGAGACGAGGCCGACCATCTGCTCGCGTTGCGCCGCTGGCACGTCTTTCATTTTCCACTTCGCGTATTGGTTGATGAGAAAACTCTGGACAGACATGACAGTTTAGTAGATGTCCGGGCGCTGGGTGATGCCGCGGATGGTCCGCGTCGTGAAGTAAAGCGATATGAGCGAGAGGAGCGCGAGCGCTTCGACGTATACGAACGAGGGATCAAAGAAGCTCATGCCGGCGCGATAGTGGTCGACGGCGGTCGTACCGAAGAGGAGCGTGCCGAGGACCGCGATGAGCGCGTTCGCCCAGTGGATCTCATACTGCATCGGATTGGTGATGCCAGCCGCGATTGCGAGTATCACGGCAGAGCCCACGGTGCCGAGCGTGGAGAGCGGAAGTTCGGCGCCGGTCGACTGCGCGACGATGAGCACGACCGCGCTCACGACGAAAAGCACGCGCACGGCGTCGCCATGGTAATGCGGTATCTCGCGCCGCGCGGGAACTATATCGCCGCCGTCTCCTTCAAACGTCATGACTCTAGTATACGCTTTATCCGCGTTTCGCAAGTGGTTATGCGACCGTATTGAAAAGTTGCGCCCCTCCTGCGCGAAGCGCGGGAGGGGCTCGTGAAGAAGAGAGGGCACCTAGGACCTGAACTCGGAGCGGGCCAGCTTGCGGATGAGCAGTCGGCTCTCGGGCGGCCACTGAGTGCTGCGACCGAGTTCATCGGGAAAGAAATCCCAGGGCCTGTGTTCGATCAGGCCTTCGTCTCGGAAGAAGCATCCCATCTTGATGGGGCGGCTCGCATCCCCCGTTTCCATGAGAAAGAAGTTCTTGTGCTTATCGCGACGAATCCCGGAGCGGATCAAGCCCTTCTCGGTGGCCCTGACGATGAGTTCGATCTGCGGCAGGGTCATACCATACCCCAAACGGATGACCTCGCTTGCCATGAATGAGATGTCGACTTCGGGGCCGACGGAGAGCAGCGAAGCAATCCAGTCCACGAAAGCCGAGGGCTCACTGGGGTCAAGCACCGAAATGCTACAGTGATCAGCCTTCAATTGGATGACCGGGAGTCCGAGACTGCAGAGCTCGAAAGTTCGGAGCCTCCATTCCGAACCCTTGAGACATTCGTCCGTAAGCTTACCGTCTACGGCGTTGAGATCGATGACCGCCTCCTCAGAAAGCAGGTAGGCTTTCTTTTCTGTCGGCATCGGCGTCTGCTGCTGCATCATGAGACCTCCTTGGATGGACGTGATCGTGCTGGAAACCAGCACGAGTGAAGTTTCCTTCTGGTTAGATATAAAGGACTCCTAAACACTACTGTAAACATAAATTGCAGAATGAGTCAAGTTTTTGAATACGATAGCTCTTATCCCACTGGCGGGGTTGCATTCCGGCGGGCGGGCCGTAGTGTATGCTAGGTAGCAGGTTAAAGCATTACACGTAACACCATCATATTCATCATGGCAATAAACGCAGCGTTATCGAAGCCGCTTACCCTTACTTCAGAATTGGAAGCGGTCGTAGGCAAGGGTCCGATGCCGCGGACCGAGGTAGTGAAGCAGCTTTGGGTATACATCAAGAAGAATAATCTCCAGAATCCGAAGAACAAGCGCAACATCCTCGCGGATGCGAAGTTGAAGGCGATTTTCGGCGGCAAGAGCGAAGTGACGATGTTTGAAATGACGAAGCTCGTTTCAGCGCACCTGAGCTAACGCACTGCGAAGCTCAAAGCAAAACCCGCCTTAGGGCGGGTTTTGCTTTTGGTGGACCTGAGGGGGATCGAACCCCTTGCCTCCGCAATGCCATCGCGGCGCTCTACCAAGTGAGCTACAGGCCCTTTCAATTAAAACTCTTCAACATTTGCTGAGCTACTCGTTTTAATTCTAGATCAATTGCTGAAGAAAAGTAATCGATGCGGCAAACTCCTTTATACTCTTGTTTCTTCGATATTCGTCCCAAGGTTCGTTTATCAACCCGTGCTTTATAGAATTGCTTAAGAGGGATTTTTGTTGTCTTCGACCAGAATTTTTGCAACCTCCCGATATCTTGATCTGCTCTGCATTGAACGGTGCACCTGAACTTTCGCTCATCTACTTTGTAACATTCCCTCATTAGGTTTACAAACATAACCACGATTGCCGGATCGGAGTTTCCAAACATCAGCGAACCACGATCTGTTTTAGATCCCTCGGCAAGGTATAGGATAATCAAGCTAATTTTCCTAGCGTGCTCGCTCTTCTCAAAGGAGCTTAGTAGAGGCTCGTTTTTCATATCGAGATCCTTAAAAAAGATCTCCCGTCTCTCCTTTCTGTTTTTTGAAGAAATCCGACGAGCATTGGCAAAGTTCAATTTGTTTAACCTCTGGACCTTCGAATGATAACTTTTCGGTAATGGAATATCACGACACCAATATGACAACGTGCTTTTGGGAATATCCGTTTGCAGCAATCTTTTTATTTCAGAAAATGTTTTACCTTTTTCACGAAGCTGCTCTACCCGTTGTCGTAAAGATACCGATGACATGAGCATATTGTACCCCTAATTCCCTCCATCGATAGATGGAGCATGTGTACAATTATTTTCCGGGACGTCCTTAATTTGAAATTTGAGTTATTCAAGACTTCAGGAAATCCCCAATCGCTTTGGCGATGGTGTCGATCGTCTTCTTGAAACGCTTCGCGTCCTGCTCGAGAAGCAAGAACCGGAATCCCTGGAGAGAGGAATTGAAGCCGGAGGAAAGCGGCACAACGCATACGCCGGTGGAGGCGA